>JBMOFP010000048.1:0-35154 GCA_049318805.1 Bradymonadia bacterium
ACACGCTCCGCGACGGCAATTGGCTCAAAAAGGTCGAGGCCAAGGTCCAGACCCGCACCCAGGACTTGCAGCGCGCCTCCCATGCGTGGCGCCGCACCTTCGACGCCATCTCGGACCCGCTGACGCTGGTCGATGACCAGCTCCGCATCGGCCGCGCGAACCTGGCGGCGGCGAACGCGGCCGGCACGGAGATCCGCAGCCTGATGGGGCGCCGCTGCCACGAGGCCCTCTTCGGGCGAGACGCCCCTTGTCCCGGCTGTCCGGTCGTGGCGTCGGGCCATCGACCGGAGCCGGGGGCCGCCGTGGAACTCGACGAAGACGCCACCGGCCGGGTGTGGCGGGTCACGGCGTGGCCTTCGTCGGAGCCCGAGAGCGAGGCCGGCGGCAGCGCTTTCAGTGTTTGCCAATACGAAGACATCACCAAACAACGTGCGCTTCAGCGGCAGGTCATCCTGCTGGAGAAGGTCGCCGCCATCGGCGAGCTCGCAGGGTGTGTCGCCCACGAGCTGAACAACCCCCTCACGGGCATCCTCACCTTCAGTCAAATCCTCGCGCGGGGCACGGGCATGGGCGCGGACGAGACGCAGTCCCTCGCCTCCGAGATCGAGTCCTCGGCCGAGCGCTGCAAGTTCATCGTGCAGGCGTTGCTCGACTTCGCCCGCCCCGGTGCGACGCTGGAGTACTCGCCGGTGGACCTCGCCGAGGTCGTCGACAGCTGCGTTCGGCTCGTGACCGTGAGCCAGAAGTCCTTCCGCGACATGAAGCTCGAGCTCGACTTCGAGCAACGGCTGCCCGAGGTCCTCGGCAACTCCGACGCGCTGAAGTCGGTCTTCCTCAACCTGGTCAGCAACGCCGTGCAGGCGATGTCCCCCGGGGGCGTGTTGCGGATTCGGGCGGGCGTGGAGCCCGACGGCCGTAGGGTCCGCATCGTCGTCGAGGACAACGGGCCCGGCATCCCCGCACATCTGCGCGAGCGGGTCTTCGAGCCTTTTTTCACGACCAAGGCCACCAACAAGAGCGGCACCGGACTCGGACTCACGATCGTCCGCAACGTGGTGCGCGACCACGGCGGCCAGCTCGAGCTCGGCGGATCGCCCGAGGGCGGCGCCTGCTTCACGATTCACCTGCCGGTCGCCCATCCCGCGACCGGCGTGCCCGACAGGAGGGCTCCATGAACGCCCGCGCCCCGGCGCCCGCTCCGACGCCGACCACGACCATTCGGGTCCTGGTCGTCGACGACGAGCCCGTCATTCTCAAGGTCTGGACCGTCATGCTGCGTCGTGACGAGTTCGAGGTCGCGACGTGCAGCAGCGCTCAAGAGGCGCTGCAGGCGTTGCAGGCCCACAAGATCGACGTCGTCGTCACCGATGTGATGATGCCCGGCATCGACGGCATGGAGCTGCTCAAGCGCATCAAAGCGGCGCGGCCCGAGGTCGAGGTCATCGTCATGACCGGCAAGGGCAGCATCCAGGACGCGGTGCGCGCCATGAAGGAGGGCGCGTTCGACTACCTGACGAAGCCCTTCGTCGAGATCGAGGAGTGCGTGAATCGGGTGCGTCAGGCGGCGCGTGTGAAGCGGCTGCACGACGAGAACGTGGCCCTGCGGCAGCAGGTCGACGCGGCGCCGAACAGCGCCCTGATCGACAGCGTGTCGACCTCGATGAAGCCGGTCATGAGCCTCGTGGCCCAGGTGGCGCGGGCGAGCTCGAACGTGCTGATCACGGGGCCCACGGGTGCCGGCAAGAGCGCCATCGCACGCTCGATTCACGACCGCAGCCCGCGCAAGGACGGGCCGTTCATGCACGTGGACTGCGGCGTGCTCAGCAAAGAGCTGATGAGCTCCGAGCTCTTCGGGCACAAGAAGGGCGCGCACAGCACGGCCTTCGCGGACAAGGACGGCCTCTTTCACGCCGCGGACGGCGGCACCATCTTCCTGGACGAGATCGGCAACCTGCACCTCGACGCCCAGCAGCAGCTCCTGAAGGTCATCTCCGACCAGGTCGTTCGCCGCGTGGGCGACACCCGCGACACGAAAGTCGACGTTCGGATCATCGCGGCGACGAACGCCGACCTGCCGACGCAGGTTCAAGGCGGGCGCTTCCGCGAGGACCTCTACTTCCGTCTGCGGGTGGTCGAGGTACGGCTGCCGGGCCTCAACGAGCGGCGCGACGACGTGCCGCGCCTCGCGTACCACTTCCTGCGGCGGCACGCGGCGCGCAACGGCAAGGACCTGAAGAACATCGCCGCGCGCTGCATGGAGATCCTGCGGGCCCACGACTACAAGGGCAACATCCGCGAGCTCGACAACGCCATCGAGCGGGCGGTCATCTTCGAGTCGGGCACGGAGCTGAGCGAGCGGTCGCTCCCCGCGGAGTTCGGCACCCGCGAGGGCGCGGGCCTGGCCGTCGATCCCGTGGTCGGGCAGGTCGATCTGGAGTTGCCGATGCGCGAGGCCATGGAGCGCGCCGAAACTTCCTTTCGGGTCGCGTACTTGCTCGGCCTGATGCGCCGCTACAAGAACGTGTCCGCCTCGGCGCGACATGCGCAGGTCGAGCGCGCGAACTTCCGTCGGCTGCTCAAGCGGTACGGCATCACCGACTACGAGAAGGGCCACGTCAACCAGCGCGACGACGAGGACGACGAGGACGAATGAGGACCCGGGGCGTTCAGTCCCGGTGGTACGGCCCGCCCGTGAGGATGCTCGTCGCGCGGTAGAGCTGTTCGAGCAGGACCACCCGCGCGAGCTCGTGGGGCAGAGTCGCCGGCCCGAAGGAGAGCACCTCGTGGGCGCGCTCGCGCAACGGGGCGTCGAGTCCATCGGGACCGCCGAGCAGGAAGCACACCGCGGGCACGGCCGTGTCACGCTGACGCCCGAGCCACTCCGCGAACGCGCGTGAGGTGCGCGGTGTGCCACGCTCGTCGAGGGCGACGAGGCGCGCGCCGGGCGGCATGCACCCGAGCAGCGCGACGCCCTCCTGGGCCTTCCAGCGCGCCGCCGAGCCGCCGGTCCGGGCGGCGTCCTTCACCTCGAGGACCTCGAAGGTCACGCCCGGCAACGCACGTTCGAGGCGCCCCTCGTACTCGGCGCACGCGGCGCGAAAGTGCGGCGTCTTGACTCGACCGACGGCCGCGACGACGACCCGCACGCCGCGCGCCGAGCCGACGCGCTCAGGCCTGCGCCGCGGGGCGCACCGGCTCCGGGGGGGTCCAGGGGACACGCGGCGCGTCCTCCCAAAGCCCCTCGAGGTCATAAAAGGCGCGCTCCTGCTCGCGGAAGACGTGCACGACGACGTCGCCGAAGTCGAGCAGGGCCCATTGACCCCGTTCGACCCCCTCGACGCCCAGGGGTCGCCGCTGCTGGACGTCCCGCGCGTGCCGCTGGACCCAGTCCGCGAGCGCCTTGACCTGGCGGTCACTGCGACCCGCGCAGACGACGAAGTAGGCGGCGTAGCCGACGAGGTCACCGACGTCGAGCACGTTGATGTCGTGCGCCTTCTTGTCGGCGAGTGTGTCCGCAATGAAGAGGGCGAAATCCCGGATCGAGGTGTCTTCCATCAATGTCCTTCAGGCCTCCCGTCGCTCAAGTGCGGACATGGCCGGACCCGTAGACGACGAACTTCTGGGTCGTGAGCTCCCGCGCGCCCATGGGGCCGTAGGCGTGCAACCGGCTGGTGCTGATGCCGATCTCCGCGCCCAGACCGAGCTGGGCGCCATCCGCGAAGCGGGTCGAGGCGTTTGCCATCACGACCGCGCTGTTGACCTCGGCGAGGAATCGGTTCACCGCGCCGTAGTCCTGAGAGACGATGGACTCGGTGTGGTCCGAGCCCCACCGCTCGATGTGCGCGACGGCGGCGTCGAGATCGTCGACGACCCGCACGGCGAGGACCAGGTCGAGGTACTCGGCCGCCCAGTCCGTGTCGTCCGCAGCGCTGGCCTCGGGCACCAGCGCGCAGGTGCGCGGGCAGCCCCTCAGCTCGACCCCCGCGCGGGTGAGCGCCGCGGCGACCCGGGGCAGGAAGGCGTCGGCGACGTCGGCGTGCACGAGCAGAGTCTCCATCGCGTTGCACACGCCCGGACGCTGGACCTTCGCGTTCAGGCAGATCTCCACGGCGTCGTCGAGGTGCGCGGCGCGGTCTACGAAGACGTGGCACACACCCTTGTAGTGCTGAATCACCGGCACACGCGCGTGGGCGGTCACGAACCGAATCAGGGCCTCACCGCCGCGGGGAATCACCAGGTCGACGAGGCCCTCGGCCTGCACCATCGCCAGGATCCACGCACGATCGGTCGACGGCAGCGAGAGCACGGCGTCCGCGGGCAGGTCGGCGCGTGTCAGAGCGGCCCGCAGGCACTCGACGAGCGCCGCGTTGCTGCGATGAGCCTCGCTCCCGCCGCGCAACAGCGTGGCGTTCCCCGACTTCAGACACAGCCCCGCGGCGTCCACGGTCACGTTCGGACGCGCCTCGTAGACGATCCCGACGACCCCGAGGGGAATGCGCATCCGCCCCACACGCAAGCCGTTCGGTCGGACGCGCAGCGCCTCGACCTCTCCCAACGGATCCTCCTGGGCGGCGACCTCGCGCAGGCCCCGGGCCATGGAAACGAGCGCCTTCTCGTCGAGGGTGAGCCGGTCGAGCATCGCGCCCGAGATTCCGCGCGCCCGTGCGTCGGTCACATCGGCGGCGTTGGCTGCGAGCACCTCGGCCTGAGCGGCCTCGAGGGCGCTGGCCATGCTGAGCAAGCCGGCGGTCCGACGGGCCCCACCCGCGCGGGACAGCGCGCGACCCGCCGCCCGAGCCCGCGATGCGAGCGCCGTCATCTCGGACGCCTGAGCGGCGGAGACCGTGAGCGCTTCGGGCAGGTCGGTGGGGATGGGGCGTGTATTCAAGGCTCTGGGCGCGCGATAGCACACCGGCGGAAATCTTGGCAACCGGACCCCCTCTGCTAGAGTGAGGTCGCGGTCGAGTCCCCGGCCCTGTGGAGAGCCTCATGCGGAGCGTGACGTCGAGATCCTGGGGAGTCCTCCTGACTTTCAGCGCGTTCGCATGTGCGGATCCGGCCCCGGGTGACGAGGCCGACGGCGGCGGCGGTGGAAACGCCCCGATCGGCGGCGAAGGCCTGGGGGCGACCCCCTTCGGCGGCACGTTCCCCGACCAGGACGTGGGCGTGACCGGGGGACAACCCAACACGGGCGGCATGTCCCCGTCGATGCCCATGGGCGGCGGAGTGCCCGTCGGTGGCGGAGCGGGCGGTGCCGCGCCGGGGGGCCTCGAGCCGCCGCCCGACGCGATGGTGCCCGTGGAGCGGCCTCCCATGCTCGTCGCGGCGATCGTGCTGGCCGAACAACCCCAGGTGCCTTTGGCCTCGGCGGCGGCGACCGTGACGGCCCCAGGCGAGCTGCCGAACCAGCCCGGCTGCACGGTGGTGGACGTGGATCCGAACGCTCAAGCCGCTCCCACGCCGGGCTACGACGCGGGCGTGCTGCGGGTCAGCGGGGCGGCGTCCGCGCTCGAGTTCGTGCCGAGCCCCGATGGCGCGTTGGGTACCCGCTACCAGGCGTCTCCCGCCCCGGGAGACGACGTCTTCGCGGACGGCGCGATGTTGACCGCCTCGGGCGCCGGCGGCCCGCAGTTCCCCGCTTTCGAGGTCTCCGTGGCCGCCCCGAATCGAGTGGTCGTTCAGGAACCGCGCGCCGCGTTCGGCGAGACGAACTCCGTGGGCGACGACCTCGTCGTTCGGTGGACGCCCGGGCAGTCCGAGAGCCTGCTGGTGACCCTGCTCCCGGCCCAGCTCGTGCCCGAGGTACAGCCCCAGCGAGGCAAGTGGGTCTTCTGCGCCGCCTCGGACGCGTCGGGCACCGTGACCATCCCGGCCGACCAGGTCGCCGCCGTGGGGGACGAGCCGGACTTCCCATTCGGCCAGGGCGCCCTCGTCATCGTCACCCGGACCCGCGTCGGCACGACGCAGGTCGGTCCCGATACGGCCGCCATCACCGCGTCCACCAGTGAGGGTGTGCCTGTGACCCTGGTGCAGTGAGGGCGCGATGACCGCCTCGGCGCAGACCGCCCTCGACGCGCTGCGGGCCCGTACGCTCGAGGTCGCTCAGCGGCTCGAGTCGGTCGAGGTCGCGCTCGACGGTTTCGCCGGGGCGGGTCGTGGCGCCCTGAAGCATCGGGCCGGGCTCCTCAGGCTGCGCGCCGCGCTCGCCGAGCGCATCTCGCGGGACGATCTGGGTCTACCCGCGCAGCTCGACGCGCCGACGGCCGAAGTGCGCTTCGCCCTCTTCTCACGCGCCGTGGAGCAGGTCTTGCTGGGCGCGGCGGACACCCACGGCACCCTCGAGGCCGTCCCCGGAGAGCTGCGCCAATCGTTCGAAAGTGTGGTCGCGCAGGTCCTCGAGGCCGAGCCCGGTTTCAAGCCGGCCCTCAGGGCGAAGGCGAGCCTCGAGTGGGCTCGCCGCGACTATGCCGCCGCCGCCTCGACGCTGGAGCGATTGTCCGCGTTGCCGGGCGCGGCCGAGGCCAAAGCCGACGCGCTCTCTCGGTTGGCCGACCTGTGGTCACGCCGGCTCGGACGCGCCCATGAAGCGCTCGGACTCTACGGCGAGGCGCTTCGGCTCTCGCCGGACGACGCCGTGCTCCTCGATCGCCGCCTCAAGCTGGCCCTCGAGCTCGAGGACTGGGCGGAGGCGACCGCGGACTGCGTGCGACTCCTCGGCGTCGTCGAGAGCACGCGCGGTCACGGCGAGCTCTTTGTCGCGTACCTGCTCACGCTGGGAGAGATTCACTTCTACGGGCTCGACCGACCGGCGCAGGCGCTGGGCTTCTACCTCGACGCCGTGCACCGGCTCCCCGGCCACCCGATGACCTACACCTTGCTGCGGGACCTCCTCGAGGCGCGGCCCGACGCCCTCGAGGGTGTGGACGTGTACCCGGACGCGGGTTACGCGGGACAGGAGGCGCGGTCTACGCTGCTGCCGTTGCTGCGGGGCGCCGTTGGTCGACACCCCGCGGATCCGATCTCGGCGACCCGCGCCTTCCGCGACGCGGTCGGGTTCTCGATCTGACCCTCGGGACGACCCCCGGGCGTCAGATCCGAAAGCGGGAGACCTGCTGCGCCACGATGGGCTTCGCGTCGACGCCCTGAGGCAGCCAGATCGTGAACCGCGAGCCGACACCGTCCTCGACCTCCAGCTCGATCCGGCCGCCGTGGCTCTCGACGATGTTGTAGGCGATGGACAGCCCGAGGCCGGTGCCCTCACCGACGTCCTTCGTGGTGAAGAAGGGCTCGAAGATGCGGCCCCGGATGGCCTCGGGGATGCCGCCGCAGGTGTCGGAGAAAACGAACTCCACGCCGGCGTCGCGGGCGCGTACGGTGATGTCGAGGCGGCCCCAGCCCTTCGCGGCCTGGGCCGCGTTGACGATGAGGTTCATGAAGACCTGCTCGAGGGGGCCCGAGAGGCAGTAGAGGGTCGGCACCCCGTCGTCGACCTCTTTCCGGAGGTCGAGCTTGTACTTCCACTTGCCCTGGGTGAAGAGCACCGCGTGCTCGATCAGCTCCGCCGGGCGGGCCTCGCGCGCGGTCTCGGTGTCCGGGTGGGCGAAGCTGCGCAGCCCCTGGACGATGCGCTCCACCCGCTCCGCGCCCTCGATGCTCTCGCGCATCACCTTGCCCGCATCCGAGCGCACGAAGTCGAGGTCGCGCTCCTCCTCGAGGCGGCGCGCCGCCGCGAAGGCGGGGTGAGCGCCGACGGCCTCGGCCGCGCGGTGCCAGCCGTCGACCACGGCCAGCGTGTCGTCGAGGTACTCGGTGACGTGGCGCAGATTCGACTTCACGAACGCGATGGGGTTGTTGATCTCGTGGGCGAGGCCCGCGGCCAGCACCCCCAACGAGGCCATCTTCTCGGCGCCGACGAGTCGACGCTCCATCTGCCGACGCAGCGTCGCGTCGTGGAGGAAGAGCAGGTGGTGACCCTCGCCGCGGCCGTCCGTGAACGGGGTCACCGTCGGCTCGTAGACGTGGTCCTTCAGGGCGATGGGCTCCAGGCGACCGCGCCGCCCGTGCATCGCCTCGACGAGCGCGGCCCGGTCCGACTGCTCCACGGGCAGTCGGTCCCAGAGCCAGTCGCCCACCTGCCCGCCGAACTGCGCCTGGAATCGGCGATTCACGCTGACGAGTCGAAGCCCGTCGTCCACGACCGCGAGGGGATCGGCCAGGGTGTTCAGGACCTGCTCGCTGAAGGCCTTGAGGTCCTCCAGGTGGCGCAGGAGCATCGTGTTCTCGAGCAGGTGCCCGGCTTGTCCCATCAGCGCCGAGATGAACGCGATGTCCTCGCGGGAGTAGGCCTCTTGCCCTCGCCGGTCGGTCACGTTGACCACCCCGACGACCTCGCCTTTGACCTTGATGGGCACCGTGAGTGACATCGGGAGGTTGTGGAAGGCCTGCCCGTCCACGACATAGTCCGCGAGGTCGCCCGAGCGACTTTGGGCGCGGGCGCGCGCGTGGTCGTCCACGTACAGCGGCTTGCCGAGCAGCGCGCAGGTGCCGGCGATGCCCTCGCCCAGGCGACTGCGGGCGTTGCGGACGACCTCCTTCGGGATGCCGACGGCGCACCGCATCTCGAGCACACCCGTCTCGCGGTCGAGCTGCATCAAAGAGACGCGGTCGCTGTGCAGCTCGCGGGCGACGATGTCCACGAGCCGCTGGAACGTCTCGTTTTCGTCTTGCACGGTGGTCAGCAGGCGGGACGCGAAGGACAGAGCCATGAGGCGGCGCCCGTGGGCGTCGTCGTCGCCGTCCTGGGCGGTGGGATCCGCTTGGCGCAGGCGTACGCGCGCCAGAGCCGAGGACTCGACCCGGCGCAGACGCGCCCGGGCCAGCGCGGGCTCCGTGTCCGCAGTCAGCACGAGCGCGAAGCCGAACTCGAGCAGGGCGGTCTCGCGGAAGGCGTCCACGGTCGAGAGCACGACCACCAGCTCGGGATCACCGCACCGCTCGCGGACCCTACGGGCGAGCTGCTCCGCGGACGCCCCGTCCGGTCCGGGCGCCTCGAGGCAGACGAGCTCCGCGCCATGGAGCGGCAGGTTCTCGGGCGAGTCGACCCGGTGCGGCGGCCGGTCGAGGGCCTCGGTGAGCGGGCCGGGAGAGCCGCCGACCCACCACAGGGCCGGTCGACTCTCCGGCAGGGGACTGGTTTCCCGGCGCAAGTGCACTACGCTCATCGAGGCCTCCGTCCCGTGAAGGAACGGCGCCTCGAAGCCGGGGGTCGCGCAGTGGGTCAGTCGCGACCCAGCGGCCTGCTCAGCGGCAGGTGCGCTTCGTGGCCGCGAGCTTCTTTTTCGCGTCGGCGATCCGGCTGCTGCTCGGGAAGTCGGCGATGAGGGTCTCGAGGAACGGGATCGCGTCCTTGCAGCGCTTCAGAGCGACGAAGTTGTCGTGCATCAGGACGTAGGCGTCGTCGACCTTGTCGCCGCTGCTGTACTTTTGAAGGATCGCCTGGAGCACCCGCACCGAGGCCGCGAAGTCCTGCTTCTGCGTGAGCGCCTCGGCCATCAGGTACAGGGCATTGTCCGCCTGGGCGGCGCCCGGGAACTTGTTCGTGTAAGCGCTGAAGACCCGAATGGCGCCGTCCCAGTCCTGCGCCTTGTACTTCTCGTAGCCGACCCGATACAGGTCGGTCTCCGTCTCGGGGAGGGCTTCCCCGGGGACGGGCGCGACGGCAACCCCGAGCTCGGCGGCCTGTTCGCTGGCCTTCAGCTTCTCGCGGGTCTCGGCCAGCTCACCCTGCACACGCTTGAGCTCGTCCCGCAGCTTCTCGAGGTCGATGCCGGTGTCGGCCGAACCCTTCTGAAGCTGCGCGATGGCCTCGCCCAGCCGGCGCTCCAGGTCACCCAGGCGCGACTCGAGCATCTGCTCGACCCGCTTGACCTGGGCCCGACTCTGCTCGTTGAGCAGGTCGACCTGGGCTTGCATGGCCGTCATGTTCGCTTCGATCTCTTTGCCCCGCCAATGGCTGACGCAGCCAGTGGAAAGGGGCACGAGCAAAATGAGGCCAACGAACGCGCGCATGTCTTACTTCGAGTCGACCTCGACGCGGCGGTTCTTGGACCACGCGTCCTCGCTGCTGCCACTGGCGACGGGGTTCGTCTCGCCGAAGCCGACGGCCGAGAGCTTGTCGTTGCTCACGCCGGTCTTCACGAGGTAGGCCTTCGCCGTGCTGGCGCGCTTGTCGCTCAGCGCCAGGTTGTACTCCTCGGTCCCGCGCTCGTCGGCGTGGCCGCCGATCTGGGCGCTGAGGTTGTTGTTCTTCAGGCAGGCGGCGACGCCGTCCAGCTTCACGCGCTGGTCGTTGCGGAGGTTCGCCTTGTCGAAGTCGAAGAAGACCGGGTCGCCGCCGAGGTTGCAGCTCACCAGCTTCACGCGGCAGGTGCCGCCCTGGCACTCCTGGCCATCGGGGCAGGCAGGGTTGTCCGCGCCGTCACCGCACTGCGGCTTGGCCACACACGAGCCGCCCTGGCACATCTGGCCGTCGCCGCACTCGTCGTTGTTGAGGCACTGGGGCCCGCACTCGTTGTCGCGGCACTTCTGGCTGCCGGGGCAGGTGACGGTCTCGTCGCAGTAGCCCGGACGGCGCTGGCACTTGCTGCCGGCGCACATCATGCCCGGACCTTCACAGTGGCTGTTGTCCCGGCACTGCTGGCAAAGCCCGTTGACGCAGAACTCGCCCTTCTCCTTGCAGTGCTCGTCGTTCTCGCACTTCGGGTACTTGGGGCCGCAGCCGCCGAAGACGAGCGCGGTGCCGCCGACGAGCAGGCCGAGAAAGAGGTTGCGGGGAGAGTTCATAGGGTACCTACCGGGCGAAATGTGAAGAAAATCCGTGGACTTTGAGGATTTCAGAGCCTGATGATGCGCGCGCACGCTAAAACAAGCGAATCGCGGTGTCAATGGCGGAGTCTGGGCATCGGCGCGGCCTTTTCGGGCTCGGGATCGCTCTCGCGGGGTGTGCTTGGACGCTCACGCCCGAGGCCCTCGAAGTCGTCGACTCCATGCCCGCCGAGGGCGAGGCGCACCCCGGCAATCTGCCCCTCGAGGTCCGCTTCGATCGGTATCTGTACCCCGTCTTCGCGACGACCGGGGAGCCTGGCCGGGGCATTCGGCTCTTCAGTGGCGAGATAGAGCTGTCCGTGCGGTCCAGCTACGATCCCGTCGGCCAGGCGCTGATCGTCGCGCCCGTCGACGAGCTGCAAGGGGGCATCGGCTACCGGCTCGAGATCGCGCCGGAGGCCGTCTTCGGCCTGGACGGCTCGACGCTGGCGACGGACTTCGGCGTGAGCTTCCTCGCCGGTCGTCCGGTGGCGCGGCCGACCGTGCCGTACCCGGACTTCGCGCGAGACGTCGCGCCGATCTTCGCGCAGCGGTGCGGTTGCCATGGCGAGTCGGCCGAGGGGCGTGTCGCGCCCGCGCTCACGGTCGAGGGCCTCGTCGGGGCGCCGAGTCAGCGTCTCCCCGGGCTCGACCTCGTCGCGCCGGGCGCGCCGTTGCGCAGCGCGCTCATCCGCAAGGTGCTGCCGAACTACCCGGGTGTGCCCGGGGAGCCGATGCCGCCGAGCGGGCCCCTGGACGACGACGACCTGCGCCTGCTGGTGAGCTGGGTCGAGGGGCTGTGAAGCCCCGTCCGCTCACTTCTTCGGCTTGGTCGTGAGGAGCTTCTCCACGTAGGCCTTCAGCGCCTCGGGGGTCTTGTCCTCGTAGTAGAACTTGCCGTTGATGTAGAGCGAGGGGGTGCCCGTGAGCGCCGCCTTCACGCCCTCGGCCTTGTCCCGCTCGATGCTGCGCGACGCCTCGGTGCTCGCCATGTCGGCCTTGAACTTCTCGAGGTTCAAGCCGAGCTCCTGGGCGAAGGCCGTGAACTTCGCGGCGTCCAGCGCCGACTGGTTGGCGAAGATGAGGTCGTGCATCGGCCAGAACTTGTCCTGCCGACCCGCCGCCCACGCCGCACGCGACGCCTGCTCCGCCCAGGTGTGGCTCGGCAAGGGGAAGTGCTTGTAGTAGAGCGTGACGTCCTTCGGGAACGCCTTGATGACCTCGGGCAGGATCTTCGAGACGAGCGCGCAGTGCGGGCACTCGAAGTCCGCGAACTCGACGATGACGACCCGCCCGTTGGGTGCGCCCTTCTTCGGGGTGTCCTTGAGGTCGAAGGTGAACTTCATGATCTCGTCGAAGTACTTCTTCACGACCGCTTGCTGGACCTGCTCGGGGCCGAAGCCCTCCTTGAACTTGTCCACCGCGAAACGGGCAAGCTGTGTCGCCTGCTCGCAGGACTTCTGCTCCACACACTCGGCGATGCTGACCTTTGTGTTGCAAGGGCACGCGCCGCCTTGAAGGAGCTGACCGAGCGCCTCGAGCTCGTCTTTCTCGAGGCCTTTCAGGTCGATGCCCGGCAGGTTCGGGCCGGCGGAGTCCGCCCACCCCAGCGCCGGCCAGAGCAGGAGCAACGAAGCGAAGAGCGCGTGATGAAACCCGGTCATGGCGACGTCCTCAGTGGCGATCCCGTCATTTGGACGGGCGTCCGGGCCGCGAGATTCAAGGATGGGGCGGACCTTGTCAACGACGGGTCGGCGCCCTACCGTGCGAACGATGTCGGGCCGAGTGCATGAGCAGACCGCGTCGGCGGTGTGGGCCTACGTCGGCCTCGGCGGCAACCTGGACCAACCGGAGAGGCGGCTCGCGGCGGCGGTCGAGGCCCTCCGACCCTACGCGGACGCCACGCGGGTGAGCACGCTCTGGGGCACGGCGCCCTGGGGCCCGGTGCCGCAGCCGGACTATGTGAACCAGGTCATGGGCTTGCGAACGCGCCTGTCGGCCCTGGAGCTGCTCGAGGTCCTGTTGGCGCTGGAGGTCCGCCTCGGTCGGCGGCGGGCCGACGAGGTGCGGTGGGGGCCGCGGGTGGTCGACCTCGACCTGCTCCTGCACGGTGAGACGGTGCTCGACACCCCGACGCTGCAAGTGCCGCATCCCCGACTCGCGTCGCGGCGCTTCGTGCTGGCGCCTCTCTGTGAGCTGGCGCCGGAGCTGTCTCCCCCGGGGCTCGGAGGGTCCGTCCGCTCGCTCTTGCAATCGTGCCCGGACTCTGGCGCCGTCTGGCCGCTCGGACCGTCGCGCGTTTCCCCCGAGTCCAACGAAGGAGTCGCCTGGTGAAGCTCACCCCGCGCGTTCGCGCCTTTGTCTTCTTCGGGGCGTCGTTCGTACTCGGGGCGTCGCCCGCCCGGGCCGAGGACACCGCGGAACGACTCGGTCCCAGGACCGTCGCCCCCCCCGCGTCGCGGTGGGTCTCGCTGCAGAAGCCCGTCTTCGATCCGCAGAACCCGCCGTCCCCCGAGGCCCTCATCCGTGATCCGAAGGCCCTCGTCGCGTTCATCGACCAGAACCCCGGGCGGCTGGACGCGAGCCAGATGAACGCGGAGCTGGTCTTGACCCTCACGCGTTTGCTCGTGGACGCCGACAGGGTCTTCGACGCCGAGCGGCTCCTGGCGCAGGCGCGCGGGCAGTTCCCCGACGACTGGGCGCTCACACGCGCTTGGGCCCGCGTGGTCCTGGGCATCGGTCGCTCCAACGCGGTGTCGGACGCCCTCGAGCGGGACCTCGTCCGCCACCCGCGTGAGCCGACCCTGCACTACCTGCTCGGGAACGCCTGGTTGCAGGCTCGGCCGCGCACCGAGGTGTCCCTGCGCCGCGCGTTTACGGCCTACGCGCAGGTGCTCGCGCTCGCCCCCGACTACCGTGATCCGGACGGTGTCACCGCCCTCCAGCTGCGCAGCGCCGTGACCCGGATGGGCACGGAGCTCGGGCTCACGCCGGACGAGGTGGCCGCGGCTTTGGCCCCAGCCGCTCCGGCAACGCCGCCAGGATCTCCGACTTCGATGGTGCCCCCGTCCGGCGCTCCGGCGGCGGCCCCGAGCGCAACGCCCTCAGGCGCTCGCTGAGCGCCTCCTCGGCACCGGAGCGCCCGGGCTCGAAGAGGCGCTGCCCCTCGAGTCCCTCGGGCAGGTGCTGCTGCACGGTGTAGTTGCCCTCGAACTCGTGGGGATACTTGTAGCCGTCGCCGTAGCCCAGCTGGGTCTGCAGGCCGGTGGTGGCGTTGCGCAGGTGCAGCGGCACCGGCAGCGTGCCGTGCGCCGAGACCGCGCCGCGAGCGGCGGCGAGGGCCCTCAGCACCGTATTGCTCTTGGGGGCGCAGGCGAGGTCGACGGTGGCCTGGACGAGGTGGAAGAGCCCTTCGGGCAAACCGAGGAACCGAAAGGCGTCCACGGCCGCCATGACCCGGCCGACGGCGCCGGGATCGGCGAGGCCGATGTCCTCGCTCGCGAAGACGACCAGCCGACGGAGCACGAACATCGGGTCCTCGCCGGCCTCGATCATGCGCATCATCCAGTAGACCGCGGCGTCGGGGTCCGTGCCCCGAAGCGACTTGATGAAGGCGCTGATGACCTCGTAGTGCTGGTCCCCCGCCTTGTCGTAGGCGAGCACGCGCCGGTCCAGCGCGGCCTGGGCCGCGGCGAGGTCCACCGGCTCGCCCGGCGCAACATGGTCGAGCGCCGCCTCGAGGGCCGACAGGGCGCGCCGCGCGTCCCCACCGGCCAACGCTGCGAGGTGGTCGAGGACGGCGGGCTCGACCCGGGCGTTCGGCCAACGCTGGTGCACCACGGGGTGCTCGAGCGCTTGCCGCAGTAGGTCGCGGACGCTCTCGGGGGGCAGGGGTTGGAGGACCACCACCCGCGCACGGGACAGGAGCGCCGCGTTCAGCTCGAAACTCGGGTTCTCGGTCGTGGCCCCAATCAGGGTGACCGTGCCGTCCTCGACGTGCGGCAAGAGCGCGTCCTGCTGCCCCTTGTTGAACCGGTGGATCTCGTCGACGAAGAGGATCGTCCGGCGACGCTCGAACTTCAGGCGCTCGCGTGCCGCCTCGACCGCGAGCCGCAGCTCCTTCACGCCGCCGAGCACGGCGGAGAAGGCCTCGAAGTGGTGACCGGTCCTCGCCGCGAGCACCCGCGCGATGGTCGTCTTGCCGGTGCCCGGGGGACCCCACAAGACCAGGTTCGGCACACGGTCACTCTCGATGGCGCGCCGCAGTGGGCGCCCGGGGCCGAGCAGGCGTTCCTGACCGAGTACCGCCTCGAGCGCGTCGGGGCGAACGGCCTCGGCCAGGGGCAGGTGTTTCTTGGCGCCGGGGTCCTGGGCGCGCGCGTGGTCGAAGAGGTCCATGTCTCGGCTCCTGCGAGCTACAGCGACAACGTATACCGGAGCTGCGCGGCGTCGTTGCGGTCGTAGAGTCCGAAGAGGGTGTCCGCCGGCCCTTCGAGCACGAGCACGCCCGCGCTCAGGGCGTGGCCCTCGGTGGGCGACCACTCCGCCGAGGGGGCCAGCGCCCACGACGCATCGGTGACGCCGACCTGGGCGGCAAGCGTGAGGCGAACGTCGTCGACGCCGGCCCACTGCAACACCCCCGCGGCCTGCACCAGGTGCCGGCTCATGAGGAGCCACCCGCCGCGGGGCGACTCGAAAGGCGACAGGCCGAAGACCTCGAGGGTGCCCGACCAGACGTCGTCGGGCAGCCAGTCGAGGCCAGCGGCCCACGAGAAGGTGGGCGTCCGCACGGCCTGGAAGCGACGATCGTACAGCGTACGGTCCGGGGTCGCCGCGACCTCGGCCTTGAGCGTGACGGTCTCGAGCGCGACCGCGAGGTCCGCGCCCACGTGCAGCAAGCGCCGGTACTCGCTCTCGTACAGCGGCGCCCCGGTCGCGAGGCGCGGCTGGACCTCGGGGTACAGGCGGAGGAGCGCGCCCGTGTCGTTGGTCCGCGCCGCCTCCAGAAAGGCCGAGAGCGCCGGGTCTACGCGGACCACGGGCAGGCGGTCGTATCCCCACAGCGCCTGCACGTGGAGGTCGGCCCCCGGCAGCACGAAGCCGAGCCGCGCCCCGAGGCTCCCGTGGGTCGGCCATGCCTCCGGGGGGTTCGGCGCGAGGAGCAGAGGCTGGAGCGTCTCGGACGCCGAAGGGCTCGCCAGCAGGTCGAGCAGCGACAAGGCGCCCGCGAGGGCCGGGTCGAGCCGGATCGCCGCCCAGTCGCCGTCGGAGACCCCGGCGCGATGCGGCACGAAGAACGGCAGCCACGAGACCTCGAGGTGCGCAGCCTCACCGGAGTAGGCCCAGCGCAGCATCGGCACCGGGACGACGGGCACCTCGGTGGCGCCGCCCGGCAGCGCCGGTCCGTCCCTGAAGTCGATGGGGTTGAGCACGTCGTTCGGGCTCTGGACGTCCATCACCCCCCAACGCCCGACCAGGTGGCCCGCGTCGAGGCGGTGCGCGTGTCGACTCCACGACACCCAGGCCTCACCCAGCTCCGCGGTGGCCTCCGCGCGCCCGGGCTCGAGGTCGGTGGTCTGGGTGCGGCCCACCGTCCTGAGTCGGCCCTCGAGCTTGAGCGTCAGGTCACGGGAGAGGCGGGTCGTCGTGCCGAGGTCGAAACGTGAGCGCGCGAGGCCAATGTCCTCGCCGCCCCCCTCGTGGGCCAGGTCCGCCTCGAGGCCCGCCATGAACCGAACGAAGGCCCGGGTCTCCGCGGGATACTCGACGGTGTCGACGACGGCGGGCGGCGGCGGGAGGTCGCTCATCCCCTGGACAGGTTCTCGGGGGTGAAGTCGGCGGCGTTCTGCGGGGTGCGGGTGTCGAGCTCGTCGATGGACAGGCGGGTGCTGTTGCCCGTGCCGACCGTGGTCATCTCGGCCTCCGTGGCGACGAGGGCCCCTTCGTGGGTCGCAAACGCGCGGAGTCGGTAGACCTTGACGAGGGTGTCCTTCGTGTCGCGGAACTCCGACTTCTCGATGAGCCCGTTGTCCTTGCGAATCCAGAGCACCAGTCGGCCCCAGGGGCCGTCTCCGCTCGAGCGCGCCTCGACCTTCCAGCACGGCACGGTCTCGACGGCCTCGTCGACCGCGGGCGCGTAGGTCGCGCTCTTCACGTCGCGGTTCTCCATGTCGGCATAGGAGAAGTCGCTCCCCATGAAGCTGCCGTCTTTCTGGGCGCCGGAGATGCGCCGGGTGCGCTTGAGCGCGGGCAGGTAGAGGTGCATGTCGTCGGGTGTGTCGCCCTTCTGCTCCACGAGCAAGAACGCCGCACCTTGCACCTCGGCCGGGGCGAGGAAGCGCAACAGCGTGCGTGCGGTGCCGTCGGCGCCGCGGACCGTGCGGGCTCGGAGCACCCGCTCCTTCCGGGCGCCGCCGCTGTCCGTGAGCTGCATCCGCACACGGGCCTGACCCTGGTCGAAGCCGAGGCCGTTGCGCGCGGTGGCCTTCGCCACGAGCCCGGCGGCGTCCGGCGCCTGGGCCAGCGCCGGGCCGGCGGCCACCCCCACGACAAAACAGACCAGGGCGAGGAGCAACGAACGACGCGACATCACGACTCTCCTTTGGGCGGCCGCTCCGCGCTGTCGGCGGCCGAGGCCGCCAGGTCGATGATGCGTGCCGAGCCGACGTAGCTCGTCGTCTCATACCGCGTGAGCTTGCCGATCTGCTTCACGATCGCCGCCATCCGCGACGCTTCGCGGTGGATCGTGTCGACGGCGCGTCGGCTGGGGTCCTCGGGCCCGAGCTTGCGCCCGAGGAGCTCCGCGTACCCGAGGACGCTCGTGAGCGGCTGATTGAGCTCGTGCGCGGCCGCCCCGGCGAGCTCCGCCAGCAGGGCGTGCTTCTCGCTCTCGTCCAATCGCTGCTGGGTCTGCGCGAGCTGATTCCTCATGCGGACCTGCTCGCGCTGGTCCTGGAAGAACAAGAGCGCCGCCGCGTGCTGGTTGTCGGGTTGCGCGACCGACGCGCTCACGAGCACGGGCACGGTCGAGCCGTCCGCCGCGATGACCACCCGCGAGATCGGCGGCGTGATGCGCCCCGGGCCCCCATGCGCCTCGGCGCGCATCTGCTCGAGCAGGTCGGCGGCGCCCCCGGGGGGCAGAAGCGTGGACAGGTGCCGGCGCCCCACGACCCGGTCGGCGCTGAGGTCGAAGAGGCGCTCCGCCGCTCGATTGAAGACGAGGACCTGCCCCCCCAGGTCCGTGGCGATCACGGCGTCCAGCGAGGCGTCGATCAGGCTCTCGAGGAAGTCCTTCGTGCGGGTGAGCTCACGGGCGACGACCCGCTCACGGGTCACGTCGCGGGCGCTCAAGCAGAACGTGGGCGGCTCTCCGGGGAGCCGCGCGAGGTTCACGCTGGCGGTCCTCGGGATGGGCCCCGAGAGGTCGAGGTCGTCTCGCGGGCCGGGCTCCCCCTCGGTCAGGCGCCGCAACAGGTTCCGCAGGCGCTCGCGGTGCTCGGGCACCACCAGGTCCGCGAAGGGCAAGCCGCAGGCGAGCACCCGGGAGAGGCCCGTCATCGATTCGGCCTGCCGATTGACGAAGAGCACCGTGCCGAGCTCGTCGGTGATGAAGGTCGCGTCGGCAGCGCTCTCGAAGAAGTCGTGGTACTGCTCGACCCGCTGGAGCCGCTGCTCGACGAGGGCGCGCGCGTGGCTCTGTCGGTCGGTCTCCTCGCGGATCTCGTGGAAGACCTGGGCGTTCGACACGGCCACGGCCGTGGCGTTGGCGACGATCTGACCGAACTCCCGCTCCCGCCCCGCGAAGTCCGAGATCGGCGCCCGAGAGCGCAAGAACAACACACCGATGAGGCGCTCGCCCTCGAACATCGGAAAAAGCGCCACGGACCGCACGTCGAGCTGCGCAAGCTGGTCTTTCACCGGGTCGAAGAGCGGATCGGCGGCGATGTCCGCGACGATGAGCGGCGCCCGGGTCGAGACGACCCGCCCGATCTCGGGGTAGGCCTCGAGGTTGATGCGACGGTCCATCAACGTCTCGCTGTCGGAGGCCGCGACGACGCGCCCCTGACGCCCATCGGCGTCGAGCAGTACGATGGAGCACCGGTCCGCGGCGAGCACTTCGGTCACCCGCTGCGTGACCTCGGAGAGAATCGCCGGCAGGTCCAGGCGCCCCGTGAGGCGCTGGCTGATCTCGACGAGCATCTGGCTGTCGCGTCGCTTGCGCTCGAGCTCATGCGCGTAGCGCGCGATGCGCAGGTGCGCGTCCACCCGGCTCATCACCTCGCCCAGGTGGAAGGGTTTGGCGATGTAGTCGTCGGCCCCCGCGGCGAGGACCTCCTTGAGGGCGTCCTGGCTCGCGCGGGCGGTGAGCACGATGACCTGGACCCCGTGAAGGAGCGGATCGGCGCGCAGGGTGCGCACGACCTCGAGGCCGTCCATGCGCGGCATCATCACGTCGAGCAAGACGAGGTCGGGACGGCGCTCGCGGATCCGCGCGAGGCACTCCTCGCCGTCGCCGGCCTCGTCCACCTCGAAGCCGCGCGCCCGTAGGGCCCGAGCGAGCATGTCGCGAATGAGCTTCTCGTCGTCGCAGACGAGCAGGCGCTCGACGGGCTGAGCCGAGGTGTTCATCCCGTGCCTCTCGGAGGGTCGACGGGGCGCGACAGGACCCGGGGGAGGTCGAGCAGGAAGATGGGGACACCTTGCGCGTCGAGCGTGACCCCCATCAGGCCGTCGATGCACTCCAGCAGCGGACCCAGAGTGCGCAGCACGGCCTCTTGTTGGCCGACGATGCGGTCCACGACCACGACGAACGGTCCCTGAACCGACGCGTGCACGATGCCGGTGAACGCTCGGGTCGGGGCCTCGGACGGACGCCTCTCCAACAGCGCGCCGAGGTCGAAGAGGGGGAGGTGCGCGCCGCTCCAGTCCACACGCAGCCCCTCGGCGCCCGTCTCGACGGCGCTCGCCTCGAAGACCAGGCTCGTCGTGACCCGGGCGAGGGGTAGCCCCCAACACTGGCCGCCCGCGTCGACCAGCAGCATGCGCGCGATGCCCGCGGTCCGGGGGAGTCGCAGGCGCACGAGTGTGCCTCGCCCTTGCTCGCTCACGACCTCGACGAGACCCCCGAGGCCATGCACCGACTCGCGCACCGCGTCGAGCCCCACGCCGCGCCCGGCATTGTCCCCCGGCCGGTCCCGCGTGGTCAGTCCGGGCAGGCAGAGCAGGCGGACGAGGTCGGTCTGCGCGAGCGCGAAGGCGCGCTCCCGAGGCAGCAGGCCCAGCGCCGCGGCGCGGCTCGCCAGCTTCTCGCGATCGACCCCGGCGCCGTCGTCGGCGAGCTCGAGCACGATCTCGTCCTGGATGCGCGAGCACTCCAGCGTGAGCGTCCCGCCTGGGGGCTTGCCGGCGCGCACCCGGGCGTCCGGGGTCTCGATGCCATGCTCGACGGCGTTGGTCACGAGGTGGGTGAGCGGGGCGTCGAGTCCTTCGATGATGGCCCGGTCGAGCGCCTGGTCTTCTCCCCGTAGGACCAGCGTGACCTGCTTCCCACACTTTCGACCCAGGTCGCGCACCGCCCGCGGGAGCCGGCCCGTCAAGACCGAGAGCGGGGTCATTCTCACGGACAGGGCGTCCGAGTGCAGCTCGTTGAGTCCGCGCGAGAGGTCGGCCACAGCCTGGGAGAGCGCGGGGTCCGCGCGCGTGCGCTCCAGCCCCCAAAGGCGCTGGGCGATGATCAGCAGGTCGGCGGTGCGGTGCAGCACACCGTCCAGCCAGTCGGTGCGCACGCGCACCGCGCGCGACGCACGCGCCGGGCGGACGATGGCCGCCTCCGGCGACCGCGCGAAGAGGTCCGAGACTCCGCCTGCGGCCGGCTCCACGACCGGGGTCGCTTCGTCGACGTCGAGGATGAACGCGTCCAGGCTGGCGGCGGTGCCCGGGGTCTGCTCGGGGCCGAAGGAGACCGGGGGCTCCGAAAAAGGCGGCAACGTCGGCACGACCTCGAAGGCGTCGAAGTCGTCCGCGACGACCCGGGGTCGCGCAGGGGACGGCGTGGCCTCGGGCGGCGCTGGCGGCGCGAGATCCCCCGAGAAGGTGAGGTCGAAGTCGTCCTCGCTCGCGGAACGCGCGGGTGTCGTCGGCTGAGGGACGGGCGCGGCGCGGGCGTCCGCGGCTCGAACCTCGACATGCGCGAGGTCCGGGAGGAGCCGGAGCCAGGTCTCCACGGTCTGCGCCGGCCAGGCCGTCGCCACGGTGACGGAGAGCGGCGTGTCCAGGCGGCCGGCGCGTAAGGCGGCGGGCTCCGGTCGGCAGGCGCGCACCTCGCCGATCTCCGCGAGCCGCCGCAGGACGAGCAGCGCGCGCACGGCCGGGTCCGTGGCGGAGGTGCCGATCTCCACGTTCACACGCAGCTCCCCCGAGGCGAGCGCCGGCATGGAGCCGCTGACACGCAGCACCCGGAGATTCGGCTGGGTCGTCTCGGCCTGGAGCCGCGCGAGCTGCTCGCGGGCCCGACGCTCGATGTCCCGCGAGGCCTCGTCGGCTTCGAGCGGCAGCCGCTCGGCCTCGATGTCGGCGACCCACTGGCCCATGCGGTCCAGCCCGGCGAGCAGCACGTCGACCGACGATGACCCTACGGCGGCGCGGCTCCGACGAAAGTGGTCCATCAGGTCCTCGAGCACGTGCGCGAGCTCGAAGACCGGCGAGTAGCCCATCGTGCCGCTCATGCCCTTGATGGAGTGCACGAGCCGAAAAACGGAGTCGACGGCCTGGCGGTCCGCGGGGCGGCTCTCGAGCTCGACCAGAAGGCGGCTGAGCTTCTCCAGGTTCTCCTGGGTCTCGGTGACGTAGAGCTGCCGATAGCGTGAGAGGTCCATCGCGCTCATCCCCCCCGAAAGGCCGCTTCGAGGGCGGCCAGCACGCGGTCGAGGTCGAGGCGCTCGAAGGTGAGCGACGGCGTCGAGAGGGCCTCGATGACCCAGCCCGCCTGGGGCAGACGGTGCTCGATGGTGTGCATGCGGACGGCGTCCCGCGCCTCGACGAGGTGCGCCGCCGAGACGCAGAACGCGAGGGGCAGATCGACGCGGTCGAGGTGCACCGCGACCCGGGGCTGGGCCCCTTCGAGCCCGAGAAACTGTGCGAGGTCGACCATCGTCACCAGGCGACCGTGATGGTCGACGACCCCGCGCACCCACGGCGGCGCCCACGGCACACGCGCGCAGTCGCCCAACGGCAGGATTTCCGGAGTGTTCGCCGCGTCCAGGCCGAGCGCGAGGGGGCCCGTCTCGACGACGAGGAAGCGGGAGACGCTCATCGGGGGTCGCCAGACGTCATCACCGCACATCCTAATGCCAAATGGCCGCGTCGCCCAAGACGGGTCACGCCGGGGTCCGGGCCCGCTGGTTGCCACCACGCGTGGCCCCTGCTAGATTCGCGCGCCTTTCGCGGGCGCCCCGGAGGCGCCATGGCAAACTGAATGGCCCGAGAAGACCCAGGCACGAAGGGAACGCCCATGTCCGACCTCCGCACGCTGAAGCGGCGCATCGGCCAGCGCATCATCGTCGGATTCGATGGCCCCAAAGTGCCGCCCGAGGTTGCGCGTCTCGACGAGGAGTGGGGCCTCGGAGGCGTCATCCTCTTCAAGCGGAACCTCCCGGCCTTCGACCAGGTCCTCGATTTGACCGAGCAGCTCTGGACCATGGGGCAGGGGGTGCCGCCGTTCATCGGCGTCGATCAGGAAGGCGGCGCGGTCCATCGGCTGCCCCGCCCGTTCTCGACCTTCCCCGATATGGCGCACCTGGGTCAGGTGGCGTCGGTCTCTCTGGCCTATGAGGTCGGCGCCGTCCTCGGTCGAGAGCTGACGGCCGCGGGCTTCAACCTGAACTTCGCCCCCATCCTCGACATCAACACGAACCCGCAGAACCCGGTCATTGGTCGCCGCGCGATCTCGAGCTCGCCGCAGCAGGTGTCTTCTCTCGGGCGCGCGGTCATCCGGGGCTTGCACGACAACGCCATCGTCGCGTGCGGCAAGCACTTCCCGGGGCATGGCGATACGCGGCAGGACAGCCATCACGAGCTGGCCTACAGCGACGCCGACATGGAGCGCCTGCGGGCCGTCGAGCTGGTGCCCTTCCACGCAGCCTTCCACCGGCCGCCGAATCTCGACCTGGTGATGACGGCGCACGTGAAGTACCCGGCAATCGATCCGAAGCATCCGGCGACGCTCAGCCGGGCGCTGCTTCAGGATTTGCTGCGCCTCGACCTCGGTTACAAGGGGCTCGTCGTGAGCGACGACCTCGAGATGAAGGCCATCACCGACCACTACTCGATGGAGGAGGTGGCGCTGCTCGGCCTCGACGCGGGCATCGACCTCTTCCTCGTCTGCCACTCGATCGATCGACAGGTGGCGTTGCTCGAGGCGCTGCTCAAGGAAGCCGAGACGGGCACCTACCCGAAACACCTCTGGGACCGCGGCTATCAGCGGATTCGCGACGTGAAGGCGCGCCACTTCCGCGTCGTGCGCAGCATCGACCGGGGACACGCCCGCGAGGTCGTCGGCAATCGCGAGCACCAGCGCATCGCGCGGCGGTTGAAAGACGGCAAGTAGGCCGCGGGTTCAGCCGCCGGGCTGGGCGCCGACCCCGCCGCGGGCCCGCGCCGCCTCGATGCGCGAGACCAGGTCGGCCTCCATCGCGGCCGCGTCGCTCTGGTGCACGCCGACCTGGACGGTGTCGACCGTGCCATCGGGCGCGACGACGACGAGCGTCGGGATGGACTCGACACGCCAGTTCCGTGACGCGGTTCCGTCGTCGAGGAGCACACGGAAGTCGTAGCCGTTCGATTTCATGAACCGCGAGACGAGGTCCCGGGCCCGTACGCCCCCCTCGGTGTTGACCCCGAGCACGTCGACGTCCGAGTCGGCGTATCGAAGGTGCACACGTTGCAAGACCGGGAGCGTGACCCGGCAGGGCGGGCACCAGGTGGCCCAGAAATCGAGCACGACGGTCCGACCCGGCACCGCGTCGAGGTCGTAGTGGGCGTCGCCCGTCAGCATCGGCACCCGTAAGGGCGGCGCAGCCTGTCCCGTCGGCGGGCCACCGCTGGGCTGGGCGAGCGACCAGGCGAGCGCGGCGATGAGGGCGCCGAAGACGATGCGTTTCAACCACACGTTCACCCCGGCATGGTCGCACTCGGCGCGTGGAAAATCGAGCGAGCGACCCCGTTGCCCCGTAGACTCCCGCATCCTATGGCGACGCAGAAGACAGCTCGACGGTCCCGCACGGCCTGGGCCCTCACCCTCGCCCTGCTGAGCGCGGGCGTGAGTGTCGCGCCCGTGGGGGTCGCGCGGAGCGAGTCGGGTCGGCCCGCGGAGGGCACCTCGGCCGATGCCCTGGTGGGTGAGCCCACGCTGGTGGCCGCGATCGCGCCGCTGCTGAGCGCGCCGGTGCTTCGGGGGGCGCGCATCGGTCTGGTCGTCTCTCGGGCCGAGGGGGGCGCACCTCTTCTGGCGCTGGCGCCCGACCGGCCGCTGCACCCGGCCTCGAATACCAAGCTCTTGACCACGGCGGCCGTGCTGGTGCGCCTCGGGCCCGACTTCACGATCGACACCGACCTGGTCGTCGATCGCCTTACGGCGGGCGCCGCCGGCACACTGTGGTTGGTCGGTCGGGGCGATCCGGGCTTTGTGCTCGAGGACCTGTGGCGCATCGTCGACGAGGCGCGGGGCCGGGGCCTGAAGGTGGTCGAGGGCGACGTCGTACTCGACGACAGCTACTTCACGCCGGAGCGCATGCCGCCCGGCTTCGACGCCCGCAACACCGACGAGTCGTTCAGGGCCCCGAGCGGCGCTTTGAGCCTGAACTTCAACGCGCTGCGGGTGCGCGTATCGCCCGGCCCGACGGTGGACGCCCCGCTCGAGGTGAGCCTCGATCCCGACACCCCTTACGCTCGAATCGAGAACGAGGGTGTGACCCGCAAGCGCGGTCGCCCACGCCTGAAGGTCGAGGTCACGCCCGACGGAGAACGGGTCGTGGTCCATGTGGGGGGCACGCTGGCCCTGGACGACCCCGGCTTCGAGACCCGGCGTCGGATCGTCGACCCCACGGGCTTCATGGGAGAGGCGCTGCGCGCGCTGTTGGCGCAACGAGGCATCGAGGTCCGCGGCGCGATTCGTCGAGGGCAGGCCCCGTCGGCCTCGACACCGACCGTACTCCTCGCGCGACAGACCTCGCGCCCGCTCTCGTGGCTGGCCGCGCAGGTGAACAAATACTCGAACAACTTCATGGCCGAGCAGCTCCTGCGCACACTGGGGGCCGTCCGCCGGGGGCGAGGCGGCTTCGAGGAGGGTCGCCTGGAGCTCCTCGACTTCCTCGAGCGGGACGTCGGCACGGGTTCGCTGAAGATCGCCAATGGTTCCGGGCTCTTCGGTGACACTACGGTGAGCGCGGCGCAGCTCGTCCACGTACTGCAATGGGTCCGCGCGCGTCGACCCGCGTTGCCCGAGTTCGACGCGTCCCTGGCGATCGGCGGCACCGACGGCACGCTGCGTCGACGCATGCGCTCAGTCCCGCCCTACAGCGTGCGGGCCAAGACGGGCACGTTGAACGGGGTCGTCGCGCTCTCGGGCTACACGACCTTCGCCGACGGCTCCGGCGCCGCTTTCTCCATTCTTTTCAACGATGTACCGGACCGTCCGTGGGACCTCTGGCAGGTGCAGGACGGCATCGTCACGGCGATTCAGGCGCACACGCCGACGCCCCTCCCGCGCTGACGGGGCGAACGCGCGTCACTCCATCGGGACCGCGGGCTGGGACGCGGGTGCGGGCTCGGCGGAGGACGGCGACGAGGTCGCGGAATCGTCGCTGGCCGGCCGAGGGCGCGCAGCCTCGCGTCGCAAGGCGCCGAGCGCGTCGAGCCGGGCCGCGGCCCGCGCGGCGAAGGGCCCGCCCGTCGCCACCGCGAGTCGATACAGCTCACCCGCGCGGCCCAGATCACCGAGACGCTCGTACACCTCGGCGGTCTCGTAGAGCACGAGGCCCAGGTCCCGGGCCGACGGGGCGGCGGGCGCGTCGTCGAGCTCGATCGACGTGTTCAGGCCCTTCTTGCTGCGCTTCTGGGCCTCCGACGCGCCCTGAGCACGTCGCAGCGCGGTGACGACGCCGTCGTACCGGCGCGCGGCCTCGTCCAGACGCCCGGCATCGCGTGCGGCGCGCGCCAGTGTGAGCTCCGGAGACGCAGCGGCGCCGGCAGCCTGCGCCGGACCACCCGCGGCGCGGCCCCCCGCGATCGGCTCGGCCGGCGGGGGCGGCGGCGCGGGGGCGGCGGCGGGTGCGGCGGCGTACGAGGCCGACTTCCGCGGGAGACTCTCCTCCATCGGCGCGGGCTTCTCGGCGTACTGAGCCGGCTCGCCCTCGAGCGCATCGGCGACCGACTCCGCCTTGCCCTCGTCGCGCTGTGCCTCCTTCGCGACGGGGGACCTCCGCGCGGCTTCGCGCTCGGACTGCGCGGTCGGTCGATCGGCGCCGGGGAATGGATCCGGCGACCCCTGGACGCGCCCGTCGTCCGCGTCGACGTCGGCGTTCATGGCGGCGCCGTTGCCGGTGCCCGGCTGCGCCGCGCCCAGCGCTTCGTCGAACGCCGCGGCCTCGGGGCGCTTCGGCTTCGGCGTGGTCGCGGCGGGCGCCTGGAGGTCCGCGGGCCGCTCGACGCGTTGCCGGTCGGCCTTCAGGTCGCCGAGGTCGCCGCGCGTCTTCGCCTCGGGCTGGGGGACCATGGACGGCGCCGGGGCTCCGCGCGGCGCGTCGATCGCCCCGGGCAGGCTCACAGCGACGACCGCGGGCGCCGCGGCGAGCGTGGGCGCGACGGGGCTCGGCGCGGTTTCGAGGGCGGCCTCGGGCGCGTCCTCGCTGGACAGAACGATGACCCCGCCGACGGCGAGGACCAGTCCGAACGCCCCCGCGAGCGCGGGTCCGAAGCTGCGGGTCCAGTCGAAGAGGCCGGGCCGCGCGGGCGCGTTGCTGCGCGCGCGCTGCTCCGCGGCGGCGCGGGCCTCGCGAAGGACGTGCGTTCGAACGGACCGTGGAGGCGGGGGCAGCGTCGGGCCAGTCCGGGCCACCGACTGCACGGTCCGCCACGCCGCGAGCTTCGCAGACAGCTCGGGGTCCTCCGCGACACGACGCGTCAGCTCGGCCCGCTCACTCGGCTCGAGTGTCTCCGGGTAGAGGAGCGAGAGGAGATCGTCTTCGTCGGGGCGCGTTTGCATGACTCAGCCTCGATGACGCGCGGCGACGGGATCCGCCGCGGTCGGCAGGTCCTCGGCGTAGTCCGCCAGTCGAAGTCGAAGGTTCTCGAGGGCGTACCGCATGCGGCTCTTCACCGTGTTCTCGGACACACCCACGATCTCGGCGATCTCGCCGAACGAGAGCTGTTGGGTCTCCCGCATGAGGAAGACCTCCCGTTGTTCGACGCTGAGCTCGCCGAGCGCAGCCTCGACACGCGCAGCGACCTCGGTCCGGTCCACACGATCGAAGCCGCCGTCGCTGTCGCCCGCGATCTGTTCGACGAGCGGACGACCCTCGGGATCGTCCCCCACGGGGGCGTCCAGGCTCTGCGCGCGCCTGTGTCGACCCTTGCGAGCGGCGTCGACGGAGAGGTTGCGGGCGATGGTGTAGACCCAGGTGGTGAAGCGGGCCTTGCGGCTCCAGGACGGCGCGCTCCGCACGACCCGCAGGAAGGTGTCCTGGAGCAGGTCGTTCGCCAGCTCCACGTCTTGCGTGTGGCGAAGGAGGAAGTGATAGAGGCCCCGCTCGTGGCGCTCGACGAGCGCCTCGAAGGCTTCCATCTGTCCCTGGTCTCGATAGCGCTCCATGAGGTCCTCGTCACTCGATCCCTTCAGATCGAACCGATCGATCCCGCGACGGCGACCGAACAGCATGAGCACGAAGGCCAGCATGAGGTGTCGTCTGCTCCCTGCTTACGGACGACGACCTGGAAAGTTCTGATTCGAGGCGAGATCGCGGATGAGCTCGCCGAGGTCGACGAGCCCGCGACGCGCAAGATGGCGAATCAGGACGACCAGCAGACCGGAGACACCGGGCCCGAGACGCTCGATGGAGGCTGTGAGTTCAGCGAAGAGGGGGTCGGTCTCTCGTGGGCCCGGGCCGTCTCCGTACCGTTCGACGAACTTCGAGATGAGCTCGTCGGCCGGTTGCCGTGAGGCCTCGAGCGCCTGGGTGTAGCGCTCGAGAATCTGCCGGAGGTCGAGCTGCGGATCGGCGTCGAGGACGCCCGCCGGGAAGGCGCCGCCCGTGGACGCGGCCGCGGCGCCGGTTTGCGCGGCTGGGTTGGGCGCGGGTGTGACCTGCGCGCCCAGAGACCCGCTTCGGCGGTGTTCGGCGCCCGACAGGGACGGCGCCGAGTCACGGTGCGCGGCGGCGCTGCTCGCCTCGGAGCCAGGACGGCTGTGCCGCAGGGACGGGGGCAGCGGCGGCAGGGCCCGCGGGCTCGAGGTGTGACCACCGGGCCCGACCGGCAAGGGGGGCAGGGTGGTCGCAGGGCCCGGCGGCGCCGGAAGGCCACCGCCGACGCGTCCCGGCAGGGAGGGCAGCGGCGGGAGAGGCACACTGGACCGTGCCGGGTCTGCCGGCGCGGCGTCGCGGCTGGCACGCAGGTCCGCGGGCGCGGTGGGATCGCTCGAGGGACGGCGGCGTTGAGTGACGATGCCGAAGCCCGGCCCGGCCTCGGTTTCGTCCGGATCTCGCCGCCCGCTCGCGGGCGTCGGGATCACGGGTCGGACCAGGTCGCTCGTGGCCATCAACGCTTCGTCGGCGGACTGGTCGAGGAGCCGCGCGAGGTCGCCGTCTACGGAGCTGGCCCCCGGGGACGCCGGCGAAGAGAGGCCCGGAAACGGCGGGAGACCGGTGGTCGGCGGGGGTGAGGCGCCCAGGAGCGGCGGGGGACCCAGCGCGGGCGGAGGGCCGATCAGGCCGCCGCTCGGGGCGCCGAAGAGCGGGGCGGGCGCCGAGGGAGGCGCCGCGCTTTGGCCAAACAACGGCGACGGCGAAACGGGCGGCGGACCGCCTGTCGCCGAGCCGGCGCCGAACCGCGAGACCGGGGGGGTTTCGGCGGGTGCGTCTGGGCCGTCATAGGCCGAGAGGTCCATCACCGCGAAATCAAAGACCGCATCCTTGTTCGCGGGGGTCGAAGCCGGGCGCGGAGGGGGAGGCGGGAGGGCGGCCGGCGGCGACTGAGAGGGGCGCGGCGGGGCGGACATCGGGGGCATCGCGGGCGGAGAGGCCCCGCCCAGGGACGGCGCGGACGGCGCGGACGGCGCGGACGGCACCGACGGGATGCGGGCAGGCGCGGGCGTCTGCCCGGCGGACCCACCGGCGTAGTGACGGGCGATCGCGGCCTTGATGTCTCGGGCGCTCGCGACCAAAGGCTGGATGCGCAGTCGCGCCTGCTGCATCACGACCTTGATCGCCCGCACGTCGAGCGGATTCGCCATGGCGACGTGCAGGTGGTCCCCGGTCTTGCCCGTCTCGATCTCGATGGGGATGACGAGGTGCTCGAGGCACAGCGCGGCGGGCAACAGCGTCAGCGCGCGCGGATCGGGCCGCGCGCTCTCGAGGTTCACCACGGGGCGATTGAGCGACTTGCCGATCGTTTGCAGCATGGTCGGCTCGTCGATGATGCCGCGCGCGACGAGGAGCTCGCCCAGGTCTTGACCCGTAGCGTCTCGCTCGCGCGCGAGGTTCTCGAGAAGGCTGCGCTCGAGAACACCTGCACGCACCAGGATTTCGCCGAAGCGGATCTTGTCGCTCAAGTCCGTCCCCCGTGAGGCCCCATACTAGATGCACGCGACCGTGGGTGCGAGCTTTCCACGTGGGGCGCCCATCGTCGGGGGTTTACAGGCGCTCGACCGGGACGCCCCGCGGCGGCTCCAACACAAAGGCCTCGTCGGGGACCTCGACATTCACGCGGTGGTCCTGGAGGCGGGCGTCGACCCGGAGCTTGCGGTCCGGGACCTCGAAGCGCAGCCGACGAGGCACCGCCGTCGGACCCTCACCGTCGTAGTCCCCGAGCCAGGCGTGCAGGGTGGTCGAGCCGCCGCGTGTGAACACGACCTCGGCCAGGCGCAGCGCGACGGGCTCGACGAAGAGGCGCTGCCGACGCGGCGGGTCCGTCGGTGTCCGGGTCTCCAGGTCGAGCCGCCATTGGGCCCGCCCCTCGTCCCAACCCATCACCGCCGGCCCGGCGTCCGCCATCAACGGGACCTCGCCCCGCAGCAAGGCCCCGAGGGCCGCGCCGTCCACCGGCACCTGGAGGACCCGCGCCAGATTCTCAGGGGTCGCCGGGCCCTCGTAGAAGCGGCGATCGTCGAGTGCGTAGATCGAGAGCGTGACCCCATCCGAGACGAGGGTCGAGACCGGCTGCTCGAAGGGCGTCAGGGTGTCGACCCGCAGGTGGTTGGGACGACGCTGCAAAACGAGCTGTCGCAGACGAACGCGCTCATCCCCACGCCAGACCTCGAGCGCGAGCATGCCGGAGATCGAGCGGACCGCACCTGCCCGAGACGTGATTCGGGCCATCAGCTCCGCGGCGTCCGCGGGACCGTTCGCGGGGCGAGGGGTCGAGCCACCGCACCCCAGCAGCCCGCCGATGAGAATCGCCGTGGCGACGGCGCGCACGAAGGCGCGACGCTCAACGACGGCCGCGACCACGCGCGACCTCCGCGCGCCGCTTCTTCCAGCGCGCCTGAAGTTCGGGGCTCTTCTCGAAGGACAGCGCCTTGTCGAAGGCCTCGAGCGACTCTTCGACCCGACGGCCCGCCGCGAGGACCTCGGCCAGGTGGTAGTGGAGCTCGCCCTCCTCCGGCATCAGCTCGACGGCGCGGCGCAGCGTGGCTTCGGCCGATCCGAGGTCGCCGCGCCGGAACAAGACCCAGCCCAGGGAGTCGACGATGGCGCCGTCATTGGGTTCGACCTCCAGGGCGCGCCGGATGTAGGTCTCAGCTTCTTCGAGGCGGGTCCCCCGGTCGGCCCAGGTGTAGCCGACGTAGTTCAGCGCGCCGGCATGCCGGGGTGAACGTTCGACGAGGCCGAGCATCGTCTTCAGGGCCAGCTCGCGTCGCCCCTGGTCGTCGTGGAGCATGCCGTCCAGGAACTGCAGGCCATCGTCGAGCGGCCACTGCTTGCGGGCCTCGTCGATCACCCGGCGTGCGTCGTCGTACCGCTTCTGCTCCCGGCGGATACGGACCTGTTGCAGCGCGATGCTGGGTCGGTCCGCTTCGGGGGCTTCGACCCGGAGGGTCTCGAGCAGCGTGAACGCGGCGTCGAGACCGGCCTGGTCGTCGGCACGAAGCGCGGCCGCGGCACGGAGTTGCATGGACTCGACCCGCTCCGGGGCACCGACCGGGATCGGACTCAGGGTCGACTCGACGTCCGCCCAGCGCTCCGACGCGAAAAAGACGCGCCCGAGCCCGAGGCGGAGCGCGGTGTCCGCCGGGGCCTCGGTGAGCGCGTTCTCGAGCACGGTCGCCGCGCCGACGGGGTCCTGGCGCTCCGTGAGCATGCCGGCCAACGCCAGCGCGGCCTGGGACGGCGTGGACGCCGGGCCTGAGAGGCGACGAATCGCCGCGAGAGCGCGCGGGGGGTCACCGGCCTCGATCGAGAGGCGGACGATCAACGAGTCGAGGAAGCGCCGGGTCGGATCGATCAGGCGGGCGCGCTCGAAGGCGTCCGCCGCCTGCATCGGCTTGCCGGCCCGCATCCGAGCGCGACCGAGCTTCTCCCAGCGGGTCGCGTCCCCCGCGTCGAGGGTCGTCGCGCGCTCGAAGGCCTGTTCGGACTCGTCCCACTCGCCGTCCTCGGCATGGCGCTCGCCGAGCGCGGTCCAGGCGTAGGCGTCGCGCGGTCGAGCGGCCACGCGCTCGCGGAGGCGCTGACGCAACGCGTCGAGCTGGCCGGCCCGGACCAGGATCGAGGCGAAGACCTCGGCGGTGTCCGCGTCGTCCGGCGCGAGCTTCTCCGCGGTGCGCACGCGCTCCAGCGCGAGCTCGTGGGCGCCGTTTGCGCTGTGGGCACGGGCCGCGGCGAGCCAGAGCTGCGCGACGCCCGGGTCGGCGCGCGCGGCGAGGTCGAACTTCGCGGCGGCCTCGGCGAGGCGGCCCTGCTGCACGAGGACCGCCCCTTCCGTGTACGCCTGCACGGCCTCGGCGGGCGGTGTCGGTTGGGGTGCCGGGCTCGACGCGCCGCCGCCGCAGCCCAAAAGCCAGAGCGCCCATCCGCTCGCGAAAGGCGCCCAGCGTGTCCGCGACCTCATACGCCTTCGACGCTACACGGGCCCCGGATCGCGCGTCAATTCGGTGAAGCGCACGCGAAGTTGCTTCGATTCGCACGGACTCGTTACGTTCATGTCGGTTGTGCCTCGGAATTCGTTCAAGTGCGTTCCAAACCGAACCGATGGCTCGGTAGAGAAGGAGCGAAGCATGGACGGCGAAGACGCTTCTCATCCTGTGTTGGCGACCGCGTCGCTGCGAGACTGGTTTCGAGATCATCTGACTGAGGCCGAGAGCCAACAGAAGATCGGTCTGGACGAAGCTACACGGGAGTATGTGCTCCAGGTCTTGGAGAGTTTTTCAGGTCGGGATGCCACGATCACTGAAGAGCTCGAGGACCTGGCGAATGAGCCCATCTCGATGCAGTTGATGCGCGCGATGCAGGCTCCACCCGGGCGTCAGTTCCAGATGATGCGCCACATCGGTGACTACAGCCTGTATCTGACCGGGTTCTTCGTCGACTCCATCAGTCGCACCCACAATGACGAGCGATACTTCGTCCAGCTCGGCTCGACCGCATACCGGGGGGCCGCCTGCGCGCTCCCGCGGGGCGACAGCAACCCGTTCCGCACCCTGTACGATGGTCTCTCGGCCCGTTTCGGCGATCTGGTGGGCTTGCTCAACGATGTGAGCGAGCGGTGCTTCCGCGGCGAGCAGGACGTCCTGCGCCTCTATGATCGTTTCGCGGCCACGGGCAGCCGACGCCTCGCAACGCGGTTGGCCCACCTGGGTGTGGCGGTCTCCGTCGGCACCCGGTCGACCCATTGACCGGCCCGGCCCCGCAGGGCGCGCGCATCGTCGAGACGGTGCGGGTCCTTCAGAGCCGTCTTTGCACCGTCTACGCCCTCGACCCCCAGGTGGATGCTTCGGATTTTGTCGTCGACGACGCGGCCCGGGACGCGCTGCGCGTTCGGCTCGGCGCCCTGGTCGATCTGAGCCGCGAGGCCCTGCTGGTCCACGAGTCGGCGCCAAGCGGAGACGACGAGCCTGAGCTCTGCCTGGCGCTCTTGCTGGAGGACAGCCTGGCCGAGGCCTCCGTCGAGGACGACGCGCGGTTGGATCCGTGGTGCGCGCTGCTCGAGGGTGTGAGTCATCTGCTCTATGTCGTCGACCGGGCCCGGACGGGGCGCTCGGTGTCTCGCCTCGAGCTCGAGCTGCAGGCCGAGGTCGACAAGTACGTCGGCGTCTGGGTCTCACGCCGCGAGGCGGGCCATCGCCTCGACGCCGATCGACTTTGGCGCAGGCTCTTCGAGGGCCATCGTTTCGAAGCGCCGGACGCCGAGGCCGTCGATCGCTACCGGGCCGCCAGTCACTTCGCCGGTCGCTACTGTCGTTACCTGGGCGCCCGCTATCTGAGCCCTCGGGGCCCGCGCGGGCTTTGCGGGCTGTGGCCCGAGATTCGTCGCTTCTGGCGAATGGACCAAACCGAGAAGCTCGGCCACATCGAGGCGCTGCCGGCCTGACTCACGGGCCCGGGCGGATCTTGCGGTTCGCGTCCCGCCGCGCGTAGATTAGCCCGAATGGACGTGCTTTTTTCGAGGCGAGTCAGCGCCGTGGCGCTTTTGGCGCTGGCGGCCTGCTCCGGTCCGGCCGACGATCCCGAGGGCCTCGACCCGTCGGGACCCGCGGCCGCCGAGCTGCGCGCCTCTCGGCATGGTCTCGTGGTGCTGGAGCATGACCAGGGAGAGGCGGGGGTCGCGCTCCGGGGTCAGTTCATCGACTCGCGAGGCCTCGGACCGTCGGATGCTTTGGGACTCCTGGCCCTGCCTGAGGTCGAATGGTCGTCCGGGCACCTCGAGCCGGGCGAGTGTCGGGTCCACGCCAGCGAGGTCGAGCTCCTCGACGACACCGGTCGCCGCAGCCTCTCGTTGCTGAGCGCCGGGGCGTTGCGGGTGCGCGCCGAAGGTGTGCCGGGCGAGGGCCTCAAGCTGTCCCCAGCGGCGCTGCCGCGTGTGCTGTTCGCGGTGCGCGGGGTCGTCTACGACGCCTACGCTCCGGAGGTGCTCCCCTATGGCCCTGGAGCGCGCTACACCGTGCGCGCCGACGGCGACGAGATCGGCCGGTTCGAGGCCTACATCGACGCGCCGGAGACGCCGAAGCTGGTGGGCGCGGAGCGTGTCGAGCAGGGCATCCGCGTCCACTTCGAAGCGAGCGCGGACGTGCGCCTGATGCTCGCGCGGCAGGACTCTGGAGAGACCCGCGCGGTCGTTTGTCGCCCGACCCAGTCCGACCAGGGCTTCTTCCCGGCCGAGCTCGTCGAGGCGGTCGGTCGGGGCGCGCTCGAGGTCGCGGTGGTTCGGACCCACCGGCGGTCCGTGCAGGTCGAAGGCCTCGACCGACTCGACCTTCTCTTCGTGTCGCGTGACCGGGCGGACGTGCCCGGGGGCGCCGTCGAAGCCACCCCCGTTCTTGAATGAGACCCTGCTGCAGGGTGAGGATCAAATGCGTCTGACGTCTGCGGGTCGTACGCACGTGGGCATGAAGCGTGCTCACAACGAGGACAGCCTTCGGCTGTTCCGCGAGGAGAACCTCTTCATCGTCGCCGACGGCATGGGAGGCCACGCCTCCGGTGAGGTCGCGAGCCAGATGTCCGTCGAGACCCTCGCCGAGTTCTTCCGCGCCACCTCGGAGGACGACGAGGTCACCTGGCCCTACAAGATGGACAAGGGCCGGAAGTACGAAGAGAACCGGGTCATCACCGGCGTGAAGCTGTCGAACCGGAAGATCTTCGAGTCCGCCAGCCGGGACGCGAAGCTCAAGGGGATGGGCACGACGATCGTCGTGAGCTTCTTCGTCAACGGCGGGGTGTACGTCGGGCACGTCGGCGACAGCCGGGTGTATCGGTTCCGGGCCGGGAAGCTCATCCAGCTCACCGAGGACCACTCGCTGCTCAACGACTACATCAAGATGAAGAACCTCACGCCCGAGGAGATCGAGGCCTTCCCGCACAAGAACGT
>JBMOFP010000049.1:0-35034 GCA_049318805.1 Bradymonadia bacterium
GTGCCGGATCCCGACGCGGCGGTGGTCGTGCCCGAGCCCGACGCGGCGGTGGTCGTGGTCCCCGAGCTGCTGCCCGACCTGCGGATTCTGCCCGACCGGACCCTCTCGGACATGTGGTTCGAGGAGCGTGATTTCGCCGCGGACTCTTGTGCCGTCTTCGAGGGCTGCGTGACCGCGCCCGGTCGTCGACGTCTCCTGCGCTTCGGCGTGTCCACGGCCAACGTCGGCGAGGCCGACATGGTCATGGGGCGCCCCGAAGAGAACCTCGAGCTCTTCGAGTTCAGCGCCTGCCACGGGCACTACCACTTCAACGACTACGCCCAGTACGCGCTCCGCGGCGCGAACGACGAGCTCATCGCACCGGGTCACAAGCAGGCCTTCTGCCTGCTCGACAGCGCCCGTTTCCTCGAGGACGACCCCAGCGTGCGCGAAGAAGGTCGGTACAACTGCGGCTTCCAGGGCATCAGCCGAGGCTGGTACGACGCGTATGGCTCGTACCTCGACTGCCAGTGGATCGACATCACCGACGTCGCGCCGGGCGCCTACGAGCTCGAGGTGCGCATCAACCCGGCCCGTGTGATCCTCGAGTCGAACTTCGAGAACAACGATGCCCGCGTTCCGGTGCGGATCCCCAGCTTCGAGCTCGACACGCCCTGCGCACCGGACGAACCCCAGGGACCCGAGCGCTCGTGTGGATGGACCCTGGGGGCCGTAGGGCGGTGCGCGCCGGGTGAGCGGGTCGACGCGGCGTGCGCGGGGGTCGACGTGTGCGATGACGCGGCCTGTCCCGAGGATGCGATGCTTCGGGCCTGCGACGGAGAGGGGGCCTCGTGTTTCGACCGCAACGCGCTGGCGCGCGGCAACGACGAGTGCGGCCGCTGCCCCGCGCTGGGCTTCACGTGCCCCGAGAGCGGGGTCTACACCCTCTGGACCGGCGCCCTGGACCCGGCGCGGCCCCCACTCTGCGAGCCCGCGGTGCGCGTTCGCCCCGAGCCTCCGGTGGACGTGGCGTGCGAGGTCTTCGACCGCGCGGAAGGACCGGACCGCCGGTGCGGGTGGGGGGCACCGAAGACCGTCGACTGCGTTCCGGGCGGTGACTACACGGCCGGGTGCACGGCCCCCGGGTGTGGCGCCGGCCAGCCGTGCGGGGGCGATCCGATGCTCCTCGTCTGCGCGGGCGCCAGCGTCTGCACACAGACGACACGACTCCAGGCCAACGACGACGCGTGCGGTGGCCTTTGCCCTGCGCTCGACTTCACCTGTCCGCCCGAGGGGCAGGTGACGCTCCTCACCGGCGCCTATCGAAACGGTGAGGACTTCGAGTGCGAGCCGGGCCTCGCCCGGCGGTTTTGAACGCACGCGCGACGGCGGCCCGGCAACCGTTCGGACCGCGTTGACCGGACCGACACCTTCGCTTACGGTTCGCCCCACGCCGGAGTGGTGAAACTGGTAGACGCGCTCGACTCAAAATCGAGTACCCGGAAGGGTGTGTCGGTTCGATTCCGACCTCCGGCACCCTGAACGACCCGAGAAAGGGTCACCTCGGCCGTGCTTCATGGCACCCCGAAATCGTGCGCAAGCCCTTGCTTGACAAGGCAAAGCGTGCGCCGTAGCGTCGGCCCCGCCGAAGGTCGGACCCGGGTCGTGATCGGGGACCCGAGAGCGCCGTGAAATCCAGGCGAGCGGGCGCTGCCGGCCCCTCGGAGGGTGGAAGATGAGCGGGGTCTTCAGGAAAATCGCGCGGGTCTTCGTCGAGATTGACGACAGCCGGACCGCAGCATCCGAAACGGCGCCGGACAGCGCGGGGCTCGATCCGGGCGCAGACGCCGCCGAGCTTCTCGCGCGGCTGGACGGCACCTTCGCACCGTCGACCTCGACCCCCGCGGAGCCGAGCGCGCCCGCGGCCCCGAGCGCATCGACGGACACGAGCTCCGTCCTCGACGCCACCGAGGAGCAAATCTTCGCGCAGCAGGGCATCGCCGACGCGGCGGGCTCCGCCGTGCGTGTCACGAAGATGCTGCAGGGCCTCGCGCAGTTCCCGCCCGCGCAGCAGCTCGCGATGGTGCGCGCCCTCGATGCCGCGGACGACACGTGGTCCGAGGCGATGGTCTTGACGGACGCCCGCGCACGCCAGGCGGCCCTGCGGGCTCACCTGCTGAAGATCGAGCAGGCCCGCGCGAGCCGCGTCGCCGCGATCGAGCAGGAGTCCCGCGCGGCGCAGGCGACCCGGGCGGCCCAGCTCACCGAGATCGATGGGCAGATCGCGGAGCTGACCCGTCTGCGAGAGCAGGCCGTGGCCGAGGCCGCCCAGACCCTCGCCGGCCTCGAACAGCAGAAGCAGTCCGTCGAGTTGGGGGCCGACGCCGCGCGTCGCCGGCTGGACGAGGCGATCGCTCGATTCGGTGCGCTGCTCGGCTTCTTCGGTGGGGCCGGCGGCGCCCGCTGATGGCCGCGTCGTCCCCGGGCGGCCTCGCCTATCGTTGGGAGGCCTTCAAGCACTGGGCGAACCTCAGCTTCCTCGGCGCTTCGGCCCTCGTCGCTACGGTCGATCCCAAGGTCGGGCTGATCGCGCTCGGGCTCGAGGTCGGGCTCCTCTGGATCCTGCCGGACATTCCGAAGTTCAAGGCGTGGGTCGACACGATGCACGCGCAGAAGAAGCTGCTCGATGAGCGCGCCTTCTTCCTGGACAAGCTCTTCGGGCTCCACGCCCGCAAGGACGAGCGCGGGCTGCTCGCGCGGCTCTTCGTCGAGTCCAACGAGACGAACGACGACATCGACGCCCGCATCCAGAGTCGTCGCAGTGACGAGTGCACGAGCTACCTCGAGATGCGGGACATCGTGCGCAAGATCGGCGAGCTCACGAGCGTGCGCGGCGTGCGCATCGGCGAGCGCGACGTGGAGCGGCTGGAGCAGTCGATCAACGGCTACCTCCGCTTGCTCCTCGCCTGTGAGCCCATCGCCCAGGCGGTGGACGCGCTCGACCCCCGGGAGATCCAGCGCGAGCTCGACGAGATCGACGCCGACATGGAGACCGCACCCGCGCCCATGCGCACCGCGCTCGGCGAGCGTCGTCGCCTCGCGCAGGGCCACCTGGACCGCCTGCCGAAGCTCGACGCCACGCTCCAGCTCTTTCGGGCGCGCGCCGAGGCCATCGTGCACCACCTTCGCCAGCTCCACGGCCAGGTGTTGGCCGACCCCGGCCTGGACGTCACCTCGGCGCTCAACGACATGATCGAGCGCCAGGAGATCCTGACGGATCCGCTCGGTCAGCTCGCCGCCGACCAGGTGGTCCAGGAGTTCCTGCGGAAGCCGTCCGCGCACGTCGACACGCTGCGCGAGAAGCGCGCCCAGGGTCAGACGGCCCCTCGCGCGCGCCAGAAACAATGATCTTCGTTCGCCCCCTTGCCCCGGAGAGTTTCCGATGAAGCTGACGCTCGTCTCCAAGCTCCTGATCACCGCGCTCGTCGTGGGTGGAATCGGGTTCGTGCTCTACTCCAACAAGGACAAGATCGCGCCGCCGGCGGAGCAGAAGGTGGGCTCGAACGTGCCGCCACCGGCGTCGCTGGCGAGTCTCCCGGGCTCGACGCCGGGAACCCCGCCCGTGGCCGCCGACGCGCGCCCCGGCTGCGCTTCGGAGCCCGAGGTGCGCTTCTACCATTGGGCGTGGAACGCCCAGGCCGGCCTCATGCTCGCCACCGGCGGCAAGCAGGCCACGGCCGAGAGCCGCATGTGCAAGGGCAAGGTGAACCTGCGGCTCATCCGTGAAGACAACGTCGACACGATGCAGGCCCTGATGCTGAAGTTCGCCGAGGGTGTGAAGAAGGGCGAGGCCAACCCGGCCGACGGCGCGCACTTCGTGGCGATCATGGGCGACGGCTCGGCCGCCTTCCTCAAGGGGCTCAACGACCGCCTCAAGGCGCTCGGCCCGGACTACGTCGCGCAGGTCGTGGGCTCGGCCGGCTACAGCCGCGGTGAGGACAAGTTCATGGGGCCGCCCGCCTGGAAGGCGAACCCCCAGGCCGCGCGCGGCGGCCTCGTCGCCGGCTACTTGCGAGACGGCGACTGGAACATCGCGCTGAAGTGGCTGGGCGACAACCAGATCCCCAACAACCCCAACGACCAGGTCTACGACCCGGACGCCCTCAACTGGGTCGCGGCGAACGACTACCTCGACGCGGGGCAGAAGTACGTGACCGGCTTCTGTGTCGATCTGAAAAACGTGAAGTCCGGCAAGAAGGAGAAGCGCTGCGTCGACGGCGTGGTGACCTGGACGCCGGGCGACGTGACCGTGGCTCAGGAGAAGGGCGGCCTCGTCTCGATCGTCTCCACGAAGGAGTACCGGTCGCAGATGCCCAACGTGATCATCGGCCACAAGAAGTGGATGCAGGCCAACCGGGACCGTGTCCAGGGCATGCTGAAGGCGATCTTCGACGCCGGGGACGAGATCAAGGCGAGCGACGAAGCGCTGAAGAAGGCCTCGGCGGTCAGCGCCGTCGTCTACGGCGAGAAGGACGCAGCCTACTGGCACAAGTACTTCAGCGTCGTCGTCGAGAAGGACAAGCAGGGTCTCGAGGTCGAGCTCGGCGGCTCGTCGGTGAACAACCTCGCCGACAATCAGCAGCTCTTCGGGCTCGTGCCGGGCTCGAGCAACCTCTTCGCGGCCACGTACACGGTCTTCGCCGCCATCGTGAAGTCCCAGTACCCGGACGTGATGCCCAACTGGTACCCCGTGGAGCAGATCCTCGACACCTCGTACGTGCAGGGTCTCGTCACGGCCGAGGCCCCCAAGACCGAGGCCGACCTGCCGAAGTTCAAGGAGGCCGCGAAGGTCGAGACCGTGGTCAGCCGGCGCGCCTGGGACATCCAGTTCGAGAGCGGCAGCGCGAAGTTCACCCGCGCCGCCGAGACCGAGCTCGCGGCGCTGCTCAACGACCTGATGATCGCCAGCGGCACGCTCGTCGAGGTGCACGGGCACACCGACAACCAGGGCAACGCCGACAAGAACATGCAGCTCTCCGAGGACCGCGCGTTCGCGGTGAAGCAGTGGTTGGAGTCGCAGTCGAGCGCGAACTTCCCCAAAGGCCGCGTGAAGGTCTTCGCCCACGGCCAGACCCAGCCGCTCGAGTCCAACGGCTCCACGGGCGGTCGCGCGAAGAATCGGCGCGTCGAGATCGTGCTCGGCACCGAGACGTGAGCGCACCCGCATGAAGGCCGACATGCTCAAACGCGCGCTTTTGCCGAATCGGGCCATCGACTCGGCCACGGCCATGGTGCTCGTGGGGGTCTGGGCGGCCGTGGGCCTGCTCGTGTGGGTCGCCTCGCCCTTCGAGACTCTGCCCGGGCCGGGCGAGGTCTGGACGGCCTTCGGTGACCTGTGGTGGCGCGGCGGCATGGGGCCCGAGCTCTTCACCACGTTGAAGCTCATCGGCACCTCCCTGGCGCTCACGGTCGCGCTCTCGCTCTTGCTCTCGTATGCCACCGTCATCGCCGCGCTGCGGCCGTTGGTGGCGGCCGTCTCGAAGCTGCGCTTCCTGGGCCTCACGGGGCTCGTGCCCCTGTTCATCCTGACCTTCGGCGGCGGCACGGAGCTGAAGGTCGCGCTGCTCACCTTCGGCATGACCGTTTTCTTCGTCACCGCCATGGCGCAGATCGTCATCGAGATCCCGCAGTCCGAGTTCGACCACATGCGTGTCCTCGGTGCGTCGGAGCTGCGCATCTTGTGGGAGGTCGTGATCCGCGGCACGCTGGACAAGGCGCTCGATGTTCTCCGCCAGAACCTCGCCATCGGCTGGGCGATGATCACCATGGTCGAGGGCATCTCCCGCGCCGAGGGCGGCCTGGGCGCGATGCTTCTGAACCAGAACAAGTACTTCAAGCTGCCCGAGGTCTACGCGATCCTGGGCGTCATCCTGGTGGTTGGGCTCGCCCTGGACTATGCGATGGGCGCCGCCTCGCGGATCCTGTGCCCCCACGCACACCTCGAGCGGGTGCGCCGATGAGCGAAGAGATCCTGCTCGACGTGCAGAACGTGTCGCAGACTCTGGGCACCAACGCTGTGCTCAAGAGCTTGTCGTTCCAGGTGGTGAACCGTGTGCGCCCCGGCGTCGAAACGGGCCAGATCATTGGGCTCCTCGGCCCGTCGGGTGTCGGCAAGACGCGGTTGCTCCGCATCATCGCCGGGCTCGACGCGCCGGACACCGGGCGTGTGGTGGGTCCCAAGGGACAGCCTCTGCCGGCCGGCAGCGTGGGGGTCGTTTTCCAGAACTACCCGTTGCTCCGTCACCACACCGTGCAGGGCAACCTCGAGGTCGCGGGCCGTGCGAACGGCGCGAGCCGCGCCGAGGCCCGCGAGCGCGCGACCACACTGCTCAAGCGTTTCCGACTCGACAGCCGCGCCAGCTACTACCCCGCGCAGCTCTCCGGCGGGCAGCGCCAGCGTGTGGCCATCGCGCAGCAGCTCGTGAAGCAGAAGACCTTCATGCTGCTGGACGAACCCTTCTCGGGGCTGGATCCGGCCGCGCTCGAAGACGTGTCGATGCTGCTCCGCGAGGTCGCCCACATGGACGACCTGAACACGCTCGTGATCGTCACCCACGACGTCCGCGCCGCCCTGTTGTGCGCCGACACACTCTTGCTGTTGGGTCGCGACCAGGGGCCCGACGGCGCCGTCGTGCCCGGCGCACGCATCATGGAGACCGTCGACCTCGTCCGGCTCGGGCTCGCGTGGCGCGCGCCCACGGAGCTGACCCGCGACCCCGCGTTCCTGGACCTGGAAGCGCGCCTGGAAGCGCGGTTTCGGGGGCTCTGAGCGTCGTGCCCGTCGTCGTACAGACACGGGGGGAGGGCGTCGAGGCGGTCCACCCCTTCGTGGCCGCCGTGGTCCGCGGGCACGAGGTCGTGGGTCGGCACGACGCCCCCGGGGTATCGGCGCTGGACGTGACGACGACCTGGCGCTCGGCGTCCAAGCCGTTCCAGCTGGTCTGCGCGCTCGACGCGATTTCGGCGGGCACCGTGCTCGGCGCACCCGGCGAAGCGCTCGTCCAGGCGCTGAGCCCCGAGGACCTCGCCGTGGGCGCGGCGTCGCACAGCGGCGAGCCGGTTCACCTGGAGCGCGTGCGGTCACTGCTCGCGCGCTTCGGGCGTGTGCCTGGGGACCTCCGCTGTGGCGCCCATGCGCCCGTGCACACGCCGAGCGCCGAGGCGGTCCTTCGTGCGGGCGAGGACTTCACCGACCTGCACAATAACTGCTCGGGCAAACACAGCTTCATGCTCGGGGCGTGCACGGCGCAGGCGTGGCCGCTGGAGTATCGACCCGTCGAGCACCCCCTCCAGTTGCGCATCCGCGCCCACCTCGAGGCGCTGTGCCAGGCGAAGGGGGCGTTCGCCGTGGACGGCTGCGGCGTGCCCACCTGGCACATGCCGGTCGTGGGGCTCGCGCGGGCGTGGGCGCGCCTGGCCGAGGCCGTGGCCGACGACGCGCCTGCGACCCTTGCGTGTGTAGGTCGCGCGATGATGGCCCACCCGGAGCTGACGAGCGGGACCGACCGCCTGGACCTGCAGGTCGTGCGCGGCGCGCGTGTCCCGCTGGCCGTGAAGATCGGCGCGCAGGGGCTCTTCTGCATCGCGGCGCCGAGCGCGCGTCTCGGCATCGCGATCAAGGTCCTGAGCGGCAACGGCGACGCCCTGCCGGCGGCCATCGTGCATGTGCTCCGGGCCGCGCTCCCAGGGGCTTTCGAGCCGTCAGGCGACTGGGCGCCGCTCGAGGTGCGCAATGTGGTCGGTCGGGTCGTCGGCCGCTTCGAGGTCGACGCGCGTCCGTAGCGGAACTGTCACGCGGCGACCGCCGTGTTGCCACCGCGACTCGGCACGGTGCGCGGGATGCGCGCCGCCTTCATCGCCTTGTTTTTCGCCCTCGTGGCGCTGTCTTGCGACGGACCCGGGGATGAGCGTTCGGCGTTCCTGGAGCAGGCGCTCTTCGAGGACAACCGTTTCCTCGTCGAACGCACGCCCGACGACCTGGCCGCGAAGTTCGCGCGCATGGCCACGGGCCCTTACGCCTTCATGCGCGGCACGCTGGGGCTCTTTCTGCGGGACGCCGCGAACGGCGAGGCCGCCTTCGGCGAAACGGCCTTCGGGCTGAGCGGCGCGCGGGACGTGTGGCTCGTCGGCGATCCTCACCTCGAGAACGTCGGGACCTACTCGGACGCCGACGAGCGCATGGTGCTCGAGTACAACGACTTCGACGCGAGCACCTTCGGGCCCTTCATCTACGACCTCCGTCGGCTCGCCCTGTCCGTCGAGGTCGCGTTGCTCGAGGTCGGGGCGTCCGTCCCGGTGCGAGATGAGGCGCTCCGGCGCACGGTGGTCGGCTACACGCGCGCCGTCGCGCGCGCTGCGAAGGACGACGAGCCCGCCCCCTGGGTCCTGGACACCGAGGTGCTGACCGACACGATCTCGGTGGACCTCATCCGGCGTGCCCGGGCCGACGGTCGAGATGCGGAGGAGCTCAGCGACTACACGACGTTCGACACGGACGGCCGACGCTTCGAGTTCGGGCTCGTCGAGCCGGCCGCGCCGGAGTTCACGGTCGACGAGCTCGTGCCCGTCTCGACCGAGGAGCGCCAGCTCGTCGAGACCCTACTGCGGGGCTATCGGGAGCGATTGGAGACGCCCGGCCGCTTCGACGCCCCGGCCTTCGCGCTGCTCGACGTCGCGCGGCGTCTCGGCGCGGGTGTGAGCAGCTATCCCTTGCTGCGATTCTACGCGCTGCTCGAAGGCCCGACCGACAAGCCCCGGGACGACTGGATCATCGAGCTCAAGGAGGTCGGCGGCGCGCCGCAGATTCCCATGGTCGCGGGCGCGCCGCAGCGTGCGTTCGCGAGCAACGCGACACGCCTCGTGGCGTCGAATCGAGTCCTGCACGCCACGCGGGAGAGCGACCCCTTGCTCGCGGCCGTGGACCTGCCGCCGTTCTCTTTTCGGGTGCGCCATCGCACGAAGTACCAGAAGGGCTTCGAGATGGAGCGGCTCATCGAGAAGTTCGACGAGAAGAAGTGGAACGGCGTGCATGTCGCCGAGTTCGGCGCTCGGTGCGGTGAGCTCCTCGGGCGTGCGCACGCCTACGCGCCCCGGGCCGACGCCCGCGTGAAGCGCGCCGCGCTCGGCGATGCGCTGGCCTCGCGTGTGCCCGAGCTCGTGGGCGAGACGCAGGCCTTCGCGCGTCGATACGCAGCGCGAGTGCTCGAGGACCACGCGCTTTTCGTGGCGTTGCGGGCGGCCGACGGCCCGCTGCTGGGCTGGAGGTAGACGCATGCCGCTGTGGATGGACACCGAGGTCTTCTTCGAAGCCGCCCGCGTCGAAGCCGGAGATCGCAGCACACGCACGATGGAGCTGCGGCGCGCCGAGGCCGGCCTGGGCCACCAGAGCGAGCCGACCACTCTGGAGTTCCGCCTCGAGGCGACCCGCGCCGCCGCGCCCGAGAGCCTTCTGGGCGTAGACGGCAACTCGCTGGTCGTCCGGGTCAAACGAGCCTACGGCGCGCGTCGATTCGAGCTCGGGCCCGTTCAGCTCGAGGCACGCGCCGGCCTCGCGCCGGACCGATTCACGGCGCGCATGGACGGTGCGCTGGACCTGCGGGCGACCGGGCCGCTGCTCGTGGAGCGCGGCGGCTTTCTCGAGACCAGCGAGCTGGGCGCCGGGGCGAGGCTCGCGGCGCTCGAAGGGCGAGTCGCAGTGGCCTTCGATGTGCTTCAGGGTGAGGGCCGACGCGAGGTCGAGACCAACGACGTGTGGGACGTCGCGGGCCTCCTCGAGGTGGAGCCGGTCGACGGCGTGCACGTGCTCGGACACGCGCGACGCGGTCGACTGGGGCCGGGCGAGGCACGCAACAACCGACTCGGCGGGGGGCTGGCGTGGCGGGGCGAGCGCCACGCGGCGGGCGTCGAGTATCACCGCGCGGACGGCGTGGACGGGCGCGGGTCCCAGACCGCGGAAGGCCTGGGCCTGGCCCTGCAGGGGCGGGTGTGGGTCGATGGGCCCGGCGGGGTCGTGCGCTTCGAGCGGCTGGACGTCGACTTCGACCGGGACGACTCCATCGCGCACCGATGGACCGCGGGTGTGTTCACGGACCTGGGACCCGACGCCGCGACCCGATTCCGCGTGTGGGCGCTTTGGCAGGACGAGCGTCTCGGCGCCGGGGCACGGCCCGTCGCGGGCGATCCGGGCGTGGTCCAACGTGTCCTGGGCGTGGTGGAGCTTCGAGCCGGAAGCGGCCTGTGACACCTCTGCGACAGCTCGACGACGGCGTGGCGCTCCCGTGGCAGAGAATTCGCGCGGACGTCGCTTGGGCGTCGAGCGCCCAACGCACCCTGCCTGCGGTGAATGCGCGCGTCATGATCGTGGAGCGCGATCTCGAGGTCGGCCAGGCCCTGGTCGACCTGCTGGAGCGTCACGGCTATGTGGTCGCGTGGCTGAAGGCCGTGCGCGAGTGTGTGGCGCGCGCGAGGCGTCGCCCCTTGCCGGACCTCGTCATCCTCGGTGAGGTGGCCCCGGAGGCGCGCGCGGTCGACCTGTGTCGCGGCTTGAGGGACGAACCCGAAACCCGGGACGTGCGGGTCATGTTCATGCCCTTGCACTGCGAGGAGATCGACCGCGTCGTCGCGTTCGAGGTCGGCGCCGACGACTTCGTCCAGCGCCCGTACAGCCCGCACGAGTTGCCGCTCCGCATCCGTGCGGTGCTCCGCCGGGGCGCACAGGGCGGCGCGCGCGCTGTCGACGCCGCCCGCGACGGGATCGTGCGCATCGACCGTGAGGGGCATCGGGTCAGTGTCGATGGCCGCCCCGTCGACCTGACGCCCCAGGAGATCCGGATGCTCAACGCCCTGATGGCGTCTTCGGGCCGCGTGTTGCGGCGCCAGGAGCTCGTGGACCGGGTCTGGGCGCCCGAGGCCGGCGTCTTCGAACGCACGGTGGACACGAGCGTCAAGCGCCTGCGTCGCAAGCTCGGCACCGCCGGGCTTCGCCTCGAGACCGTGCGGGGTGTGGGCTATCGGTGGACCGACCAGGGTGGAGCCGACGCGTGACGCCCGAGAGTGTCGTCCTCGAGATCAGGGCCCGCATTCGCCACATGGCCGAAGAGGTCGTGGAGATGACCGCCCAGGCCCTTCGGAGCGTCACCGAAGGCGATGGTGAGCGGGCGCGGATGGTCATCCAAAGAGACGCCGAGGTCGACCGCCAGGAGATCGAGATCGATCGCTCGAGCTACGGGGCGTTGGCCGCGGGCCACCTGGACGCGCCGGGCCTCCGCCTGGTGGTCGCGTCCCTCAAGACCACGACCGATCTGGAGCGGGTGGGGGACGAGAGCGTAAAACTCGCCCACGCGGGTTTGGAGCTGGCCGTATTCGGGAGCTTGCCGGAGCGCGAGGTACTCGCGGCGCTCGGCGAGGTCACGTTGTCGATGTTGCACGACGCCACCGCGGCGCTGGCCGAGGGGGACGCCGAGCGTGCGCGGAGCGTCCTCCTGCGCGACGATGAGGCCGATCGACAGTACCGCGCCATCGCCGACGACGTGCGCGCCCGGATGGCGCTGGATCTGAGCGCCCTGGAGCGCCTCGTGCAGGTCCGGTTCGCCGCGAAGTGTCTCGAGCGTATCGCCGACCACGCGACGAACCTCGCCGAGCAGGCGATCTTCATCGAGACCGGCGACGACGTGCGGCACCTCGGGAAACGCTGACGGTCTCCAGGCGCCTGCCCGTCAGGGCGCCATGCTGGGCGGCACCGGGACGCGGCCGTCGGCGCAGACGCGTCGCTCCGGTGCGGCCTCTCGGCAGAGCGTGAACATACGCTCCAGGACCGGGCGGTCGAGCCGGTCGGCGCTGAGCGCGCGGTACGCCGTGACCGCCGCCACCGGTGTTTCCAGGAGCGGGTCGGGGGTCACGAGGATGCGACGCACCGGTCCCATGGGGCACGCGGCGTCGTCGAAGGCCTCCACGTAGGCCGTGTGCAGCGCGTCGACGACGGCTGCGGGCGCGTCGGGGCGATGCAAGAGCACGAGCCAGCCGTGCTCGACGTTGTGCACCCAGTTCCGGCGGTCGATGGGCTCTTCGTAGATGCCACTGCGGACCCACTGGCCGTAGTGCGGTCCCGAGGCGGGCGGGTTGTTCGTGTACTCGACGACCGTGCCCTCGGGCACATGGCCCCAGCCGGCCACGTTCGTCACCAGGCGTCCCGCGAGCAGCGGATCCGCGTCACAGGCCGCCAGGAGCTCGTCGGGCGTCGGGGCGGCGGCGGCGTCGGCGGGGCCCGCCTCGGGCTGCGGACTGACATGGGCGTCGACGACGGGCGGCGCGGCGTCGCCGGCGGGCAACACGGCGTCGCCGGCGGGCGGCGCGGCGTCCTCGGCGGGCAGCGGCCCATCTCCGACGGGGGGCGCGGCGTCCGAGACCGGGGGGGCGCCGTCCAGGGTCGGGGAGGCGTCCTCGTCGGGCACGGGCGGAGGCGCGGCATCGCGGGCGTTGGCATCGAGCGCGGGGCCGTCGCGCAGCGGTCCCTGGTCCGCGCGGGGCGCAGCGTCTTGCGCGTTCAGGGCCACGGAGGCGGCGTCGTCACACGCTGAGACGCAAAAGAGCACGCCGCCCCCGAAGAGAGCGGCGTGGCGAAAGAAGAGGGTCGGGCGCATGCGCGGACCATACGGGCGGCGTCCCCTTCAGGGCAACGCCCGTACGTCCGCGGGCTCTCCAACCTCAGTTCGCGGGGTAGGCCGTCCAGCCCGCGGTCCAGTCGGTGGCACCGAACGCGCCCACGTAGGTCGCGGTCGTGTCGCCGGCGCTCGGGGTCGCGCCCCCCATGAGGGCGGGGCTGCCGGGCATGAGCATGAAGTTCGGCGCCTCGAGGTTCAGCGCGTCCGTGAGCATGGGATCCATGAACCGGTTCATGCTGGCGGGGTCGTTGACGAGCAGGTCGTCGTCGTAGCCGCCGTCGTCATCGTCGTCGCCCATCTCGTCGGGGATCGCGACCTCGTTCGCGCCCACGTTGGAGAAGAAGATGCTGTTGCTGATCTTCAGCGCGCCGGCGTCGATCTGCGCGACGGTCGCCTCGTCGGAGAGCTTGTAAACGTCGTCCGAGGCGTGGGCGATGATGACGTTGTTGAACATGCCGGCCGTGCCGCGGCGCAGGTGGGCGAAGGCCTGGGACTCGGCCGCCTCGTCGGGCATGCCGCCCGAGCCGATGTAGGTCGCGTTCCAGATGTTCGGCGCGGAGCGCGGCAGGGCGTCGTTCGCGTCGCCGTTGTTGTCGCACTCGAAGCCGTGATCGCCGTCCACGAGGCTCTGCTGGATGACGATGAACTGACCGAGACCGGTCCAACCGTAGTCCCAGTCCACGGAGTCGTCGTTCGCCTGCGTCACCACGAGGTGGGAGACGTTCGCCGTGCCGCCGAAGAACTCGATGCCGTCGTCGGCGCCCTTGTGGATCTGGATGTGGTCGAGCTTGGTCGTGTTGCCGCAGCCGCCGACCGAGAGGCCGTTGAGCTCGTTGTCGGGCGAGAGCTCGAAGCCGGCGAACTCGATGCGGACGTACTCGAGCGTGCCGCAGTTGTGCGCGGCGTCCGAGCCGCCGTAGACCGTGCGGGTCTCGTCATCGGCGAAGCCCTCGATCTTTTCTTCGCCGCCGGCGACGTTGATGGACGCCTTGCCGAGCAGGACCACGCCGCCCCAGTCACCGGCCGAGCGGCTGCCGACGGGCTCGGCGCTGGTGAAGACGATGGGGGCCTGCGCCGTGCCGCGGGCGTCGATTCGGCCGTCGCGCGTGACGACGAGGGAGGTGCTGGCCTGCCCGTGAATCGTTGCGCCGGCGCCGATCGTCAGGGTGCCCTTGACGAAGACGTGGTCGGTCAAGGTGACCTTCGCGCCCGCGGGCCAGGTCACGTCCCCCGTCAGCTCACCGCCGACCATGATGGGCTCGCCGACCGGGGGCGTGTCACCGCCGGCCGGGGTGCCGCCGACGGGAGGCGTGTCACCGCCGGCCGGGGTGCCGCCGACCGGAGGCGTGTCACCGCCGCTGGGCGTACCGCCGGTGATGCCGGCGTCGTCATTGGTGGCGTCCTTGTCGTCCTCACCGCACGCGGCGAGGGGCGCAGCCAAGAGCAGAGCCAGGAGCAATCGCTTCTCGAACATTGTCATCTCCCCGGAATCGTTAAGGTTTCCACTCCAACGAGACGGAGCCACCGAAGCCCGTCTCGACACGCAACACCTCCAGGTCGCCCTGTTTGACGACCTGGTCTTGAAGCAAAAGGTTCGAGAGCCCGATCTTCAGAGCGAAGCCCTCGCCGAGACCCTGCCCGATGGAGGCGTCGACCCGGTGGATCGGCTGCTCGTAGCTGTCGGGCAAACCCTGGATGCCGACGTCCGTGATCCGGCGACCCGCCACGTTGTAGAGCAAGGTGAGCTCGGTCTCCGTCTTCTCTTCGACCACGCCGAACTGGGCGTTCACGACCCAGCTCGACTGCCCTTGCAGGGGCCGCGTTCGATTCGTCTGGACCCCTTGCTGCTCTTGCGTGAGGCGAATCTCGGACTGCATCAAGGCCACGTTCGCCCCGACACGGAAATCCAGGGGCAACGTCGCTCGACCTTCGAGCTCGCCGCCGTAGAGGTCCGCGCCGTCCGCGTTGTCGAAGCCCAGGTCACCGGAGGTCGAGTTGATGACGACCTGTTCGATCGGGTCGACGAACTGCTTGTAGAAGGCGCTCGCGGCGAGGAGCCCGCCGCCCGAGAGGAACCACTCCCACCGGAGATCGGCGTTGTGGATCCGGGTCTCGCGCAGGTCCGGGTTGCCGCTGATGTTCCGGCGCCGCGAGAAATCGTAGTAGAGGAACTCGGAGACCTCGCGCAGCAAGGGGCGCGCGAGGGTGTAGGAGTAGCCCGCGCGGACGTTCTGCTCCTCCGTGAGGGCGTAGACCACGTTGGCCGAGGGCAGCCAGTTCTCGTCCGAACGGTCGACGTTCGTGAGCGTCGCTTGAGAGACCGAGAATGGGCTTCCGGGGTCGAGGGTCTGGGCGTTGACCTCGTATCGAATGCCGGGCACGAAGCGCCAGCGATCGACCGCGTCGATGTCCAGCGCCGCGTAGCCCGCGAGTGTGTCGAGCTCGGCCTCGTAGGCATCGGCCGCGGAGGTGCGCTCGTCGATGCGTACGCTCGTTCCGATCTGTGCGTCGCCGAAGAGCTCCTCCGGCGGCAGGAAGAGCACGGACGGATCGCTCCCGTACCAGTCGAAGCGGAAACGTCGGGCCTTGAACCCACGCTCACTGCGCTGGGCGGCGCCACCGGCGAGCACCGCGAGCCCTCGCGCGGGCAGCTTCAGGTCGACCTGCGCGCCGTAGGTCGTGTCGTCGAGCTCGGAGAAGAAGCGCTCGCCGCTCCCCGCGGTGTCCCGGTAGCGTCGCCGGCCGTCGTCCAGAATCTCGACGTCGAAGTCGCGGGTGTCCGGCTCATCCCGCGCGGTGAGCGCGAGCGATGCCTGCCATCGGACCTCGAGGTCCGCCAACGCGTCGATGCGGTGGAAGCCCGCCAGGCGCCCGAAGCTGATCGTGCGTTCAATCCACTGGATCCGCGAACCCTCGAAAGGTTCGCTGCTGTTGTCGGACCGCGCCGTGCTCGCGAGGATGCCGATCCGGTCGCCGCTCTGGGTCCGGAAGACGAGCAGCGTGAGCTCGTGGTCCTGGGAAGGGGTCCACCCGAGGGTCACGAGACCGCTCAGGTTCGCCGCGACGTTGCCGGTCTCGATGTCATAGGTCTCGCGCACCGACAGACCCTCGGCGTCGGAGCGATTGAGCTTCGCCGTCTTCGACTGCCGATACGTCTCGCGGCGGCTCCATTGCAGGCTCGCCAGGTATCCGAGCTTGTGACCGTCCAGCGTGTGCTCGTCGCCGTAGCTCGCCTGGAAGTTCAGGTTCGGATCGACGTCTTCGCGCCGGACGGTCCACACCTCGCTGAAGCTCTCCCCGGCCGCCTCGAGGGCCTCGGGCGTGAGCGGATCCGTACCGCCACGCCGCGCCGGCTGGTTGCGCGGCACCGCGTCCGGCAGGGCCCGCGTGCCGTCGTCGACCCCGAGGAAGTCGGTGTCGCCGCCCTCGTAGCCGGGCATCTTGCGGTCGCCGAAAGTCGAGTGAGACTCGAAGCCGCTGCCGAGCTTCAGCTTGAGCTCCCGCTCGGTCGGCCAACGCTGCGGGGTGATCATCAGCGCGCCGCCGCCGAAGTTGCCGGGAAGCTCGGGGCTCCAGGTCTTGGCGACGGTCAGGTTCGCGAGCAGCGCCGCCGGGAAAAGGTCGAGGGGCACGGCCGGCTCGTCGGGCTCCGGCGTGGGGATGCGCGCACCCTCCATCAGTGTGGAGGTGTATCGCCCGCTCAAGCCCCGCAGCACCACGTACCGACCGCCGATCACCGTCGCGCCGGTGACCCGCTTCACCGCGTCCGAGGCCGCGGAGTCGGGGGCGCGGGACATCTCCTGGGACGAGACCGCATCGCTCACGACGGCCGAGGCCTTGCGGTCCGCGAGTGTGGCCGCCTCCGTGCGCAGGTCGGCCTTCGCTTCGATCACGATCTCTTCGGCGACCACGCCCCCCGTGGTCGCGAGCTTGATGTCGAGGTGGGTCGTCTCGCCCTGGCGCACCTCGACCTGCTCCATCCGCTTGGGCTCGTGCAGCTCCGCGTAGACGCGGACCACGTACTTGCCCGGGGGCAGCTCGATCGCGAAGTTGCCGTCGTAGTTGGTGCGCACCACGGGCCGCACGCCGGGCGGGCCGTCGATGACCTTCACCTCGGCCTCGATCTGCGGTTCGCCCGTGGCTTCGTCGACCACCACACCGGTCACGCCGGTCGTGATCGCAGCCACCTCTTGAGCGACCGCGCGGGTCGGCGCGACGGCCGTCCCGCAAATGAGCGTCGCCGCGACGGCGTAGATTCGAGCGCTCACGGCGTCTCCAGCTTCTCGGTGATGATCGCGATGACCTTCGCGCCCGCGGCGCGCGCCTGGTCCATGGCCTCGACCGCTCGGCCGTGGGGCACGTCATCGTCCGCGGTGAAAAACAGCACCGGCTCCGGCTGGGCCGCCAGCAGCCGCGGGATCCGCTCCGCCATGGACTCGGGGGCGATCCGCTCGCCGTTGATCTCGAGGTGCCCGGCGCTGCGTGCGGCGAGCACGACCGGCGGCGCGCCCGCGTTCGGCGGTGGGGGCGGCTGGTTGGGGTCGTCCTTGATGGGCACGTTCGTGCTGAACTGCTTGGCCAGCAGCGGCGTGATCACCATGAAGATGATGAGCAAGACCAGCACGACGTCCACGAGCGGTGTGACGTTCATCACCGGTCGAACGCGCCGCGCCTTGCCGTTGCCGACCTCGATGGCCACCGCTCAGCCCCCCTCGGGCAAGGCGCGCGACTCCGCGACGTCGCCGACCTTCAACGCCACGCTCGGCCAGCCGATGCGGCGTGCCATCGCGTAGACCTCTCGCACCTTGCCGAAGGGGGTCTCCCGGTCGGCCTTCACGATGACCTTCTTTGTCGCGGACTCTTCGCGAAGCTTGACCAGGCGAGGTTCGAGCGCGTCCATCGCGACCGCCTCCTGACCCAGCCACGTATCGCCGTCGGCCTCGATGACGACGATGATCGCGTCCATCTTCTTTTTGTCTTCGGGATCGGGCGTGCGCACCGTGGGCATCTCCACGCTCGGACCCTCCATCTGGGGGGTCACGACCATGCAGATGATCAGGAGCACCAGGACCACGTCGACCAGGGGCGTGACGTTGATCTCGGGCCGCAGCTTGGTGCGCTCACGCGACATGCCCACCCCCGCCGCCGCTGCGCTCGCCCCGGCGCCCGAGCCGCTGCAGGTGGTCGAGGAGCTCGCCCGCGCCGTGGTCCAAGCCCAGGAGGATGCGGTCGAGCCGTGTGTTGAGCATGTTGAAGGCGAGCACGGCCGGAATCGCGACCACGAGGCCCAGGGCCGTGACGACCAGGGCCTCGGCGATGCCGCCCGACACCGCGCCGAGACCCCCCGAGCCCTCTTCCGCGATGCCGCGGAACGAGGCGATGATGCCCACCACCGTGCCCAGCAGCCCGACGAAGGGCGAGACCGACCCGACACTCGCGAGCACCGGCAAGCCACGGTTGAGCTCGGCGTTGATCAGCTCGCGGCGCCGCGCGATGGCTTTGCTGGCGAGGTCGATGCCCTCGAGCAGCTCGGCGCCGTCCGCGCGGGCCTCGGTGAAGCCCTCGACCCCCTGCGAAAGCAGCCGTGCCAGCGGCGCCTCGGCGTGCTCGGCCGGGGGCTGTCGGAGGGGGTCCAGGTTCCCCGCCTTCAGGTGCGTCGCGGCCACGGATGCGAAGGCGCGCGAGCGCGCGGCGGCCTTGCCGTAAGCCCACAGACGCTCGAAGAAGACCGCGAGGGAGGCCACGCCCATCACCACGAGCACGAGGGTGATCGTGAGCGCGAAGGCGTCCATGTGTTGGAGGATCTGAACGAGATCGAAAGACATCGGGCTCTCCCGTTTCAGCGCCGCCGGTCAGCGCCGCAGGTTGAACGTGAAGGGTTGGGTGCGAAAAACGGGGACGGGGCGGCCGTCCATCTGAGTGGGCGTGAAGCGCCAGGTGCGCACGACCTCGAGCACCGCCGTCACGAACGGCTCGTCGCCCTTGAGCACCTGGATGTTCTCGACCGTGCCGGTCTCGGTGACGACGAACTTCACCACCACACGACCGCTCTTGCCCTCGGCGATGGCCTGCGCGGGCATCTCCGGCTGCCGATTGCCCGGGTCGGGCACGGGCGGCGCGATGCCCTCGGGCACGTTGACGGGCTCGAGCTTCGCGGGCTTCGGTTTCGTCGGCGGGGGCGGCGGTGGCTCCGTGGGGGGCGACGTCTTCGGCGCAGGGGGGCCGCTGCTCGGCCCGCCGCCGCCCGGGGCGCCGAAGTCGTCGGTGTTCAACGAGGTCGTCTGCGCCGTGGAGGCCGTCTCCGGCGGCTTCTCGACCGGCATCGAGGTCGGGGCCACCAGCACACGCTTGGGGGGGCCTGCGGGCGGGGTCGCCGCCGGCTTGGGGCGCGGGGGCGGGGGCGGCGGCGGCGGTGGCGGGGGTGGCGGCGGCGGTGGTGCGGCCGCGAGCCGGACCTCGAGCTCCGCCTCTTCCTCTTCAGCCGCGGCGTTCGCCCCGGCCCACATCAGCCCGCCCGCGGCGCCCGCCCACACCAGCAACGACACGACGGTCATCACCGCGACGCGGCTTCGACGGTCCGTGCTGGTCTCAGGCTCGAAGGCGTCGAACATGCGCGGCAGGACTCCGACCGGGGGGCGAACGCGCGCACCTTGCAGTGATGCGGTGGCCGGTCGGGTACGCAACGGCAAAGAACCTGCGACGGCTCGATGACACGGTTGCCATGTGAGCGCGCGTCGGCGCTCACCGGCGCTCAGCGGCGCGCTACGGCTGAATCCCGATCGCCCCCGGGATGTTCGATGATCCCTCGCCCAGGGGGGTGATGCTCTCGCGCGTCACTCGCCCGGGGCCCGTGATGCGCAACACCTGCACCTGCGAGCCGTCGACCGGGCTGACCGCCGACACGACGACGACATCGGTCATTGGACCGCGTTGCACACGCGCCATCTGGTCGGCGAGGCCCACGCCGCGGATCATGTCGCCTTCCACCACGCCGTCGGGAGACAGCGCGAAGGCGCGCACGATGCCCGGCTCGATCTGCGTGAGGAGCGCCGTACGGCCGTCGTTCGAGACCTCGATCTCGCGGGCGTCGGGCAGGTCGACGATGCGGTCGAGCTCGGTGAGTGTATCGCCCTCGAGCGCCAGCACGGCGAGCTGGCCCCCCTCTTCGGAGAACGGGGAGTCGTTGGGGACCAGAACGAGGGCGCCGTCGCCGGACACCCCGATGCGGCCGGCCGAGACCATGTCACCGTAGACGTCGAAGGCCTCGACGAGGCTGAACCCGTTCTCTCCGTAGGCAAGGAGACGCACGTCGAGGGGGTCGACCGGATCGAAGACGGCCTGCCCGCCGAGCAGCACCGCGCGGTCGGGCCGGCCGGGGACGAAGTCCAGGGACTCGGCGAGGCGCACACCAAAGTGGGCCTTGTCCACCAGGGTCAAGCGGCCCTCACAGTCGACGTCTACGCGTGAAAGACCGGCCTCGTTCGTCACGTTGCTGCCCGCGATGAACAGGTGACTGTCGTCGACCGAGACGCGCAGGTCGCCGTAGCCCGCCGACGGCAGCTGGACCTGGTCGAGGACCTCGAGCGCGTTCGTGGCCGAGACGAGGACCGACGACAGGAGCCCGTCCTCGCCGAGGACAAACGCGAACAGCCCGTGGTGCGCGAAGACGATGCGGCTCGGGGCCTCGCCGACGTCGAGGCGCTGGCCGTTGTCGAGCAGCGTGGTGTCGAACCCGCGCAGCGTCAGGGCGCGGACCTCGGTCCCTCGAACGTCGGACGCATCGGTGAACCGGTGCCCGACCAGGACGATGCGGTCGGCGTCCGCGGGCAGGGGGTCTCGTTCGGGGCATCCCACGGGCGTGGGCCCGACATCGGGACCCGGAACGACACCGAGGTCAGTCCCGGGCGAGGTCCCGGTGTCCAGGTCCGTCGCCGCGTCCAGGTCGGTCGCCACGGTCGTGGCGTCTTCGGGCGCCGACGCGTCCGTGGGCGTGGGCGTCCCGCGTCCCGAGTCCGCCGTGCCGGCCAGCACCGACGCCGCCTCGTCGCACGCGCCCAGCCCGAGCAGGGTCGAGGTCAGGAGCGCTCGTCGCAGGGTCATTGAATCCTCCCCAGTTGGAGTCGCCGGTGGTCCGCCAGCATGCAGCGGTCCTCGATGACCTCGATGCCCGCCGCGCGCAGCCGCGCCGAAAAGCCGGCGTGGGCGATGCCTTGCTGAAGCCAGACGACCGGCGGTCTCGGTGACATCGCGAGCAGGTCGTCGAGGTGGCCCTCGAGCAGCTCGGACCGGCGAAAGACGTCGACCACGTCGACAGGCGCCCCAAGCTCGGCGAGCGTCGCGCTCACCGGCTCGCCCCAGAGCGTGCGGCCCACGAGCTGTGGGTTCACGGGCAGGATCCGCGCGCCCTGCATGTGCATGTACTCGGGCACGTAGAACGCCGGGCGGTGGGGCTCGTGATGGGCGCCGAGCACGGCGATGACGCGGGCCCCGGACAGCACCCGTCGCAGATCAGTGAAGCGCTCTTCGGTCATGGTTGCGCAGCGTGCCACGACTGCGGCACATGACCACCCATGCAGAACGAAAAGAGTGTGCAGGAGACCTTCGCCGCGCGGAGCATCTGTTTCGGTTGCGGACCCGCGAATCCCCAGGGTCTCAGGATTCGCAGCTTCGAGACCGCCGAGGGGGACGCGCTCGTGTGCGAGTTCCAGCCCGAACCGCACCACCACGCGTTTCCCAACGTGCTCAACGGGGGCATCTGCGGCGCGCTGCTCGACTGCCACTCGAACTGGGCGGCGGCGGTGCACCTGATGCGTCGTACGGGCGCGGACGCCCCGCCCTGCACGGTCACCGCCGACTTCCATGTGCGCCTGAAGCGCCCGACCCCCATGACTGGCCCTGTCACGCTCCGCGCGTGGATCACCGAATCCTCGGACGACCGCGCCACCGTCGAAGCCACGCTGACGGCCAACGGCAAGGTCACGGCGACCTGCACCGGGACCTTCGTGGCCGTGGGTGAGGGCCACCCGGCGTACCACCGGTGGTGAGTACCGCGCCGCCCAGCGGCATCGCGTTCTTCGACCTGGACAAGACCTTGCTCTCGAAGAACAGCGGGTCGCTGTGGATTCGCTCGGAGCTCAAGCAGGGCTTCATCACGCCGCGTCAGGCGGCGAAGGCCGGTCTGTGGCTGCTGGGCTACCACCTGGGCTACGTGCGGATTCAGGGGGTGATCCGAGACGCCATCTCGACCCTCAAGGACACCCAGGAGTCCGTGCTCGCGGCCCGCACGCAGGCCTTTTACGAGCGCGAGGTGCGTGACCTCTTCCGCCCCGGGGCGCGCCGCGCCGTCGAACACCACCGCGCGCTCGGCCATCGTCTCGTGCTCTTGACGACCTCGTCGAACTACCTCTCCGAGCCCGTCCTGCGCGACCTGCGGCTGGACCATGCGCTCTGCAACCGCTTCGAGGTGCGCGCGGACGGCACCTTCACGGGGGAGCCTCGAGAGCCGCTCTGCTACGGCGAGGGCAAGCTCGTGCTCGCTCGAACCTACGCGGACGCCCACGACGTGCCCCTGTCGGCGTGCACCTTCTATACGGACTCGATGTCCGACCTGCCCGTCCTCGAGGCCGTGGGCACGCCGGTCGCCGTCCACCCCGACCCGAGGCTGACTCGCCACGCCCGAGGTCGGGGGTGGCGCATCGAAGACTGGAGCCGCTGACCGCCATGTCGAAGACCCACGTTTCCACGGGCCACGCCGTCGTCACGGGCGCGTCGTCGGGCATCGGGGCCGCGCTGGCCCGCGCGTTCATCGCCCGCGGCTATGCGGTCACCCTCGTCGCGCGCCGCGCCGACCTGCTCGAGGCGTTGCGCGCCGAGCTCGCCCCGCACGGTCAGGTGCAGGTCTTTGTGCAAGACCTGGCCGAGCTGGAGCACGCGACCGACTTCCTCGCGCCCGCCGAGGCGGCCTTCGGCCCGGTGGACGTGCTCGTCAACAACGCGGGAGTCCAGTATCTGGGCGCGTTTACGGAGTTCGAGGTGGCGCGCGGCGAGCAGTGCCTGCGGGTCAACCTGCTCGCGCCGCTGCGCCTTTCCCACGCCGTCCTGCCCGGCATGGTCGCTCGACAGAAGGGCACCATCGTGGATGTCGCCTCCGTCGCCGCCCTCGCCCCGACCCCCTTCATGAACTACTACAACGCCTCCAAGGCCGGGCTCGCCGCGGCCTCGGAGTCCATGCGCGCCGAGGTCGCGGGCTCCGGCGTCCACGTCGTCACGGTCTACCCTGGACCCGTGGACACGCCGATGGGGCAGGCGGGCTACGCCGCGTACGGAGACAGCATGGCCGTCCGAGCCACGCCCATGGGCACACCCGTCGTGTTGGCGGAGCAGATCCTGCAAGCCATCGATGACAAGATCGACCGGATCATCTATCCCAAAGTGTATTGGACGGCGCGGTGGTTCCCAGGCCTGACGCGGTTCTTTCTGGACCGCTTTACGCCGAAGCTCGGGGCGCCGGGCTGAGCTCACCGTCGGGTGGAAGACATCGCCTCGTCGAGGCAGGTCAGCACGCGTGTCATCACCTCGGCGTTCGGTAACGACACACGCCAGCGATGACCCGACTCCGACACGAGCTCCAGCGCCGGGGCGCGGCGGGCCATCATCGCCCACACCGTCGCGTCGATGAGGAGGAGCGCGCCGAGACCGATGGCCACGGTGCCGGCGGTGGACGCCAGGCCGTCGAGGCCCGCGACGCCGACCAGGACGGCGGCGGCGCCGCTCAAGCCGGTCACCAGAGGGGCGCGGTAGTGCTCGCGCTTCCGCTCGGGGCCGTAGGACGCGATCGCGGCCAGAGAGTGGCGCCGGCCGTCGGCGACGAGGTGGGTCTGGGTGACCTCGATGCCTGCGTCTGCCAGGACCTCGTCCTTCTCGCGTTCCCTGCGCATGATGACCTCCGACGCTTCGAAGAACGTCCATGCAGTCCCATCATGCGGAAATCCGTGGCTTTATGCCAAATCAGGGCCCGGGTTGGGTGCGATCGAAGACGAGGAGACGCCCGGACGGCTCGCCGTGGTCGGTCACGAACAGATGCCCCTGGGCGACCGTGAGCGTGCGCGGCGCATGCGGAGCGGGCTCCAGAGTGAAGGTCTCCACGTGCGTCAAGTCCGCCTGCAAGTAGGTTCGGACCTCGCCGCGTTCGAGCGCCACGTAGACAAGGTCGCCGTCGAGCGTCAGCGCGGCGACGCGCTCCGCAAGGGGCGCCGCGGCGGTCGTCTGGCCTGTGGTGGGATCCAGCCGAACGAGGCCCTCGGCGTTGTGGGTGAACACGGCCTGGCTCGTCGCGCGCACGTGCATCGGGCGTCCCGACACCGGCCACCGCGCCTGCAGCTTCAGCGTCTTCGTATCCACGGCGGAGAGCGCGCCGTCGGCGTGCGCCACATAGGCCCGGTCGCCGTGGACCGCGAGGTCGAAGCCGTCGCGGCCCAGGTCGGCCGAGAGGCGCGCCCGGCCCGTGCGTGCGTCCACACGGGCGATGCGCGCGCCGAGGCTGCTGCACTTGGTCCACAGGAGGACAAAGACCCGCGCGCCGTCCACCGCCATGGCGTCCGGGCAATCGGGCAGGCGGCGCAGCGGCACGAACGCGCCTCCGGTCGCCGCGCGGCGGAAGAGCCGTTTGTCGGTCTCGACGAGCGCGACGAGTGTGCCGTCGTCGAGGCGCTCGACCTGCGTGGGCAGTCGACCCACGGGGAGCCGCGACACCTGGCCGGTCTTCCACTCGACGCGCAGCACCCGCCGGTCCCCGCTGTCGGCCAGCCAGGCGAGGTCGCCGTCCACGGTCAGGCCCTCGGGCCACTTGCCCGTCTCGATGACCCGCGTCGCGTTCAACGTCGAGCGTCGGGGGTCCGCGTGCACCGCGGAGGTGGACATCGCCGCAAGAGCGAGTCCGACGAGCCATCGACGCATCTCGAGCCCTATTTCCGGCCGGGCCACGGCTCGGCCGCGACCCGAACCACCATCTCGCAGAACGCCACCGCGGCCGCCTCGCACGCGCCCTGGGTCCCCGTGAGCCATGCCGCCGAGAAGTTCGTCTCCGTGGGGGGCGGGAAGATCTTGGCCGCGCGGACGTCGGCGGCCTTGAGCGCGGCGTCGATGCCGAGGCCGGCCTCCATCGGGGGCGCGACCAGGTAGGCCATCGAGTCCCCCGGCTGGAGCCCCGCCTGGGCGCTCAAGTAGTGTCCGAGCGATGCGATGACATGGGGGAAGACCGCCGTCTTTTTCGCCGCATCGGCGCTGTAGAAACACGCGTCGTGCTCGAGGCAGCGCACGAGCGCGCGCAGGCCCTCGTCGATCTCGTCGGGATCGGACGCCGCGATCACGCCGAGGATCTCGCCCGAGATGGGTCCGCTCGCATGGCCCGCGCCGGCGTAGAACGAGCGCGCGTAGACCACGTCCACGGGCGCGTGTTTGGTCGCTTCGTCGAGCGCCACGTAGGTCGGATCGTCCTGGTCGACGGTGACGAGCCCGAGGGACCGGTGCCGCGCCGGATCCGCCCCGTAGGCCAGCAGGAGCGCGGGGTCGGCGTTGGGGATGCGGCGGACCGAGAGGATGCGCGGGGGGAGGGGTTCGAGGATCACCGGTCGACCTCCACGAGGCGAACGCGCGCCTGAGGGGCGCGGTGGTGGCGCGCGGCGGCCTCGCCGAGCTCGGCGACCAGGTGCGACAGGTCGAGGGAGACACCACTCGTCTTCTGGTCGATCATGGCCCGCGCGAGCACGGCCATACGGTCGCCGGCCACCTCGGGCGGCGTGCCGCGCACGTGGATGTTCGACATCATGTTGCGGTCCCCGTCGGTCTTGCCGATCGCCGGCGCGTAGACCATGTACGACGAGAGGCCGTCGCCGGTGCCGAGGCCGGGCCGCTCGCCCAGCAGAATGGCCGAGACCTTCGCGCCCACCGTCTCGCCGATCTCGTCCTCGAGCCAGACCCGCGCGTAGCGTGCGCACATGGGCGTGCCGACGCTGAGGCCCCTGCGCTCGCACGCCGCGGTGAAGGCCTCGAGCAGCGCCATGCCGGACTGCATGCAGGCGATGGCCGAGAGGCCGTCCGCGAGGATCGGCTGCACGTCGACGTTCCGTTTGGCCTCGTGCTTCAAGCGCTCCAGCGACTCGGTGTCGAGCCGGCGACCGAGGTCGGGCCGCAGCAAAAACTCGCGGTGGTGCGTGACCCGCGACTTCAACGGCAACAGCCGGTGCTCTCGTGCGAAGTCCTCGGGCAGCTCGGCCGCGACGGCGCCATGGGCGACCGCGAGCTCCGCCTGGAACTGGAGCGAGACGTCCGTGGCGTAGCGTGTGCCCACGTGTCCGATGCCCAGGAGCGCCGTCGTGTGTTTCGCGGCCTCACGCGCGTAGGGTGTGCCCTCGTGGCGCTTCGGAAAAACGCGGACCGGCGGATCGGGGATCCGCGGCGGGGGCTCGGGCGTCGGCTGGGGCGCCGAACCCCCGAGGCGCGTGCGCAGCGCCTCGACCAGCTGACGTGTCAGACTCATGCAGGCACCACCACGCTGGGGTCGCCGAAGCGGGGCCCTGGGCGGTCGCCATCGAGGATGCCGCGCTCGCAGAGCCACGCGTCGAACTCCGGTGTCGCGCGTTTGCCCAGCAGGCGACGGACCGACGGGATGTCGTGGAACGAGGTGCTCTGGTAGTTGAGCATGATGTCGTCGCCCACCGGGAGAGACATCAGGTAGGTGCAGCCGGCGGCGCCCAGGAGCACCTTCAGGCACTCGAGCTCGTCCTGACTCATCGAGGCATGATAGGTGAAACAGGCATCACATCCCATGGGCAGGCCGAGCAGCTTGCCCATGAAGTGGTCCTCGAGGCCCGCGCGGGTGATCTGCGGGCCGTCCTCGAGGTACTCCGGCCCGATGAAGCCCACGACCGTATTGACCAGGAACGGCGCGTATCGGCGCGCGAAGCCGTAGCAGCGGGCCTCGAGCGTGAGCTGGTCGGCGCCGTGGTGCGCGGCGCTCGACAGCGCCGAGCCCTGCCCCGTCTCGAAGTACATCCGGTTGGGCCCGCGGGCCGTGCCCATCCGTTTCATCTGGTCCCAGGCCTCGTCCATCAGCGACACCGAGATGCCGAAGGCGCGGTTGCCGGCCTCTGTGCCCGAGAGCGACTGGAACATCAGGTCCATGGGGCAGCCGAGCTCGAGGGCCCGCATCTGGACGGTCACGTGCGAGAGCACACAGTGCTGCGTCGGGATCTCGTTCTTCTTCAACACGGCGTCGATGGCCGTGAGGATCTCCGCCGTCGACTCGGCCGTGTCGGTCGCGGGGTTCACACCGATGACCGCATCACCGCACCCGTACGCCAGGCCCTCGCGCATCGAATACAGGATCGCGTGCACGTCGTCCGTGGGGTGGTTCGGCTGCACGCGCGACGACAGGCGCCCGGGCAGACCCAGCGTGTTGTTCGCGCGCACGACCACGCTGCTCTTCGCCGAGACCGTCATGAGGTCGAGGTTCGACATGAGCTTGCAGACCGCCGCCGCCATCTCGGGCGTGAGCCCCGGGGCGATGGCCCGCATCTTCGCCCAGTCCGTGGACTCCTCGAGCAGCCACTCGCGGAACTGACCGACCGTGAGGTGCTTGACCGCCTGGTACGCGGCGTCGTTGAGGTCGTGCTCGACGAGGCGAGTGATCTCGTCGAGCTCGTAGGGCACCGCGGGGTGGTTGCGCAGCTCCGCCAGGGTCAGGTGCGCGAGGACCGCGCGCGCGGCGACGCGCTCCACGGCGTCCCGCGCGGCGATCCCGGCGAGCACGTCGCCCGATTTCGGCGGGTTCGCCTTGGCCATCACCTCGCGCACGTCGGCGAACGTGTAGCGGACTCCGCGGATGGTCGAGGCGAGGCGCATTGCGGCCGTAGAGTCGCGCAGTGGGCGGGGGTGTGCAAGCGAAGGGCGGCCTTCCACCCGGACGGCGAGGGTCGGGTCGGCTCGCCGGACCGCCGCTTGCGGTCCGCGGCCGCGCCGTGCTGGACTGCGCGCGCAGGAGGCCCTCTTGGACACACGCGTCGACCCACCGACCTTTCTCGAAACGAGCCCCGAGGCGCTCGGCGCCCACGGCAACATCCTCGAGCAGATCCACCGCGGCGAGCGGACGGGTGTCGTGGTGCGGGGCGCGTTTCCCGCGGCGCTGGTTCAAGCGGGCGTCGAGCACCTCGCGGACTCCACGGCCTGGACCTCGCCGAACCGGGGCATGCCCGGTGGTGAGATCCGCACCATCGGAGACGCGGCCACGCCGACGTTCACGCACCTGCGCGGCCCCCCCGTGGACCTCTACGCCGAGAGCGCGCACAGCCACGCGGAACGCAGCCGCGCGGTCTTTGGCGACGCCGAGGCCCCGCTTGCCCGCGTGAAGGCGCTGCTCTCCGGGCTGGCCGGGGGCGTGCCGGCCGAGCCGCCGCACTTCGACGCGACCCACGCGTGGGCCGCGTTCAACTTTCGCGCGCTCGACCCCGGGCAACAGATCTACGCGCACCACGACGACCACTACGGCCTCGCGGTTTACGAGCGCATGGCCTCGGATCTGGACCGCGCGACGTTGCTGAGCTTCTTCATCACACTCCAGGCTCCCGAGGGCGGCGGCGAGCTGCTCGTCTACGGCCTGAAGGGCAAGGACCCCGACGTGCCGTACCTGCCGACGCGGTTCATCGACACGGCGGCCGTCGAGGCGCGCTTCGCCCCGAGGCGTCTGACCTTCGCGGCGGGCGACCTCGTGGTCTTCGATGCCGGTCGGCACGTGCACCGGGTCTCGCCCATCGAGGGCGCGCGGCCGCGGCTCACCTTCGGGGGCTTCCTGACCCTCGCGCTCGACCGGAGTCGCGTCGCGTTCTGGAGCTGAGCACCGACGACGCTCGTCGACGGGCGCTGTTGGCGAATCCGAGCGGGAGAGTATGCTCCGCGCGCTCGTGTCGAATCCGTCACTCGAATGTCCAGGGGAGAAGAATGAAACAACGACGTGGCCAGCTCTGGGGCGCAGCCTTGCTGCTTGCGACCGCTTGCGGCGATGACGGCGGCGGCGCCGACGCCACCGACGCCGGGCAGGTCCTGCCGGACGCCGAGGCGACCGGGGGCAGCGGCGGCGCGGGGGGCAGCCCTGTCGGAGGCTCTGGGGGCGCGCCGCCCGGCGGTACAGCGCCGGACGCCGGGCCGCCGCCGGTCGAGCCCGTGCGCATCCAGGGCAATACGGCCGACGTCCGGGTCGACACCGACGCCCTGGGCATGCTGCACGTCCGCTGCGAGGTCGACAGCGACTGCGTCGCGGCCCAGGGCTACTACCACGCCGCGCACCGCTTCTCGCAGATGGACATCAACCGGCGGTTCGCCCAGGGCAAGCTCAGCGAGCTCGTCGGCACCGTGACCATCGAGACCGACAAAGACCAGCGGGGGCGCCTGACGACGCGGGATGGCCTGCCCGTCGCCGAGCAGATCTACGCGAGCTCCTCGCCGGCGACCCGCGCGCTCTTCGACGCCTACACCCGCGGCGTGAACGCCTTCATCGACGACCTGAAGAACAGCCGTAACGGCGCGAAACTTCAGGACGAATACGACTTCCCACTGATCAACAAGGCGCGTATCGACCCCTGGACGCCCGTGGACAGCGCCGCGGTCACGCTGCTGCTCATCGACGACCTCACGAACTCCGCCGAGAGCGAGCTCAATTGGGCGCGCCTCATGGCGAACCTGCCGATGGACCTCGCCTACGACCTCTACGCACCGCTCCCGGCGGAGCAGAGCGACGTGCTCGGCGCGGCGAACGGCGGGCCGCCCAGCCAGACGACGACCCTGCGCACGCCGTGGTGGCGTTACGAGGCGTCCCATGCACGGCTGACGCGGTTCGCCTCGGTGCTCAACGCCGCGGCCGACAAGTACGGCGAGGTCGAGCAGGCGCCCGTCGGCTCCAACAACTGGGTCATCGGCCCTGCCCAGACCCAGGGCGGCGCCGCGCTCTTGTCGAATGACCCGCACCTGGCCCTCACGAACCCGTCGATCTGGTACCTGGTGCACCTGCACTCGAGCCAGGCGGACAGCCCGCTCAACGTCGCCGGTGTGAGCCTCGCGGGCCTGCCCGGGGTCGTCATCGGTCAGAACGAGAACATCGCGTGGGGCATGACCACCACGTACTTCGACCAGACGGATGTCTACCTCGAGACGCTCTCGCCCGACGGGGAGGGGGTACTCCTCGACGGCGAGGTGGTGCCCTTCATCAAACGGACCCACCAGTTCGAGGTCTTCGGGCAGGACGAGGTGACCACGGACGAGCGCCTGTACGTGCCGCACCACGGTCCGGTGCTCTCCATCGACCGCGAGGCGGGGACCGCGGTCTCGTTCCGGTGGACCGGGCAAGAGGCCACGACGGACGCCGACTTCCTCTTCACTTTGGCCCGTGCGAGCAACGTCGACGAGGCGCGCACGGCGCTCCGGAGCCTGACGACCATCGGACAGAACGTCGTCGTGATCGACCGCGGCGGCAACTTCGGATGGTTCCCGTACAACCACGTGCCCACGCGCCCGTGGGCCTCGCCGGAGCGCGCGCCCTGGCTGCCCGTGCCGGGCGACGGCACCGCAGAGTGGGGACCCTACGTGCCCTACGAGGAGCTGCCGCAGGCCTTGAACCCCGCGAGCGGCTACATCGCAACGGCCAACAACGACATGACGGGCCACCTCGACGACGCGGACGCGACCAACGATGACCAGGCCGCGTTGCAGGCTTACCCGGCGGACGGCTTTCGCCACAGCCGGATCGTGCAGCGGCTCGAGGGCGAGTCGGGGCGTCACACACTGGCGTCGCAAGAGAGCATCGTGAACGATGTCTACGTCTTGATCGCGGACCGGATCCTGCCGACGCTGCTCTCGGGTCTCGACGCCGCGGTCGTGGAGCTCACACCCGACGGGCAAAAGACCCTCGAAGCTCTCTCGACGTGGGACTACCAGTGCCTGACGGGCCTCGACGGCGCATCCGCGGACGCCGCACCGGTCGCGGACCCCGCGGTCGTGGCGAGCGCCATCGGGTGCAGCGCGTTCCACGTGCTCTTCGACCAGCTCCGGACTCAGGTCTTCAATGACGAGATCGCCGCGGAAGGTGGGGCCGAGGGCCAGTTCGCCCGCATGCAGGCGCTCTCGGTCCTCGTGACACGCCCGGGGGACCTGGCGCGCGGCGACGCCTACTGGGACGACGTGTCGACGGAGGACCGACTCGAGACCCGTGCCGACACGGTCGTCACGGCCCTGAACGGCGCCGGCACGCGCCTCGTCGCGCTGTTGGGCGACGACCCGCAAGGCTGGCTGTGGGGCCGCATCCACACGCTCACCTTCGTCGCCAACCTCTTCGACGATGCGGGAGTCGCAGACTTCAACCACGGGCCCTTCGCCAACGACGGCGGGATGGAAACGGTGGACGTCGCCTCACCCATCGGTCCCCGCGTGGACATCTTCGAGCAGCGCGCCGGCGCATCCATGCGGTTCCAGTGCGAGGCGGTCGCCGAGCGCCCGGTGCAGTGTCGGATGCAGTTCCCGGGCGGTCAGCAGCACTTCCGCGACTCGGACTTCTACGAGCACATGGTTCCGAAGTACCTGCGCGGTGAGGGGACTGACATCGCGCTGACCTCGGAGGCCGTCGACGCGGCGTCGGTCGTCTCTTCGGTCGTCACGCCCTGAGCGTGGTCTGGCGCGGCGCGGCGCTCGAAGTGCGCCTGCGCGCGGTGGCCGCGTGGTTGACCGAGCACCACGGGCTGCTCACGGCGCGGCCGTTCGTCGCGCTGCCGACCCCGTGGGAGCAGGCCCACGGGCAGGTCGCGGCCTGGCTCGACACACTGCCGGACGACGACTTCGAGGCCCGGGAGCGGGACTCGGTCTGGCACGACGCGCCTGAACCTCTGGCGACGTGGGCGGCGGCATCGAGCGCCCTGTGCGCGGTGTCGCGCCTGCCGAGCGTGCCGTGGACGCTCCCGGTCAACGCGACGCGGCGTGTCCCGGGGCGCAAGGTGCGCCAGCTCGAGCGGTTCCTCGGGTGCGCCGTCCAGGCGCTCGACGACCACCGCGGCCCCGTGGTGGACTGGTGTGCCGGCAAGGCCCACATGGGCCGCGCGCTGGCGGAGCGGCTGGGTGTGCCGCTGGTCGCGATCGAACGCGACGCGGACCTCGCGGCGCAGGGGGAGCGGCTCGCGCGCGCCGCCAGCCTCGACGCGCATTTCCTGGTGACGGACGCCCTCGGCCCGGACGCAGCGGCCCAGCTCAGCCCCGGCCGCGCGGTCCTCGCGCTGCACGCGTGTGGTGCGTTGCACACCACCTTGATCGAACGCACCGAGTCCGAACGTGTCCTGCTCGCGCCCTGCTGTTACGACAAGGCGCTCGATGAGACAGGGAGTGCGCGCGTGCTCAGCGCCGTAGGTCGAGCGCTCGCGCCACGGCTCGATGTCGAGGCTCTCCGGCTGGTGCACGAGGCACCCTCCGAGACCGGCGTCCCGGAGCTTACGCGGGTGCGCACGATCCAGGCGCGGCGCCTGGGCTTCGACCTCTGGCTGCGCGCCGCCCGTGGCCGCCAGGCCTACACCGCGATGCCGCCGTTTCCGGTCGCGTGGCGTTCGCTCGACTTCCCGACCTTCTGCGCGCGCCTCGCAGTCCTGGGCGGCCTCGACCCGCCGGCGCCTGGCGAGCCGAACCCGGTGCCCTTCGAGGCCGCCGGCTGGGCACGGTTGGGGCTCGTGCGCCGTCGAGACGCCGTTCGCGGCCTGTGCCGGCGCCCCGTCGAGGTGCTCCTTGCGCTGGACCGCGCCGTCGCGCTGCGCGATCGCGGCTTCGACGTCGAGCTCGGAGAGTTCTGCGGGACCGAGTGCACCCCGAGGAACCTGCTCCTCATGGGCAGAAGAGTAGGGTGACGGCGGCCTTCGACGTCCTCAGCGCGCTTCGATGCGTCCCGAGACCTCGATGTCGATCTCGAGGGGAACCTCGCCCTCAGGAACGGAGTCGACGCGGATGTTCGTGGCGAATCGAAAGCAGTCGCCCGACCCGAACTCCGCGAAGACAAAGCCGAGGGCGCCCGTGTCACCCCCGGTCAACAGAGCCGTCCCATCCCAGCGCATGCCACGCGTGCGGTCGTCGAGGTTCACACCCACGAACGCGACCTCGGCCCTCGTCGGCCGCTCGGCCGCGAGCACACCGTCGCCGTGGACGAGCGCAGTCATTCGCCACACCTCGCAGTCACCACCCATCTCGAACGACCAGGGATACTGGCCCGATGGGACGACCAACCGACGCGTGAACTCGACCCCCTCGGGGCAGAACTCATCGCCGTCGATCCGCACGCGTGTGTACTCCTCGCACGGCGGCTCGACCGCGCTGTCGCTCTCCACGCGGACGTCCGCCTCCGCGGCGTCGAGTGCGCCCGAGTCGACGACTGCCGGCGCCTCATCCGGGGAGGGTGCTGGCCGGGCGTCGCCCTCGGAGGTCGACCCGCCCCCATTGCAAGCGGGCACCGCGCCCAGAAGCCATGCCAGCGCGCCGGTGGCTCGGAGTTTCACCTGCGCTCCTCTTCTCCGGACGGCCCCCCTGGCCGGCAACCATTCTCCTGCTCGGTGTCGGGCTCGCCGTTGCAGTCTCCGTCTCGACCGTCACAGAGGAGACCCGCCCACGGAAAGACACGGGGATCGCTCGGATCGCAGTCTTGCTGGAACTCCACCGCGACACCCTCGCAGGTCGGCCATCCGTCGTCGTCTGCGTCGCCGCATCCGTCAGGCCACGGCGGTTCGGGGGCCCGCGGCACGGCCGGGGTCGTGTCTCGCGTCTCGTTCGGGTCCGGGACGCCGGGCACGCAGCCGTTCTCCTGCTCGGTGTCGGGCTCGCCGTTACAGTCTCCGTCGCGACCGTCGCACAGAAGACCCGCTCCCGGAGCGACGCGGGGGTCCGCATCGTCGCAGTCCGAGTGTCCGGTGTGTTCACCCGCGCATGCCGGCCAGCCGTCTCCGTCTGCGTCCGTGCACTCGCCTGGCGGCCCCTCGGCGCGCGCGAGCGCCGTTGCGTCGATCTCTTCTGGGCTCTGTCGACGGTCATCGCCGTCGGACTTCGGCTCCGGGGAGGGGGCCTCTCCACGCGTTGCGGGTACCGGAGCTTCAGGCGGCGTCGGTTCGGGTGCTTCCCGACCTTCCGCCTCGCGGTCCGACGATGGTGACGCCACCGCTGCGCTTGCGTCGGGTGAGGACGCCCCCGGCTCGGCGCTTCGGTCGCTCGGGTCACACGCGACGCAGGTCACCACGACGCAAAACAGAGGACCGACAGGGAAGAAGTGGGTGTTCATGGGACCTCGTACTGGATCTCGACATTCCAGAGACGTAGCAGATCGGGGTCCAGCGCGTAAGGAATCTCGAAGTAGAAGTAGTAAGAGTTCGTCGAGTTGTTCACAGCTTCGGTCACGGTGGCGCTGGTCCACTGAGCCGACGTGCAGATCGGTTCCGCGCTGTTATTGGTCGACGACCACGCCACGATGTCGGAGAACGCTTCCGCGCAGTACTGCGACTTTCGCACGGCGAACGACATCGTTTGGATACTCGTATCGCTCCCGTACGCCCGACCTGACTTGATGGTCGCATTGTCAGGCAGCTTTACATCGCAGTATCCGTAGGTCGTGCGGTCTGTAAAGGCCCGAAGAGAGTCTTTCGGTTGCTTCAGGTTACCGGTGCCTGGTGGACTTGCGCTGGAGTAGGTCGAGCAGGTCGCCGCTCGGGTAATCCAGTACTTCGTCGTCGCGGCGTGCGAGAGCGAAGGGGCAATCAGCCCCCCCCCCACGACGAGGGCCGCTAACGTGAGCCGCCGACTACGAACGTGAGATTCGAATTGTTTCACGGGGTCGACTCCACATGTGGTGTGTCCGCGATTGTGCCGTCGTACTCGTCTGGTGTCAAACTGATTTCTACTGGCCACGAGCACGACGCATACGACAGCGCTGACGGGTCGGGCGCAGGGCCGCAATGCTCGTCGAGCGGTCGCCAGTGGGGCCGCGCCGGTTCTGGTCATCGAGGTGCCCCGCGGCGCGACCGCGGCCGCCACGACACTCAGCATCGACGGCACTCCGAAAGGGGGCGTGCTGAAGAGTCAAAGTTCGTTCGGGCAAGACTCGGGCTCGGGATCGCAGAGATAAGCCGAGAAAGTTCGTCGCAACCGCACTCCATTTTCGGCTCTTCTCGGATGTCCGTGGGTGACCGAAGCGTGAAGACCAGAGTGCTGGCGTTGTCGCAGGGCAGGTCCAGCTTGGCTGGACACATCCGTGAGCGGCTCTCGTGAGGTTGGTAACCTG
>JBMOFP010000050.1:0-34910 GCA_049318805.1 Bradymonadia bacterium
CTCGACCTCGCTGTCGTCCCCCGGCTCGGTGCAGCCCGGGTCCGCGAGGTCGATTTCGCCGTCCACGTCGTCGTCCACGGCGTTGCGGCAGGGCGAGGCGCCGATGGCCTCCACCGTGAGCTTGAAGGGGCCGCCGCCGTCGCGCGCGCCCTGGTCCACGACCACATACAGCAGGCCCGGCTCCACGCCCGCCAGGCGCACCGAGGTGCCGGGTACGGCCATCGAGCCTCGATTGCAGGCGAGGTCGTTCGGTTCGTCGCGGACCGTGCGCACGTAGAGAACCGTCGGCGAGAGGGTCTCGTCGTGGTCGGTGCTGAAGACCAGGTCGTCGAGGGGCGCGTCGACGCGGTACGTGTACACAACCTCGCCGCCGGCGCCGCCGCCGCAGCTCGCGGCGAGCAGAGCGGGGGCGCCCGCGGTGGTGCCCGACACGGCGCCGTCGACCAGTGCCGCGTTCAGGTCCACCAGGTCGTGGCCTCCGAACACCGAGGCGTCCGCCGCATCGGGCGGCGGGAGCGCGGCGTCCGGGGGGGTCACCGCCGCGTCCGGCGGAGGTGCAGCCATGTCCGGCGGCGGATTGATCGCGGCATCCGCCACCACCGGCGTTTCGCCGACGTCGTTGGCGACGACCGTGGCGTCCGCGGTCAGGCCTTCATCGGCCCGCTCTCGAGGGCGCGCGTCCTGCTCGTCCTCGTCCGAGGACGCCCCACCGCCGTCGTCGGCGCCGCACGCGGTCGCCAGCAATCCCAGGCCGAATGCGGCCCCCAACCAGGTCCCACGCGCCAACGCGACCTTCAACTTCATGCTTTCTCCCGAGCGAGGAGTGCAAACCGCTGCACCACGTTCAATACGTAGCATGAGGGCTCGTTCGGGTTCACCCTGAAGTCACCTCGAAGTCACCTCGAGTCGCTCGCGACCCCGCTCAATCGTGGGGCCACGGGTCGTCGGGGATCGCCTCCGGGGGCGGCTCCGGAGCGCCCAGTCCGGCGACGAGCGCCGCCAGGGCATCGAGCAGCTCGAGGTCGCTGGCGATGTCCTCGTCGACCTCCTCGAGGCCGTCCAGATAGTCCCGCACCGCGGCGCTGACACGACGCAGCAGGCCAATCGCCGGGTCGAGCGCACGCTCGCGGTGGACCAGCGAGACCGCCAGGTCCAGCGCCGTGTAGATGTTGAGCATCACGAAGCTCTTCATCACGATCGGGTTCTCGAAGTGCCCGCGCGCTTCGACCACGGCCCGTGGGAACGCCAGGCGGACGGGCACGATGCGCTCGACGATTCGATTCGTGCCCGGCTCACGGAACCGGAACTCCACCGTCGCCACGTCGGCGATGTCGCGCTCGGCAGCGCCGGGCTTGGGCATCAGCTCCACGAGCAGCGCCGAGCCGCCGCCGCGGCGACCGCCCCCGGGTGTCTGGTCGGCGTGCGAGACCCGGTGCGCGAGAAAGACGCTGGGCAGCGCAAGGCCGCCGCCCTGACCGTCCTCGTGGTCCGCCCAACGGGTCGCACCAAAGGCGCGTCGATACTCGAAGTCGGCGCCGCCGCGCACGCGCACCTCCAGGTCGAAGGCCACGGGCACCGTGAAGTAGCTGATCTCCTCGGTGAAGACCTCCTGCACGGCGTTCGCGTTCTCCACGAAGTAGAAGTTCCCGTCGCCCTGGTCGGCGATGCCCTTCATCAGCGCGTAGTTGAAGCCCGAGCCGAGACCCACCGAGGTGATGCCGACGCCGTCGCCGTTGTAGCGGCCGCTCATGTCGAGGATCGCGTCCACGTCGGTGTTGCCCGCCGTGGGCTCGCCATCCGAGAGCAGGATCACGCGGTTCTGGCGCCCGCTGTCGTAGTTCTCGAACGCCTCCAGGTAACCCTGCTCCAGGCCGTCGTACAGATTCGTCGAGCCATCCGGCTGCAGGCCCGAGATGAGCGCGTCGAGGGTGTTGCGGTTCCCCCGCACCGGCGCCATGGGGAAGAGCACGCGGGCCTCGTCGCTGTAGGTCACGAGCGCGATCTCGTCCGTGTCGGAGAGCGCGTTGACCATCTGTTCGAGACCGAGTCGCACGAAGTTCAGGCGACCTTCCGCGGACATGGAGCCCGAGACGTCGACCACGACGGACAGGTTCAACGGCGGACGATTGTTCGGATCGGCGACGATGGGCGAGTTCAGGCCGATCTGCAGGATGGTGCAGTTCTCACCCGTGAGCAGGTTGCCCATGGTGCCCAGCATGGCGTGAGCGCAGACGCGCTCTCCGCAGTCGGCCGGCGGCAGCGGGGTGTGGTGCTCGGCAAAGAACCCCTGCTCGTCGTAGGTGTCCGGGCTCGGGACCGACCCGGCCTCGACCTGACGACGGAAGCTCCCGAAGTCCTGGGAGCCCGAGAAGCCGATGTTCGTGCTGGGCGGGGGCGCGTCGCCGCCCGCCGCGACACCTGCGTCCGAGCCCGGCGAGGGCGAACCACCGAGCGCCGAGGGCTCGCCGCCGGCCGGTGCTTCCCACTCACCACCGGATGAGCCTCCGAAACCGTTCGCTTCGTCGTCCCACTCGTCCCACTCGTCCCTGACCGGCCCAGGACCCTCGCCGGCGTCCGGTTGGGTGGACGCATTCTCACCGGGGCCGCTGGCTTTCGAGTCGGCGCCGTCGTCGACCTCGCACGCGGTCGTGAGCGCGAGGGTGAGGACAAGAAGGGCTGATTTGGGGGGGCGCTTGAGCATGGGGACGAGCTCCTGGGGGTGTTGCACCTCACCAGAAGACCCTGCGCGAGCGATCTTACAGCCGAGCGTCCGCGCTCATTGGAAGTTCTGCGCGGCCCACATGCCCACGCCCGGGCCCGCGAAGAAGCCGCACGCCACCTGCGAGAACCGGGCGTTGGTCATGTTCAGGTAGTGACCGTGGCGCTGGAAGTCCGCGCCGGGGCCCTCGTCCCACATCTGCTGCAGGCACACGTCGATGACGTGGCGTACGTCGTTGTAGCCCGGGCACTCGTTCTGCCCGAAGCCGCCGTTCGGGCAGATGCCCGCGCCGAAGCCGGCGTGCGGCCCGCGGGTGCTGTCGTACTCGGCGTGGGCGTCGGCGCAGGCCTCGCCCTCGACCCAGCGACCGAGCGGTGGCAAGCACTGGCACTCGGCGCGGAGCTGGTTGATGCGCGCCACGCAGTCCGCGGCGTCGTCGCCCGTAGAAGGGGGAGGCGCCGGTCGGCAGTTGGGGATCGGTCCGTCGAGTGGACCGTTCACGCAGTGCGCGGGCCGATCGGGTGGAGCGGCCGTCGGCGGTTCGGTCGGCGCGGCGGTGGGCGGTTCGGTCGGCGCGGCGGTGGGGGCCTCGGTCGGGGGCTGCGAGGGCGGTTGGGTGGGCGCGGCGGTGGGGGCGACGGTCGGCGCGACGGACGGCGGCGTGGGTGTGCCCGTCGCGTCCTGGGTGCGACCCACGAGCGCGTCCTCCGACTCGGCGTCCTGGTCGGAGCGTGAGACGTCGAGCAACGCGGCGTCGCAGGCCGTCGTCAGCAGCAGCCAGAGCAGGTGCCGTTTCATCTCACGGCGTCGCGAAAGCTGAGGCCCGATGGTGAGATGCCCGGTGTCTCGATGCGGTCCACGATCAAGCCGCTGTCGAGGTCCAGGAACAGGATGGCGTCCCCGCGGGCGTCGGCGATCGCGACGCGGGCCGGCCCGACACGCGAGATCCCGCGCACGTCCACGTCGACGGGCAGCGCCCAGGAGCGCACGAGCGCCACGCTGCGCTGCAGCTCGACCATGCCGGTCATCGGGCGGGTGAGCAGGCGCTCGAAGTCGGCGCCCTGCACGAGGGTGCCGTCGACGCTCGCGTGCACGCCCCAGTAGCCTGCGGCGAAGTTCGGGGCGAAGCTCGACTCGATCTCGCGCCCGCCGTCGCTGACCCGGATGTGCAGAGTGACATCGATCCGGTTCGAGTTCAGCGCCACGACCACCAGCCGGTCGTTGGCCTCACCCGTGGGATCGGGCCAGAAGTCGAGGCCGCGGGGCGCCGAGCCCTGGGCGGCGATGCCGTCGATGACCTGGGCGTCGACCACCAGGCCGTCCCAGTCGAGCTTCGTGAAGCCGAGCGGGGCGCGCTCCTCCACGATCCAGAAGCCGTCGAAGGCGCGGCGATCGTGGGCCACACCGCGGACGCGGCCGTTGGGCGCCGGCCACGCGTCGAGGGGGGCGCCGCGCGCGTCGAGTGCGTGGATCGTGTCGGTGTCCAGGTCCGTGACGAGGATCGCGGGCACCGGGTTGTCGGGCGCGGCGTCGACCGGGGGCGGCGCGGCGTCGACCGGGGGCGGCGCGGCGTCGACCGGAGGCAACGCGGCGTCGACCGGGGGCGGCGCGGCGTCGAGCGGGGGCGGCGCGGCGTCGAGCGGAGGCGGCGCGGCGTCGAGCGGGGGCGGCGCGGCGTCGAGCGGGGGCGGCGCGGCGTCCTCGGGCAACGCGGCGTCCTCGCCCGGAGGCACGGCGTCCTCGTCCGGCAACGCGGCGTCCTCGTCGGTCGGCTTCACGTCCGTCTCGGGCAGCGCCGCGTCCTCCGCGGGCGGCGCTCCGACATCCTCCACCTGGGCGTCGTCCGGCTCGATCGGCCCGTCGGGGCCCTGCAGCGCTGCGTCCTCGCCGCCCGGAGCCGCCGCGTCCATCGTGACCCCCGGCCCCACATCCCGCGGAATCGGCGGCCGCCCGGCGTCGACCTTGCCGCCGGTGGTCGCGGCGTCCCCGCAGCCGAGCACGAGCGCGAGACCCATCCATTCGAGACCGTGACGACGCATGCACCCGCCTCCCCGCGGTCCCCCCACCCTACTCCGAGGCGGGCGGCGCACGCACGCCCGATGGACGCGCCCCGCCCGCCCGACGACAATGCGCCGGTGGACGCCACCCCCTTCGTCGGCATCGTGGGCGCGCTGCCGGGGCCACCGCGGCGGATTCGAGTGGGTCGTTATGCCGACCTCCTGCGCACCCTCGGCCTCGTCGATCCCGTACCCGCGTCGTTTCGGTTCGTGTGCGCGGCGGCCTGGCGCGCCTTGGCCGAAGGGGTCGAACGGGTCGACGTCGCCTCGAGCGTCGAAGCGCTCCTGGACGTCGACGAAGCGCTCGTGGTGTGCGGTGTGGCCGCGCCCCCGCAGTCACCCCAAAAGGCCGAGCGCCTCTGGCTCTTCGACGCGCCCGAGCCCCCGGCCCCGGCCGGGACCGTGCCCCCAGGCATGACCGGCCTCTGGCCCTGGGTGCGCCTCGTGCTCCCGGGGCTCCCCGCGCCCGTCGCCCTGCCGCCGTCCGTTCTCGCCGCAGGCCTCTTCGCCACCGGGCGGGTCGCCTCGACCTACGCCGCCGAGCCCGTGCCCTCGGTCGTGACCCCCAGCGGCCCGGACTGGGTCCGGCTCACACCCATGGGCCGGCGTCGTGTGCTCGGCCTCGACCCACCGCCCGCCCGACCCGGGGCCGTACCGCAGTTCGGCCCGGGCGCCGCCTCGGACCCCCAGCTCGAGGCCGTCGAGGCCGCGTGGGCCGACGCCCGCGACACGGCGAACCCCGTCGCCACGCTCACGCGGCTGCTCCACGCCCGTTTCGGCGCAGGGGTGCGGGTCCGGCTCGAAGACCAGGGGGTCCGGGTCTCGTGGCCGACCCCCGCCTCGACCTACGGCGGTCTGGTCCTGCGTATGGGGCCGACCCCGACGCCCCGTAAGGAGCCTCGATGACCGCAAACGCCGTGACCAAGCCGATTTTCCGCACCGCGCGACTCACACTTCGCCCCGCCACACCCGACGACCTGCACGCACTCGTCGCGCTCGACGCCGATCCGGAGGTGCGGCGCTACGTCGACCTGCCGTTCGCCCCCACCGAAGCGGACGCGCGCGCCACGCTCGAACGGGTGTGGGCCTACGACCGAGAGACGCCCGAGGTCGGTGTCTGGTTCGCGGACCTTCACGCAGACGACGCAGGCTCAGCCCGGTTCGTCGGCTGGATTCACCTGCGAGCCCCGCGCGCGGACGTCCCCAGCGAACCCGGCGACCTCGAGCTCGGCTGGCGGTTCGAGCGCGCCGTGTGGGGACGCGGCCTCGCCACCGAAGGGGCCGCGGCCCTCACAGACTACGCCTTCGCGCACCTCCGGGCCCCGCGCGTCACCGCCACGGCGCTGGCGGGCAACCTCGCCTCCATCGCGGTCATGCTCAAGCTCGGCCTGCGACACACCCTCGACTGGACCTACGTCGCGCGGGACGGCACCCCCGAGCCCGCCGTGCTCTACGCGCGGTCGCGCGACGCCCACGCATGACCACCGACCGACAGACCCCGGCCCTCGCGCTCACCGAGGCCGTGCGCGCCACCTTGGCGGCCCACGCCGACCCGGCGCAGGCCGGCCCGATGCAGGCGTACATGAAGTCCGCGCTGCCGTTTCACGGCGTGCCGGCGCCGCTGCGGCGTCAGCTCGTGAAGGCTGCGGCCGCACAAGTCACCGGGGGTGTCCGCGACCCGGCCGTCGACCCCTTTGCCGATGCCGACGCGCTGTGCGCCGCGGTGCTCACGCTGTGGCGCGGCGCGACTCATCGAGAGCAACGGTACGCGGCCCTGGACCTGCTCCGGCTGCCGCGCGCGAAGAAGAACGTGGGGCTGCAGTGCCTCCCGATGCTCGAGGAACTCATCGAGACCGGCCCCTGGTGGGACCACAACGACGAGATCTCCGGCGAGGCGCTGAGCCTTGTGCTGCAACGTCACCCGACCGAGGTGAAGCCCCTGCTGCGCCGGTGGGCGACGCGCCCGAACTTGTGGTTTCGACGCGCCGCGATGCTGTGCCAGCGCGGCCTGCGCGAGGCCCACTTCGATGCCGCGCTGCTGTACGACTGCATCTTGCCTTCGCTGAAGCCGGACCCCTTGGCGGGCGAGTTCTTCATCCGCAAAGGCATGGGCTGGGCGCTGCGTGAGCGCAGCGACGACGCGCCCGCCGAGGTCGAAGCCTTCTGTGCGGAGCACCGCCAGCGCTTGTCGCCGCTCACGGTGCGGGAGGCGTTGAGGCGCCTGAAGAAGCGCCACCCGTGACGACCCCGGCGAGCATTCGCCGCGCCATGGCCTCGATCGCCGGCGCAAGACTCTGCGGCTCCAGGAGCTCGAACGGCGCGTCGACGTGGACGATGAGCGCCAGCAAACTGGCCTCGCGGTCGGCGCTCACGGTGAGGAGGGTGCGGTCCGGCGCGTAGGCTTCCAGAGTGCCGAGCCAGCTCGGCAGCGTCTCGGCCCACTCGGCCACGGCACCGTGGAGCAAGAGCCGCGCGTGGAAGCGGCACGGCGCGGAGACGAGCGAGCGTGCCACGTAGGCCTCGAATCCTCCGGGCGGCTCACGCGGGATGAATCGGCGACCCTGCAGCTCGGCGGTCCCGCCGGTGACGCGGTCCAGTCGGAAGGTCCGAAAGTCTGCCCGGTCGACGTCCCAGGCGACGAGGTACCAACGCAGGCGCGCGTGCACCAGCCGCAGGGGCTCGACGGTGCGTTCGATGACTGCGCCCACGGCGTCGCTGTAGGCGAAACGCACCTCGACCCCGTCGCGGCACGCCCCCGCCACGGTCGTAAGGACGCCGAAATCGATGCGCGGTCGGCCGTCGGGTAGGGCGACTGTCGCGGCCGAGATGGCGCCGAGCTTCCGGCGGACACGGGGCGGCAGCACCTGGTTCAACTTCGCCAGCACGCCCACCGCCACGTCCGAGCGCCCGGTGACGCTTCCGCCGTTCGCCGCCAGCGAGACGGCCACGGCCACAGCCTCGTCGTCGTCGAGCAAAAGCGGGGGCGTCGTGTTGCCCTGCCCCAGGCGATAGCCGCCGCCGACGCCCGCGGACGAGGCGATCGCATAGCCAAGCGCGCGGAGTCGATCGATGTCCCGTCGCAAGGTGCGCACGTCGACCTCGAGGCGGGCGCCGAGGTCACGACCGGACCACTCCGCGCGGGTCTGGAAAAGCGAAAGCAAACGAAGGACGCGGGTCGAGGTGCTCAACATGCTTCGAAACTATCGAGGACAGAAATTGTCCGCAATTCGAGCGAGACTCCGCCCGTCGCAATGGAGCGGCAGAACGAGCCAGACGCCATGAGCAAAAAGCACTACCCGGGGAGCTGCGCCTGCGGACGTGTGAAGTTCGAAGCCGAGATCGACCTCTCCGAAGGCACCCACAAGTGCAACTGCACGAGCTGCTGGAAGCGGCGTTGGTGGACCGTGAAGGTGTCCCCCGAGGACTTCACCCTGCTTGCCGGCGAGGACGCGTTGGACGCGTCCGCGCGGTTCTGCGCGACCTGTGGGGTGGCGACCTTCCGCCACGTCCCGGTTTTCGATTGGAACCCGACGGCCTACGTCTCGGTCAGCGTTGCGAGCCTGGACGACGTGGATGCGGCAGAGCTCGTGGCGGCTTCGGTCACGTACTACGACGGCCGGGCCGACAACTGGTGGTCGACGCCCGACGAGGTTCGGCACCTCTGAAACGGTCGCCGGCAGGCCTCGTCTCACGCACCCCGTCATTCTGGAGGCCGCGTCGCCGTTTTCGAGGTTCCACGTGGGCGGAACTTCAATGATTTCAACGGTCAAGTGGCGAGTGGGGCGTGGCGCATGGCTTGCTTCGCAGCACGTTCATGAACGAACTCCGCCTCACGACCCCCGATTCCCTGCGTCTCGAGCTGGCCGACGAGGGCCGGACCGCACGACGGATGCGTTGGGCCCACCGGATCGCATCGCTCGGCCTCCTCGCGGCCTACCTGTACGCGACGATGGGCTTGAAGCGCGCCGACGCGATCTACCTGCTCCTGCTGGCGGGCGCCGTCGTCGTGTTTGCGACGCAGATCATCAGTTGGCAGCGATTTCGATTCCCGGAGGCCCTGATGCGCGCGCTGCCCGACGCCGAATCAGAGCGTGGGCTGCGCGCCTCGCTCGACACGCTCTGGCCTGAGATCCGGGCGCGTTACGGCCAACAGATTGTCGACCTCGAGACCGAGACCGACAATCGCGAGGCGGCCAGCCGCTTGACGCTGGACACTGCGCTCCTGATTCTTCGACACACCCACCGGGCGAACTGGCCGCGTTTCGCGCGCCGCTGGTCCTGGGGCCTCGGCCTGGCGCTCGGTCTGGTCGTCAGCGCGTGCATCTTGCACGTCCCCAACGTCCCCTGAGCGTTGCCGACGCCGCCTGGCCGGCATGTCCCCGGCGGCCGCGCCGTTCAGCCGACGAGCAGCTCCGGGATCGGCACACTCGCCGCGAGCTGCTCGCTGCCGAAGACCTCCACGGGCGCGCCGATCGCCCGCAGGCAGGTCAGCGGGACCCGCGTGGCGTTGTCTCCAGCGAGGGCGACGTGCACCCCCGGGAAGGGCAGCGCGCCGCCTGCACGCCCGGCGACGAGCAGCGGGTAGTCATTCATCGCATGGTCCCAGCCGCCGGAGACGTCGCTCGTGCCGAGCACGCAGGCGCGGTCGAGCAGGGTGCCGCCGGCCTCGGGCAGCGCGCGCAGGGCGGCCACGAAGTCGCCGTAAAGCTCGAAGAAGTAGCGGATGCCCGCGAGCACGTTGGCGTCGTAGCCACGCTGGTGCTCGTACTCGTGGAACGAGGTGCCGAGCCCGGCGCCGGTGATGCCGATGTCGGGGTAGTCCACATGCGAGGCCGGGCTCGAGAACTCGAGGGAGACCACGCGGGTCAGGTCGCAGGCGAGGGCCATGGCGATGAGCTCGCCCAGGGCGCGGGCGCGGGCGCGCTCCGAGACCGGGTAGCCGGGGTCGACGGGCACCGCGCACGCCTCGCCGCCACGGACCTCGGCGGTGAGTCGATTCTGCAGCTCGTCGACGCCTTGCAGGTGCTGGTCGAGGCGCAGCTGGTCGGCGCGGCCGAGGCGCGTGCGCAACGATGCGGCGTCCCCGCGCACGGCGTCGAGCACACGCGTGCGGGCGAGCGCGGCGACGTCCGCGCTGCGGTCGAAGCCCTCGCCGAAGAGCGTCGCGAAGAGCACGCTGGGGTCGAGGGTCGGCGGGTTGAAGACGTTCGGACCGGGATGCGAGATGTAGCTGATCGCCGTGCCGGGGGCGTTGTTGCTGCCGGCGTCGGCCGTGTGCACCGGGGTCACCGCGACGTTCACGCTGCGAAAGCGTGTGTTCCCGGCGAGGTGTGCCGCTGCGAGCTGGTCGACGGAGGGCGACGGCACGGTCAGGAAGTCCCAGTCGTTCGCCTGGCCGTTGTACGAGGGGTGGAGCTGGGGATTGCCCCCCGCGAGGATGCCCACGGCGCCCTCGGCGTGCGGGTTGTTGGCCCGGCGCACGGGCAAGACACTGCCGCTCACGACGCTGATGTGGTCCTTCACGGGGGCGAGGCCGGCGAGCAGGCCCGCGGCCTCCCAGCCGGGGCCGACGGTCGGGGGCGCCCAGCCGCCGGGGTGTGTGCCGTTGCCCCAGAACCACAGCCCGAAACAGCGCGGGAGGGGCGTGCCGTCCGCGAGCGCCTCACCGTGGCCGTTGAGCATCGCCTCGAGGAGCGGGAGACTGACGCAGGCCGCGCCCGCGCCCAGCGCCCCGCGCAGGAACGTTCGGCGGCTCAGGACGCGAGACTTCACGGCGTCTCCTCCGGCATCAGGGTGGCGTAGCGGAAGCTCTCGCTCTGGGCGAGCGCGGCCACGGCGGCGACCAGGTCGCCCCCGCTCGTTTCGACCGCGCTCAGCAACATCTCGATGGCCGGCGCCTCTTGGAACTGCTCGATGTGTCCCGTCGCATGGCGATACAGGTTGCGCACGAGACAGTCGGCGGTGTCGTCCCGCACGGCGAGGTGCCGCCCGAGCTCGACGGCGTCGGCGAACGGCTGGCCATCGAGGTCGCCGCTGGAGTCGATGGGCAGGCCGTGGTCGTTCTCGCGCCAGCCGCCCAGCGCGTCGAAGCGCTCGAGTGAGAGCCCGATGGGGTCGGTGAACTGGTGACACCCGGCGCAGGTCGGATCGCTCACGTGCTGCGCGAGCTGCTGGCGCTTGGTCATGGGCGTGTCGGGGCCCGGCTCGGGCAGCTCGGTGACCACGTCCGGCGGGGGGGAGGGCACGTTGAGGCACATGAGGGCGCGCCGCACCTCGAGGCCGCGGAGCGTGGGTGAGGTGCTCGCTTCGCCGCTGTGGATCGCGAGGAAACCCGCGAGCGTGAGCAGGCCGCCGCGACCCGCCGGCAGCTCGACCGGCACGTGCTCCGGCCCGAAGGCACCGGCGATGCCGTAGAGCGCGGCCAGCTCGGCGTTCACGAAGCTCCGGGTCGTATCGAAGAGGCGGCGGTAGTCCCGCTGCTCGAGCACGACGTCGGCGACGACGCGCACGACCTCTTCGCGCATCGCCGGCCCGATCGTGGGCGTGAAGGCCGGCAGCAGCGCGGCATCCTTCTGCAGCGCCAGGAGCGCGTCGAGGTCGAGCAGGTCGACGAAGAGCTGGACCACGCCGTCCCGCGCCCGGGGTGAGGCGAGCAATCGCTCGACCTGCACCTGCACGCCGGCGTCCGAGTCGAGGTCGCCGCGCGCCGCGGCCTCGAGGAGCGCGGCGTCGGGGGTGGTGTTCCACACGAGATACGAGAGGCGCGAGGCGAGCTCGTAGCCGTCGAGGCGGCGCAGGTTCGTGTCCTCGGAGCCTACGGGCGTGCCGAGCTCGACGCGGTACAGGAAGTTCGGCGACTGCAGGAGGCCGGCGACCGCGTACCGCAACCCGGCGTAGCCGTCGCCCCCGGTGATCGCGGCGGCGTCCACGGCGACCTGCGCGTAGCGCGCGAGCTCGTCAGGTGTGAGCGGGCGGCGCCAGGCGCGGCCGCCGAGGCGCGTCAGCACGGACTGCAGGCACGGGTCGGCGGCGTCGGCGGCGGGCACGCAGCCGGTGAGGGCCGCGCGCGCTTCGGGCGCATCGAAGACCTCGGCGGTGACCGCGAGCGCGGCGGCCTCGTAGTCGTAGACCACCGAGGCGGCGACGCCGCCCTGCGCGGCGGCGAGCGAGGAGCGCCATTGCCCCACGGCCGGCGCGGCCACCGGACCGAGCACGTCCACGACGGAGTTGCGGAACTGCGACGGCGTCAGGAGCCGCAGACCCGTAGGGCCCGAGGCGCTTCGGTCGGCCGTGGGCACGCCGGGCGGGACCGGGCCGTCGGGCCCGGCGTCCGGCGATCCGGCGGGCGGGGCGTCTCCCCCCGACCCCGGGGGCATCCCGTTGCTCGGCGGGCGGTCGCCACCGGGTTGCTGGGCCGAGTCGCCGCCGGACGCGCTCGTGAGCTCGCTGCTGGCGCACCCGGTGAGCGCGAGGACGAGGAACATGCGTTCGAGGGTGGGCACCATCGCAGCTCCAAGTCGGTGGCCGCCAAGGTACCGCGCCCTGGGCCCATCGACAACCGCGCCGCGCGCGATGGGCCCGTGCGTTCGCGTCCGGAATCGAACGCCGACGCCGTCAGTAGCGTGCGCCGACCGTTTCCTTCGGCAGACGGCCGCGGATCTCCGAAAGCTCCGCGGCGGTGAACTCGACACCCCAGGCGCCGAGGTTCTCTTTCAGCCGGTCGAGGTGACGTGTGCCCGGGATGACGAAGACGTCTTCGCCCTGCGCCAGCACCCAGGCGAGAGCGACCTGCGCCGCCGTCGCGCCCTTGCGGGTGGCGACGTCCTGCAACAGCTCCACGAAGCGCGCGTTCTCGGAGAGCGCTTCGTCGCTGAAGCGCGGGTTCTGGCGCCGCCAGTCGGTCGCGTCGAGCGCCTCCCGATTCGGAATCGCGCCCGTGAGGAAACCACGACCCAGCGGCGAGTAGGCGACGAAGGCGATGCCCAGGGCGCGGCACGCCTCCAGAGTCCCGTCGGTCTCCACGTTGCGGGACCACAGCGAGTACTCCGTCTGGAGCGCGGTGATCGGATGGACGGCGTGGGCCGCGCGAATCTGCTCGGCCGAGAACTCGCTCACGCCGATGAAGCGCACCTTGCCGGCCTCCACCAACGCCTTCATCGCGCCGACGCTCTCTTCCACGGGCACGTCCGGGTCGGGCCGGTGCTGGTAGTACAGGTCGATGGTCTCGACGCCCAGGCGCTTCAGGCTCTGCTCGCAGGCCTCTTTGACGTACTCCGGACGGCCGCTGATGCCCAGCCACTCCCCGTTGGGGCCCCGCCGCACGCCGAACTTCGTGGCCACGGTCACCTTGTCCCAACGGTCCGCGAAGGCCTTGCCGAGCAGGGTTTCGTTGTGACCGACACCGTACATGTCGGCCGTGTCGAAGTGCTGGATGCCGAGCTCGATCGCGGCGTGCAGCGTCTCGATGTGGGCCGCTTCGTCGCGGCTGCCGGCGTAAAAGTCGGACATGCCCATGCAGCCGAGACCGAGGCGGCCGACCTCGAGGGTGCTGTGGCCGAGCGTCTTGCGGGGGTTCGTCATGAGAATCGTCTCCTGAGCACGAGTTTACGCAGCTCCTCGACGAGGAGCACGGGGCTGCCGGCGAGCGCCAGCCAGCCCACGGTCGACAATTCGATGGGCGCGGTGTGGAAGATGTCGTTGAGCGGCGCCCAAAAGACGACCGCAATCTGGAGCAGGTTGCCGATCACGAGGCCGCCGACCAGCCACCGATTCTTGAAAACACTCGCGCTCAGGCCTGAGGCCGTCTCCGAGCGGCAATTGAGCACGTTGTACCACTCGCAAATCGCCAACAGCGTGAAGGCCTCCGTCCGCACGACGGTCGGGTCGATCCCGGCGTTCGTCCGCACGACGTACCAGCCCAGCACCGACAGCACGATGGCCGGCACCATGAGCGCCATGCGGGTCAGCAGGACGCGTGTGAGGAGCGGCTCGTCGGACGCGATGGGCGGGCGCTTCATCTCGTCGCCCTCGGCCGGCTCCATGGCCAGGTTGACGGTGATCAGGCCCTCGGTCACCAGGTTGTTCCAGAGGATCTGCACCGCCGGGAACGGCGGGCGATGTCCCAGGAGCAGCGCGATCAGCAGGATGAGCACCTCGGCCACCGCCGTCGAGACGAGCAGGAGCACGACCTTCTTCAGGTTCCGGTAGACGACGCGGCCCTCTTCGACCCCGGCGACGATGCTCGCGAAGTTGTCGTCCGTGAGCACGATCTTCGCCGACTCCTTCGCGACCTCGGTGCCGGACTTGCCCATGGCGACGCCGACGTCGGCCTGGGCCAGCGCCGGCGCGTCGTTGACCCCATCCCCGGTCATGGCCACGACCAGGCCGCGCGCCTGGAAGGCCCGCACTATCCGGAGCTTCTGGTCCGGCTGGACCCGCGCGAACACGGCCACGGTCTCGACACGCGCGGCGAGCTCGGCATCGGACAGGGCCGAGAGCTCGCGGCCGTCGAGCACCACGTCGCCCGCGCGCACGAGCCCCAGCGCGCGCCCGATGGCCTCACCGGCGGCGCGGTGGTCGCCCGTCACCATGACGGGACGAATGCCTGCGGAGAAGCAGGCGTCGAGGGCCGGGCGAACCTCGTCGCGCGGCGGATCGAGCTGGCCCACGAGGCCGAGCAACCGCAGCGCTCCGGACAGCCCGTCGAAGCCCGTGTCCACGTCGAGCGGCTTGCCCTCGGCGCGCGCCACGGCGAGCACACGCAGCGACTGCCCCGCGAGCGCCTCGACGTGTGCGCCCCAGTGTGCGAGGGCCTCGGCCGTGAGCCCGCAGAGCGCGAAGACGGCCTCGGGTGCCCCTTTCACGACCACGAACGGTCCATCCTCGTCGTGCGCCGTCGCCATCAAGGCCCGCGCCGAGTCGAAGGGCAGCTCGGCGACGCGGGGGCGCTGGGCGCGGAGTGCGTCCACGTCCTCCCCGGCCTTGGTCGCGAGCGTCACGAGCGCGACCTCGGTCGGATCACCCAGGGTGCGCCAGGGTGCGCCGGACTCTACGGGCGCAAGGAGACGCGCGTCGTTGCACAGCGCGACCGCCTGGACCAACGGACGCACCGCCAGCAGGTCCGGCACCCGACCGATCGGGGCGTAGCCGATGCCCTCGACCTCGAGGTGTGTGCCGTCGGGCAGCACGAGGGCGGTCACCGTCATCTCGTTGCGAGTGAGCGTGCCGGTCTTGTCGGTGCAGATGACCTGGGTCGCGCCGAGGGTCTCCACGGCGGCCAAGCGCCGCACCACGACGTTGCGCCGCGCCATGCGCAGCACCCCGACCGAGAGCGCGATGGTCATTGCGACGGGCAAGCCCTCGGGCACGAGCCCCACGACCTGGCTCACCGCGACGAGCACGGTATCGGCCATGGGCAGGCCCTGGAGCCAGCCCAACAGGAGGATCAGAGCGAAGAGGCCGCCCGCGCCCCAGATCACGGTGCGCCCGAAGGCCTCGATGCGGCGCTCGAGCGGGGTCTTCGTTTCGTCGGCAGAGGTCGTGAGCGTCGCGATGTGGCCGAGCTCGGTCCGAAGACCCGTCGCCACGACCACGGCGCGGGCGCGTCCGGCGGTGAGGAGGGTGCCCGAGTAGACCATGCACACGCGGTCCGGCAGCGGCAGGTCGGCGGCGACGGGCGCCGTGGCCTTGTCGACCGGCACCGACTCCCCCGTGAGGGCGGCCTCCGAGACACGCACCCCTGCGGCCTCGATGAGACGCGCATCGGCGGGCACGGCGTCCCCCGCCTCGAGCAGAACCAGGTCGCCCGGCACCAGGACCCGGGCCTCGACCCGGGCCTCGACGCCCGAGCGCACGAGGCGCGCCGAGAGCGTGGAGAGGCGTCGGAGGGCGGCGAGCGAGCGCTGAGCACGCCCCTCCTGGAAGGCCCCGATCACGGCGTTGAAGAGCACCACCACCGCGATGACGATCGCGTCGCCCGTCTCCCCAAAGACGAGGGAAAGCGTGGCCGCGCCGAAGAGCAGGTAGATGAGCGGGTTGGCGAACTGCCCGGCGAAGACCGCGAGCAGAGAGCGCGAGCGGGGCTCGGGCAGCGTGTTCGGACCGTGGGCCTTCAGGCGGGTCTCGGCGAGCCCCGTCTCGATCCCCACTGTGGACGAGGTCTCGAGCTCGGCGCAGACCTCTTCGGCGGAGCGTGCATGCCACGCAGTCGCGGGCTTGCCGGGGTCTTCGAGGCGTGCCATGGGAAGCAGCATGCGCTCGAATGACCCCCAGGTCGTATGGCACACGTCGGCGTGGTCGTTTCTCTCGACCGCCCGCGCCCACCTCGAGGCGGCGCCGTTGGTCAATCAGCTCCCGCTCGGGAGCGCGCTGCAGGCCCTTGCCGACCCCGCCCGCTTTCACGAGGTGCTCGGGGCCACCGTGCACGCGCCCGACGGGACGTGTATCGGTGCGTCGCTGCAGACCTTGCCGTGGCCCGTCGGGCTCTCGCGCATGCCCGTCGACGCCGCGCGGGCGCTGGGTGAGGCCTGGCGCCCGCGCTTTGGGGCCCTCGAGGCGGCGTTGGGGGAGACCGACACGGTCCTGGCCTTCGGTGGCGAGGGCACGACGGTGGTCGAGCACATGGGGCTCCACGCGCTGCACGCCGTGGTGCCGTTGCCTCGAGCCGAGGGCCGCAAACGTCTCGCCGGGGTCGAGGACGCAGACTGCCTACAGCAATGGCTCGAGGCCTTCCACGCTGAAGCGGTGCCGGACGATCCGAGTCCCGGACCCGGCGCGGGCGCTCGCGCGGCGAACGCAGGCCGCTTCCACCTGTGGCTGGACGCGGAAGACCGACCGGTCACGTTCGCGGCCTTCGGCCGTGAGGTGGGGGGCTACGTCTCGGTCGGGCCCGTCTACACCCCGCCGACGGCGCGGGGGCGCGGCTTCGCCACGTCTCTGGTGGCGGAGATGAGCGCCGAGGCGCTCGCGCAGGGGCGGCGCGGTTGCACGTTGGTCACCGACCTCGCGAACCCCATCTCGAACCGCATCTACGCGCGCATCGGCTACGTCCAGATAGGCCAGATCACGCGCGTCGCGTTGCCGAAAGACTCTCAGCCCGCGGGCGGGGGCTGATTCGAGAAAGCCGCGGTGTGGTCGGCCTCGGCCACGGGTGTCTCGGCGCGCCCCACCAGGCGATAGTCGGCCGCGAAGCGCGGATCGAGCTCGCCGTCGGGGCCGAGCATCCACGGCAACACCAGGCGGCGCGGCACTGCGATGACGCCGGGGGTGACGCGGGTGCCGAAGACGAGGTCCCACACGGGGCTCGACACGCCGTGGTTCACGAGCGGGTGCCCGAAGTGATGGTGGAAGTGGTGCTTGCGCACCCAGCGCCCGTAACCGTTGAGCGGCGCGTGGGTGTGGGCGCGTCGATGCAGCCACTCGTAGGCGAGGTACGCGGACAGAAAGCCGACCTGGAGCGCGAGGCCCAGCTCGAAGCCCACGACCGCGCTCGAGACGGGCAGCATGACCAGCGTGCTCGCCAAGGCCGTGAGGCCCTTCTCCTTCGCACCCGCGTAGTATCCGCGGCGTGCGTGGTGCAGCAGATGCTCGCGCGAGGCCATGCCGCGCCCCCGCATCGCGTGCATCATCCAGCGGTGCAGCGTGTACTCCGCGAAGGTCCAGCCCACGGCGCCGACGAGGAACGCCAGCACCGAGGACCCGACCGCACTCACCGGCGCGCCCCGTAGGCGCCGAAGGTCACGCCGCCGCCCGCGTCCCGGAAGCCGTCACCGGCCATGGCGCGGAGCCGCCGGACACGCTCGTCGGTATTCGGGTGTGTGGAGAACAGCTCGAAGACCTTCTTGCCCATGCCCGCCGAGAACGGATTGATGATGAACAGGCTCGCCGTGGCCGGGCGCGCGTGCTCGGGCGCAATGCGCAGGGCGCCGCGCTGGAGCTTCTCGAGCGCGCGGGCCAGGGCCTCGGGGTCGCCGGACATCTCCGCGCCGGTCTGGTCGGCCAGGAACTCGCGCGACCGCGAGATGCCAAACTGCACCATGGTCGCGGCGATGGGCGCGATGATCGCGAGCGCGATGGCGGCGATGGGGTTGCCGCCCTCTTCATCGTCGCGGCTGCCGCCGAAGATCGCCGACCACTGGAGGATGTTCGCGATGGCGGTGACGACACCCGCCATCACCGCGGCCACGCACGAAACGAGCGTGTCGCGGTTCTTCACGTGGGCGAGCTCGTGGGCAATCACGCCGCGGAGCTCGCGGGCGTCCAGGATGTCGAGGATGCCGGCCGTCACGGCGACCGCGGCATGGCTCGGGCTGCGGCCGGTCGCGAACGCGTTGGGCTGGGCGTCGGACATGACGTAGACCTTCGGCATCGGCATGCCGGCCTTCTTCGTCAGCTCCTCGACCATGGCGTAGACCTCGGGGAGCTGGTCGGGGCCGATGGGCTGGGCGCCGTGCATCTTGAGCACGATCTTGTCGGAGAACCAGTAGGCGCCGACGTTCAGCAGCACGGCGAAACCCACGGCGAAAATCAGCCCGCCCTTGCCGATCGAGCCGCCGATGGCCACGACGATCGTGGTCAACACACCGAGCAGGAGCAGGGTCTTCAGTTGGTTCTGCATCGAGGCTTTCTCCAGATTCGCGGCGAATCGCCGCACGATGCCTATGAGATTAGGCACCGCGGAGCGAAGGACAAGGACGCAATCTCTCGATGACGTATAGACAAAAGCTAAGAGTTCTGCGGCGACACCCCGGGTTTCTCAGGGGTCCAGGCCGCCCTCGGCCAACCACCGCGCGGCCTGGCGCGCATAGTACGTGAAGATCAGGTCGGCGCCGGCGCGTCGAATCCCGAGCAGGCTCTCGAGCACCACGCGCCGCTCGTCGAGCCACCCGTTCTGGCTCGCGGCCTTGAGCATCGCGTACTCGCCGCTCACCTGATACGCGGCGATGGGGAGCGTCGTCTGGGACCGAAGCCGGTGGATCACGTCCAGGAACGGCCCGGCGGGCTTCACCATCACGATGTCGGCGCCCTCGGCCTCGTCGAGCGCGAGCTCACGCAGCGCCTCGCGCCCGTTGGCCGGGTCCATCTGGTAGGTCTTTTTGTCACCGAAGCGCGGCGCCGAGTCGAGCGCCTCGCGGAAGGGCCCGTAGAAGCCGCTCGCATACTTCGCCGTGTAGCTCAGGATGCCGACCTCGGTGTGGCGCGCGCCGTCGAGGGCACGCCGGAGCGCGCGCACACGGCCGTCCATCATGTCGCTCGGCGAAACGAGGTCGGCGCCGGCCTCGGCATGGCACAGCGCCTGGCGGCAGAGCACCTCGACCGTCTCGTCGTTCAGGATGCGCCCGTCGTCGGCCACGAGGCCGTCGTGCCCGTCGGCGTTGTAGGGGTCGAGTGCCACGTCCGTGATCACGATGAGCTCGGGGAAGTCGCGCTTCAGCGCCCGCACGGCGCGAGGCACCAGGCCCTCCGGGTTGTAGGCCTCGGCGGCATCGCGCGTCTTCAAGGTGTCGGAGACCGCGGGGAAGAGCACCACCGCGCCGAGGCCGTCGGCTCGGGCGCCTGCGACCTCCTCGAGCAGCCCGTCGAAGCACAGGCGCTGGCAGCCGGGCATGGACTTCAGCGGCACGTTGCCCTGGTCGGTGCGGTCGTGCACGAAGAGCGGGTACACGAGGTGCTGCGCGCTCAGGAAGGTCTCGCGATGAAAGCCACGCAGGACCGCAGTCCGGCGGTTGCGGCGGGGGCGGGAGAGTAGGTCTTGCATCGTCAGTTCTTCCCGCGCGTTCGGGCGAGCTCCTCGGTCACCACGGCGTCGAGGTCGTCCGGCGGGAGCGCGCCCGAGATCCGAATGCCGTTGATGAAAAACGCCGGCGTACCCTCCACGCCGGCGGCGGCGCCGGCCTTGGCGTCGGCGTCGATCTCGGCGCGAATCGCCGGATCGCGGCGGCAACTGTCGAAGGCCTGCAGGTTCAGCCCGAGCTGCCGCGCCACCGCGGGGTAGGTCTGGTCGCCGAGCTGGTCGTAGAGCTTGTAGAGGGCGTCGTGGGCCTCCCAGTACTTGCCTTGCCGTCCGGCGCACCGGGCGGCGATGGCCGCCGGCACGGCCTCCTGGTGAAACGGGAGCGGGTAGTCGCGGTGCACGAGGCGCAGGTCGTTGGGGTGGCGCTTACGGACCTCTTCCACCGAGTCCGCGCCCCGCGCGCAGTAGGGGCACTGGAAGTCACCGAACATCACCACCGTGACCGGCGCCTTCGCGGGCCCGCGCACCACACCCTTCGCCTCGACCGTGATGCGCGGGGGGGACAGCGTGACGCGCACCTTGCCCGCCTGGCGCAGGGACGCGATCAGCGTGCCGCGTCGGCTCTCCATCATCTGTTGGTAGAGGTGCTCCTGGATGCGGGGGGCGACCTCTTCGAAGGCCGCGCCCTGCATGCGGTCCTGGTTCGCCTGGTAGAAGGCGCGCACGTCGCCCTCGCCCGGGGGCGAGACCTCGCGGGTCAGGGCCGAGAGCAACGCGGCGGCGTTCGGCAGCTTGCGGCGCTTGGCTTCGGCGTCGAGCAGGGCGTTGTCGATCAGCTCATCCAGGGCCGCTTTCCGGGCCTCGTAAACCTGCTGCTCGTAGGCGCTCTGGGCGGCCTTCAGGCGCGGCCCCGCGGCCTTGTCGAGCTCGGAGAGCTTGACGGTGCGGCCCGCGACCTCGCCGACGGTCGTGTTCGGACCGGGGGCGGCGAGCAGGGCGACGAGGAGGAACAGGGCGGTCGACATGAGTGGGCTCCGCAGGTGGGCGACCCGGTGAATCGCTCAACGCGGCGGGCCGGGTCAATCGCTTCCGTTCCGGCGACGCGGGCGCCCCCGGGAGATGGGGTCGGCGAGCGCCAGCCGTCTCGGGCCTCGGCGTGTGCACGGAGCCTGGGGCGCGTCCAGGCCCCCAAGGGGTGCGTCGAGGCGACCTTGACAGGGCCACTGGGTTGCACCGCCAATCGGGTGCGGGCACACGCGGGGGTGGGGGATGCGTCCGAGCGACTGGATCGTGCTTTCGGCCCTGATGGTGAACGGTTGCGAGGCGACCGAAGAGACGGCCGCAGGCCCAGTGCCGCGGGTGGAGGCCGACGCGACGGTCAAAGATCTCGGCTCGCCGTCGGCGGGTGGCGGGGGCTCGCCGTCGACGGGTGGCGGGGGTTCGCCGTCGGCGGGTGGCGGGGGCTCCACGTTCGGCGCCGGTGGTGAGTCCATCTCGCTCGGCGCCGGCTGTCCTGGCCCCGACCCCTGCAGCGGCGTCGAGTGTGAGGCGGGGTTCGAGTGCGACCGGCGCACCGGCCAGTGTCGAGACAGCGACCTGTGCGATGACGTCGACTGCGGATCCGAGGCGATGTGCGATCCGAACTCCGGCGCGTGTGTCACGAATCTCTTCGAGATGCTGATCCTGTGCGAGTATTTCAATACTGTCTGCGGCTCGGGGAGTCCCGAGAGCGTCCGCAACTGTCTTTTGGGCACATCGTCCAATGTCGTGGACCTGGGCTGTTTCCTTGCCGCGAGATGCGACGCGAACGTTGAGGCGAATTGCGGGGGCGCGACCGTCATCGACGACGTCTGTCCGCAGGTCACGTGCGACCCGGGCTCTGCCTGCCGACCTGGGCCTCGTGGCGAATGCATCGCGCTGCCGGACTGCGATGCGGCCTGCGACTCACTGGTCGGCTGCGGCCCGAGATACGGCACGCTCGACGAATGCCTGGTCACGTGTCACGGGTTCTGGGGGGCGCGCGACCGGATTTGCCTCCTCGCGGCAGAGTGCAGCGCAGAGATTCAGGACTTCTGCTGGACGCCTTGAGAGGGTCGGCCGAAATGGGACACCGAAGCGAGCGGACCGATGCGCCCGACCGACCAAGGAGTGGGGGGCACAACCGGTAGTGGCTGTACCCGGGGTACTGCCCCACCGGTTGGGGGCCCCGCGACGCAGGGCGTCGGAGGGCAGCAGTTCGCGCAGCCGGTGGACAATTTCGGACGACCCTCTGAGAGGGTCGACGCTGCCCGTCGCCTGTCGAGCGCTCGCGCTCCGGGCCCGTTTCGACAGACCGGTGAACGGGGGAGGCCCCCGGCCGACGGTGCGGGGCCTCGACCCGCGCGTCAAACCCCGCTGAGCAAACAGTCGAGCGCAGAGACCAGCGTGGTCCGCTCGTGCTCGACGCGGTCGACCTTCTCGCCGAGGGCGCTGACCGGAACCCCGGCGATCTCGGCGAACGAGGCGATGACCGGACGTCCCTCGACCACCAGCACGGGGTTCAACTTGCGGGCGGGGGGGCCGAAGGCCTCGGGGTCATAGAGCGGAACGACCACCCGCGACTGGAGACTGCGGAGCAGGTCGGCCTGTACGTCCAGCAGGTAAGGGATCCGGTCCCGGGAGCGCGGCGAAGGGTTACGGTGGACATCCCACTGGGCCACGCCTCAGAAGCTCCGGTGTTCGTCCGAGAATGTGCCTGCGGCGGCGACACGCGCGTTGTAGGCCGCGACGGCCTCGGCGTTCTCCTCGGCGAACGGGTCGCTCGGCGGCGTACCCAGAAGCTCGGCGAGTCGCTGCTCGAGCACACGCGAGAGGTTGAACCCACGGGCCCGCGCGGCGGCAACGAGGTCGGGCGACACGCTGAGGTTGACGGCGATGCGCATGCGTCCATTCTGGATGCGCATACTGGGCGTCGTCAAGGCAGGGGCAAGACCACAGCCTCACTCTCCGCCCCGCCGCGCGCCACGGCCGAGAGCGCGTGCCGGCCCGGGGCCAACAGCTCGAGGCGTGCAGTCGTCGCCGGGAGACACCGCGACACGACCCAGCCGCCCTCGCGTTCGACGTAGAGCACAAAGGCCCGCAGCGCCGCGCGGTCCGGGTGGTCGACCTGGACTGCCCCGCCCATCGGTCGCAGCGTGGGCGCGGGGACAAAAACGTCCGCGCGCCCGGCCAGGGGCGGCGTGAGCGCGGGCGACGGGTAGAACTCCGTCGCGAAGACGTCCCGCACGCCGTCGGTGTTCGCCCGTAAGGGCTCGATTTGAAAGAAGATGTTGCCCGCGGGTGTGTCCCCGGCGACCGCCCGCGAGATCCGGACCTGTCGACGAAACTCGTCCACGTTCCACGCAGGCTCGGTGCCGAGCTGGGACAGGTAGTTGCCCGCGAAGACCGCGCGCCCGTCGTGCGCCAGCGCGGTCCACCAGCGCAGCAACGTCTCGTAGTCCTGCTGGGGGCGCGTCGCGTTCCAGTAGAGCTGGGGCGCCAGGTAGTCGACCCAGCCCTCGCGCATCCACCGCGGAGGGTCGGCGTAGAGGGCCGTGTACTGGTCCAGGCCGGCGATGCCCGGCGGCTGTCCCGGCCGATAGATGCCGAAGGGCGCGATGCCGAAGCGCACGTCCGGGTCGAGGCCAGCGACGGTCTCCGAGACCTCGCGCACCAGCGTGTCCACGTTCTCGCGTCGCCAGTCGTCGCGCGCGAGCGCACCCCCGCCCGCTCGATAGGCCGCGAAGGTGGCGTCGTCGGGGAAGTCCGTATCGTCGGGGTAGGGGTAGAAGTAGTCGTCGAAGTGGAGGCCGTCGACGCGGTAGCGCGACACGACCTCGGCGACCACGGCGATGGCGTCCGCGCGGACGACCTCGGCGCCCGGGTCGAGCCAGAGCTGGCCCCGGTAGGGGTAGGTGAACTCGGGGTGGCGCGCGCCGACATGGTCGGGATGCAGTGGGCGCGCCGCATCCACCGCCGCGCGGTACGGGTTCAACCAGGCGTGCACCTCGAGCGCGCGCAGGTGCGCCTCCTCGACCAGGGCGCCCAACGGGTCCCAGCCCGGATCGAGCCCCTGCTCACCCGTGAGGAAACGCGACCACGGAGACCGCTCGCTCGGCCAGAACGCGTCGGCCTCGGGGCGCACCTGGAAGAAGACCGCGTTGAGGCCGGATTGCACGGCGTCGTCCAGCAGCGCGGTCAGGGCCTGTCGCTGGGCCTCGGGTTCCAGGCGCGCGCGCTCCGGGAAGTTGATGTTGTAGACGGTGGCGACCCACACCCCGCGCAGCTCGCGCGGATGCGACAAGCGCAACGTCTCGGGCGGCGGCGGCGAAGCATCGGCGGTCGAGACCTCGCCGCTGTCCGAGGGCGCAAGCGCCGCGTCCTGGGGGGTCTCGTTTCCGGCATCGCCCGCCGGCGCCGGTGGCAAGCCCACGTCCGCGTCCGGCGGCACCGGGCCGAGGTCGACGTTCGGCGACCCGGCGTCTCGCGCTCGCGGACCGGCGTCGAGGGGCGTCGTGGCGGCGTCGCGGCGGCTGAAAGCGTCGGGCGCTTCAGACGATTCCACCGGGGCGCCACAGGCCCCCAGGACCGCAGACAGGGCGAGGTATCGTCCGGCGTGCACTCTGGCTGCATGCGGGAATCGACCCGGGGATGCAAGGTCTACGGGGAGTCCCGTATCGACTCCGCCGGTGGTTTTCAGCATCATGGGTCCCCAGATCTACCTATCCGGAGGCGTCCCCATGCGGAGCTCGATCCTCGCTGTGCTCTGCCTGCTCGCCTTCCTCCCCGGTCCGGTCGGAGCCGTCGAGACGAACTTCAGCCGCGACGTCGCCGTGTCCATCGACCGGGGCCTCAACTGGCTCGACCAGAACGGCGCGTTCAGGAACGGCAGCTCCGCCGGCGAGGGGGCCGGGCTGGTCGCCATCGCGATCCTCGAGAAACGCCAGAGCGCCGATTCGAACGCACCGCCCATCGGCTACGCGAACGCCAACGCCCAGGACCAGGGCCGCATCGAGTCCGTGATGTCCTTCATCATCCCACGCGCGAGCGGCGGAGGCTTCTATGCCTATCGCGACGGCGCGGACCTGATGGCGATTTCGGTCTACCTGCGCTCGGGGGGCCCGCAGCAGGCCGCCGCGCTCCAGGCGGTTCACTCCGTCTTCGACCGGATCGCCAACAATCAGGGCGGCGATGGGTACTGGTGCTACTCGGGCCCGGGTTGCCCCGACTCGTCGACCACGCAGCTCGTCATGGCCGGCCTCGCGGCGGCCCGCGGCGTCTTCAACGACCCGGCCTACGCGGACCCCGGGCGCGCCGCGACGCTGCAAGCGCTCGTCGAGCGCACCCGCCGGGGTTACGCGAACAACGGCCAGGCCGGAGAGCTCGGCGGCGGAGAGCGCGGCCACGGCTACAACGCGGGCATGGTCTCGAGCTACCAGCAGACCGCGTCGGGGCTGTGGGGTCAGATCATCGGCGGCGCCGACCTCAACGACCCCAGCGTTCAGGGTTACTTGCGTTGGCTCTACCACCGCTACAGCTACTCTACGACCGCCAACGCCAACGGCGGCTGGTCCGCTTCGTACCACTACTACATGTGGTCCTCGGCCAAGGCGTACACCTTCATCGAGGACTCGGGCGTGATGCCCGCGGCGGGCAACCTGAACACCGCGAACCTGGGCACACTGCCGCCCGGAGACGGCCCGGGCTTCGGAGGCCGCCAGCTCCGCCGGGACCCGAACACCGACGCGCGGGTGCCCAGCCTCGGCGGCGAGGGGGCCGGTTACTACGCCGACCGCTGGGAGCCGGCCCGGTGGTACTACGACTATGCGTACACGATCATGCAACAGCAGGACGGCGCGGGGTACTTCCAGCCGCCCGGCGGCAACTCGACGTGGGACCAGTACTCGTCGCAGGCCTACGCGCTGCTCGTGCTGGAGCGGTCCGTGGGCGGTGGCTGCGTGGACGGTGACGAGGACGCGGTCTGCGACGCCGAGGACCTGTGCCCGGGCCTGCCGGACCCGCAGCAGGCCGATGCCGACGGCGATGGTTTCGGAGACCTCTGCGACAACTGCCTGAACGTGGCGAACGGGGACCAGCTCGACTCGGACGGCGACGGCTTCGGAGACGCGTGCCCGCCCTGCACACCCTTCGCGGAGATTTGCGACGGCGCGGACAACGACTGCGACCAGCAGGTGGACGAGGCCGTGGGCGGTGCGGACTGCCTGACGGGCGACCTCGGGGTCTGCGGGGAGGGCGTCGAGGTCTGCGACAACGGTGAGCTCGTGTGTCGCGCCGACGCCGTACCGAGCGTCGAGCTGTGTGACGGCCTCGACAACGACTGCGACGGCCTCGTGGACGACGAGACCATCGGGGACGGCCAGGGCTGCGCGACGGGGCTGCCGGGCATTTGCGCCCGAGGGGCCGCGCTGTGCGTCGACGGCTCGGACCCGATCTGTCAGCCCGACGCCGCGGCGGGTGAAGAGGTCTGCGACGGCCTCGACAATGACTGCGACGGGACCATCGACGACGACCTGCGCAACGCCTGCGGACGCTGCGACGCGCTGCCCACCGAGGCCTGCAACGGCCTCGACGACGATTGCGACGGCCTCGTCGACGACCAGGCGGAGTGCAACGCCGGGCAAATCTGCCGAGACGGTCGTTGCCAGGACGAATGCCAGAACAATGAGTGCCCCGAGGGCTTCGTCTGTATCTCGGACTACTGCGCCACGCTCTGCGAGTCCATCGAGTGCGAGGACGGCTTTGTGTGTGAAGGCGAAGGCGTGTGCAGCGATCCTTGCGCCGGCGTCGCCTGCGAGGTGGGCTTCGCCTGCAACCTCGGCGCGTGTGTGGTGGACGACTGCACCGGCCTGGGGTGCCCCGAGGGTCAACGCTGCAGCGATGTGGGCTGCCTGCCGGACCCGTGCTTCGGCGTGCTGTGCGATGCCGACCAGTTCTGCGACGCGGGGCGTTGCATCGCGAGCTGTGCGTTCGTGAGTTGCCCGTTGGGCGAGGCGTGCTTCGAGGGCGCGTGCGCGGCCGACCCCTGCGGCGGCGTCGTTTGCCCGGACGGACAGGCCTGCCAGAACGGTGACTGTTCGACGGACCCCTGTGCGGGTGTGACCTGTCCCTCGGGTCGGGTCTGCGTGCTCGGGCTCTGCTCGGTGGACCCGTGCGAGGGCGTCGAGTGCCCGCCCGGACAGGTCTGCGAGCTCGCCGCGAACGGCAGCACCCAGTGCCGAGGCGACTGGGAGATGCCCGGAGACGGCAACGACGCCGGCGGTGGCGAGATCGAGGGGCCCGGAGGCGACGCCACGGTCGGAGACTTCGGCACCGTCGACGCGCTCTCGGGCAACGGGGGTCCGCTCGGGGCCGAGGCCGGCATCGTCGACAACGACGGTGGGGTCGCCGAGGACGAGCCGAGCCAGATCGCCGGCTGCGCCTGCCGGGTGGACGGCGGCGCCGCCCCCCGTTGGCTGCTCCTCCCGATCCTCGCGGGCTTCGCGCTCACGCGCCGCCGACGCGCTCGTGCTTGACGGCGGGCCGGGGCCGGCCCCATGCTTCGTATGTGCAACACGATTGCAAGAGCAAGTGGGTCGCGGGAACGCTGCTGACGCTGGGTGTGTCGGGACCTGCGTACGCGTCCGACCCCAGCCCTGACGAGCTGAAGGCCCTGGAAGCGAGCCTGCGGGCCGACAGCGAGAGTCGGCCCGTGGCCGCGCCCGCCCCCCCTACGCCGGTCGGGCCGGCGTTGGACCTTGCACTCATCCTCGACGTCGCGGCGTCGTGGTTCTCGGACGACGCCGACCTTCAATCGGGCGGCCACGATCCGCGCGGCACGGGCTTCACTTTCCAGCAGCTCGAGCTCTCGGCCGGGGCGAACGTCGACCCGTTCTTTCGTTTCGACGCGAACCTCGTTTTCACGACCTTCGGGGTCGAGGTCGAGGAGGCCTACGCCACGACCTCGGCGCTGCCGGGCGGTCTCCAGGTGCGCGCCGGCCAGTTCCTCACACGGTTCGGCCGCGCGAACGCGACCCACCCGCACGCGTGGAGCTTCCTCGACCAGAACCTCGTGCTGGGCCGCATGTTCGGCAGCGAAGGGAACCGCGGTCTCGGCGCCGAGGTCTCGTGGCTCGCGCCGTTGCCGTGGTTCCTCGAGCTCTCGGTGTCGGGCATCGAGGGGAGCGGCGAGTGCTGCGCTCGGAGCCACGCGTCCGCGGAAGCGCTCCCCGTCCAGACCCCGGCGGACCTGGTCAGCACCCTGGCGCTGAAGCAGTTCTTCCCCTTGTCGCCCAGCCTCTCGCTCCTCTTCGGCGTGTCGTTTCAAACCGGCCCCAATGCCTCGGGGCGCGAGAACCGGAGCGAGCTGTACGGTGCGGACCTCTTCTTGCGGTGGCGTCCCGTGGGCTCCCCGAACCGCTTCTCGTTGAACTGGGAGTCCGAGGCCATCCACAGGCGCCAGCAGGTGCCGCGCGCCGTCGTCACCGACACGGGCGCGAGCACGCAGCTCGTCGCCCAGTGGACGCCGGAGTGGTCCACGGGTGTGCGCGGCGAGTGGCTCGAGGCGCTCGACGACGATCCCTGGGCCCAGGGCCAGGCCCGAACGCGCGGCAGCGCCCAGGCGACCTGGAGTCCTTCGCACTTCTCGCGGGTTCGGCTGCAGATGAATGTCGACGACGCGACGACGGGTTCGGCCGACGCCCCGGTGTGGGGGGCCATCCTCGGCCTCGAGGTCGTGACGGGGAGCCACGGAGACCATGCGTATTAGTCCTCGATTTCATGGCGTTGTGGCGCTCGCGCTGGCCCTGGCCCTCGGGCCCGGGCGGGTCGACGCGCGCATCTCGGTCGCCGCCACCACGGGGAGCCTCGGCGGCATCGCCGAGGCGGTGGGCGGGGACCTCGTGACGGTCACAGTGCTCGCGGACCCTTCCGAAGATCCGCACTTCGTAGACGCGCGCCCCAACCTGGTGATGGTCCTGCACAGCGCGGATCTGCTCGTCTCCGTAGGCTTGGAGCTCGAGGTCGGGTGGCTCCCGGGCTTGGAACGCGCTGCGCGCAATCCGAAGATCGCCGCCGGCCAACCGGGTCGCTTCGAGGCCGCGACGGCGCTGCCGAAGCTGCTCGAGGTGCCCACGGGCCGCCTCGACCGGGCCCAGGGCGACGTGCACCCCGGCGGCAACCCGCACTTCCTCTACGACCCCCGTCGCGCCGCCGAGGTGGGCCACGCGCTCGCGCAGCGGCTCGCCGCGCTGGACCCGAAGAACGCGGGCCAGTACGTGCTCGCCGCCCAGAAGTTCGCCGACGACTGCCGCGCCCTGGGGCTGCGCGAGCAGCAGCGCTTCGCCGCGCTGCCCCCGGACCGACGGGTCGTCGTCACCTATCACGCGTCGTGGGTCTACCTGCTCGACTGGCTCGGCCTCGAGGTCGCCACCACAGTCGAGCCGAAGCCGGGTGTCTCGCCGAGCCCCGCCCATGTCGCCCAGGTGCTGCAGATCGTGCGTGCTCGGAGCGTGCGTGTGATCCTTCAGGAGGAGTACTACCCCCGCGGCACGAGCGAGACGCTGGCGAAGCTCACGGGCGCGCAGCTCCTTCTCCTGGAAGGGACTGCGCGCAGCGGACCGGGGCAGGGCTATCTCGCGCACGTTCAGCGCATGACGGAGCAGGTCCATGCGGCGCTCTCTCGCTAGCGCGCTGGCGCTGGGGCTCGCCTCGTCGGCGTGCACCTTCGACGACGGCCAACCGTGGGGCGAGGCCCAGGTCCGCGTGCGCGTAGGCTTCGAGGTGCCCGATGACCGCGCCCTCGACGACGCCGTCCGCACCTCGCGAGACTATGCCGTCCGCCTCGAACGCCTCACTGTGACCCTCGACGCGCTGCGCATCTCTCAAGGCAGCGCCGGGGACACGCCGACCGCGTTCGACCCGGCCGCGCCACCGCCCGGGTATTCGCTCTGCCACAACGGGCACTGCCACGCCGCCGACGGTCGCCTCGTGGACTACGCCGACATCGAGGCCGAGGTCCTCGGAGGATCGGCGACGGGCGCGTCGACGGAGAGAGCGCTGGACGCGCGGGTCGAGGTGCCCGTAGGGGGCGAGGCCCGCGGTCCCGAGGTGCGCCTCGACCTGCCGGCGGGTCCGCTGGTCTCCCTGGGCCTGGTCGTGTCCAGCATTCGCCTCGAGGGGCGCGTGGACGACCTGCGGAGCCAGCGGCGGCTCGCCGAGGACGACCAGGCCTTCGACTACACGCTGCCCGTGGCCGCGGCGCTCGTCGCGCCGTTGGACGGCGAGGTCGGACGGGACGGCCCCGGACGCTTCACGCTCCAGGCCCATCTTGCGCTCCCCGTCGCCTTGCTCGACCGCATCGACTTCGCCGACGTAGGCATCTCCACGGACACCGCAGACGGCCTGCTTTCGGGCACACTGCGCATCGAATCGCCTCACTGACCCACCGGAGCATCCACCCATGAGAGCACTCCTGATCGCGGCGGCCACCCTGGGCTTCGCCGCCTGCGGCGAGGAAGGCGGCGATGAGCACGCCCACGGCGGCGCGCACAGCCACGGCGGTGCGCACAGCCACGGCGGTGAGGTGCCCGAGGAGAGCATCGAGGCCGAGGGGTGTGAGCACCTCGCCGACGGCCCGGCCGCGGCCATCACGGCCGGAGACCTCGCCACGAGCACGCCCCCCGCGGTGTCCGACGACCACAAGCGCTACGACTTGACGCTCGTGGCGGCCGAGGGCGGCAACGTCGGGCGCGTCGAGTTCGCGAGCGACGAAGCCGGCGAGCACTCGTTCTTCCTGAACGCGCAGGTGCCCTTCGTCGTGAAGTCCGCGGACGGCGTCGCGGTGACGGTGGACCACACCCACTCTTCGTCCACCCTCTGCGACGAGGTCCAGCTGTGGTCGATCTTCACGCTGGGCGTAGGCACCTACTGGCTCGAGGTCGGGCCGACCGAGGCGACCCAGGTCGGCCTCGTCATCGAAGCGGGACACGGACACGCGGAGTGAGGCCATGAGTCCCGAGACGCCCCTGCTCCTGGCGGCGCGCGGACTCCGCGTGGGCTACCACGGCAAAGCGCTCTTGCCGTCCCTCGACTTCGAGGTTCACGTCGGGGAGATGTGGGCGATCATCGGTCGCAACGGCAGCGGCAAGACGACCCTGCTGCGCACGCTCCTCGGGCTCTTGCCTCGGGTCGCGGGCGCCCTCGAGCGCGATGCCGCGTCGTGTCCGATCGGCTATGTGCCCCAACGACTCGAGCTCGATCTCAGCGTGCCGATGCGATGCCTCGACGTGGTGCGCGGGGGCCTCGACCTGGGCTGGTCCTTCCTGGATCCGCGCGTGCCCCGGCGCGCCCGACAGCGCATCGAGCAGGCGTTCCGCGAGACCGAGACGGACGCATTCGTCGAGCGCCCCTTCGCGACCCTGAGCGAGGGCCAGAAGCAGCGTGTGCTCATGGCGCGGGCGCTCGTCACGAACCCGCGCCTGCTCGTGCTGGACGAACCGACGAGCGCCATGGACGCCGTGGCCGAGGAGGCCGCCTTCGAGCTCGTCGCGCGCCTCCAGCAGGCTCGCGGGCTCGGGGTGATGGTCGTCGCGCATCACCTCGCCGTCCTGGCCCGGCGCGCGACCCACGTCGTGTACCTGGACGCGGACTGCGGCCTGGTGCTGGCCGGCCCGGTGGGCGCGGTCGCGCGGCACGCGACCTTCGTCGAGCACTACGGGCAGCTCTTCGGGCCCGAAGCGTCCGTGACCACACCGCACGCCGCGCACTGCGACGTGCACGACCACCACGGCCCGACCGCGGAGCATCCCCGTTGAACGAGGATCCCGGTCGGGCGCTCGCGACCTTCTTCGACGCCTGGGAGCTGTTCCGGGCCCCCGTCATCGCCGGGGCCCTGGCGGGCGCCCTCGTCGGCCTGCTCGGGGTCTATGTCGTCCTGAGGCAGATGGTCTTCCTGGCGGGAGCGCTCTCCCAGTCCGCCGGCCTCGGCGTGGCGCTCGCGTTCTACGGGCGTGTGCGCTTCGGACTCGAGGGTGTGCTCGGCTCTCCGACCTTCGGAGCGGCCCTCGCGACGCTCTTCACCGCCACGCTCCTCGTCGGCGGTCGCACCGAGGCCGGCGCGCGCCGCGACGGCCTGCTCGGCATGGCGTGGCTCGTGGGCGCGGCGGGCACCCTCGCGGTCGGCACCCGCATCGCCGAAGAGGTGCAGGACATCCAGTCGATCCTCTTCGGCAGCGCGGTCGTCGTGCTGGACGACGACCTCACGCGCCTCATCGTCCTCGCCGTGCCCGTGGGGCTGCTCCACGTCTGGTGGCGTCGGGGCTTCCTGCAGGCGGCGTTCGACGCCGAGGGCGCGCGCGTCCGCGGGCTCCCCGTGTGGCTCCTGGACGCCGTGCTCGTCGGCACCATCGCGCTCTCGATCTCGTTGTGCACGCGGGTGCTCGGGGCCTTGCCCGTCTTTGCGTTCAGCGTGCTGCCCGCGATGGCGGCCCTTCGGGTGAGCGCCCACATCGAGCGCGCGCTGTGGGTCGCCGCCGTGATCGGCGCCGCCTGCGGGGCCGGGGGCTACGTGCTCGCGTGGAGATTCGACCTCCCTGTCGGCGCGTCTCAGACCCTGCTCGCGGCGGCCGCCGTCCTTGTCGCGAGCGGCGTTCGATCGGTGATGTCCCGCGTCGCACCCTGACCGGATCGCCTTTACGGCGCGTCGGGGCCCGTGCTACCTCGGCCGCATGACCGGCGAGCAGGCCATCGTGGAGCTCGAGCGCGCGCTGCAGCGCAAGGGCCTCAAGACGACCGCGCAGCGGCGGTTGATCACGCAGGTCTTCTTCGATCCGTTGTTCCGCCAGGACCACCCGACGGTCGACGACCTCTACCAGCACGTGCGTGTGCGAGACACGAGCGTGGGTTTCGCGACCGTCTACCGCACCATGAAGCTGCTCGTGGAGTGCGGGCTGGCCTCGCCGCGGCACCTGCACGACAACCAGACCCGCTATGAGCCCGAGGCCCCGGGCGAGCACCACGACCACCTGGTGTGCCTCGACTGCGGGCACATCCTGGAGTTCGAGAACGACGAGATCGAGGCGCTGCAAGAGAAGGAGGCGAAACGCCACGGCTTCTCCATCGCCGAACACAAGATGGTCTTGTACGGACGCTGCGAGCGGGATCCTTGTGAGCGTCGTGCCCAGGGCCCCCGCGCTGCCGTTCGGCCGTGAGCGGCGCCGGCGACGGGTGGCCGAAGGGCCCGGGGCGGCCGATCGCGGCGATGGACATCGGGTCGAACTCGATTCACCTGACGTTGGCGCGTGTCTTCTCGGACGGTCGTGTCGACGTCATGTCCCAGATCAAGGACCCCGCGCGCCTCGCCGCCACGCTGGATGCGCGCGGGCAGATGTCCGAAGAGGGCATCGAGCGCGCCGTGGGCACACTGCTCCGGTTCCGTAAGGTCGCCGACCAGCACAACGCGGAGATCCGCACCGCGGCGACGGCGGCGGTGCGCGCCGCGCGAAACGCCGACGTGCTGCTCCAGCGCGCCGCTTCTGAAGCGGGCGTACGGATCGAGATCGTCGAGGGGGCCGAGGAGGCCCGCCTCGTCTATGTCGGGGTGCAGAACGGGCTGCCGCGACACGCCCACGAACGTCTGCTGTGTGTCGACGTCGGGGGCGGCTCCACGGAGCTCCTGCTCGGGCACGCGGGCCACGTACGCGCGGTCGCCAGCGTGCCCGTGGGCAGCGTCGTCGTGACCCGCGAACACCTCGAGACGGCGGCCTCGATGCGGCGCGCCGTGACCGAGGCGCGGCGGGTGCTGGAGCGCCGCCTTGCGCACTGCGGCGACCCGTTGCGTCGGCTGGGTTTCGACGTCGCCATCGCCACCGGCGGCTCCATTCAACGCATCGCCCGGATGGCGCAGGCACACGCCACCGGCGACGGCCGCGGCGACCTGAACGGGCATCGCCTCCCGGTCGAGCAGCTCGGACGCGTGACGCGGATGTTGTCCAACGCCGACAGCCCCGGGGCGCGCCTGAGACTGCCTGGGATCGATCCCGAGCGGTCCGAGTCCCTGTTGGGGGGCGCGCTGGTCTTCGAGGCGCTCTCGCAGGTCCTGGGGATTCAGGCCTGGACGCTGTCGACGGCCGCCCTTCGGCTCGGACTCATCGTCGACACCTGGCGGCGCCGGACGCCGTGATTCGCGGCGCCTTGGCGTCCACGCGGGCAGGTGTGGTAATTCTACGGGCCTTGAACGCGTAGGATCAGAGGGGAGATCGTGATGTCGAAGAAGACGATTCTGCAGTTCGGTGCGCTCGGGGCGCTGCTCGCCCTCCCAGCCGCGGTGCAGGCCGGCGAGTGTCAGGCGACGCCCTTCGCGTGCGCGGTCGACCAGGCGATTCAGGCCGGTCTGCAACACTGGCGAAACGTCGAGCGCGGCTCCGGCAGTTTCACGGGCGGCCGCGACGTGCGGCACAACTTCTTCGGCATCCTCTCCTTCCTCGAGAAGCGCCAGGGCGTCGGCTGGCAGGGTCAGGTCCAGGGCTACGACGGCATGGACCCCAACGACCAGCAGCTCGTCGTGCGTGCGATGACCGCGCTGATCAACGGCGATCCGTCGCTCACGAACCCGAATCAGGTGCCCTACACGTACGTGACGGGCGGCAACCTGATGGCCCTGTCGGTCTACATCGCGACGAACGGCCCCGACGACATCGGCGCCGCGGTCACGGTCAACCAGGCGCTCGCCAACGGCGTCGTGGCGTTGCAGCGTGCTCAGGGCATGGGGAACCAGGCGTGGTCGTACAACGGCCCGGGCACCGACCTGTCGACCACCCAGTTCGCCGTCGCCGGCCTGGCTGCGGGCGAGAATCTGATCGAGGGCGCGTCGGCGACCCTGGCTCAACTGCCCCAGTTCTTGATGGCCAACACCACCGTCGCGGACGGTGGCCTGCAGTACAACCCGGGGAGCGGCTCCAGCTCGTCGATGACGGCCTCCGGCATCTGGTGCTACCGACTCTCGCAGGTGCCGGCCGGCGACCCCCGCGTTCAGGGGGCCCTCGGGTGGATGCGGCAGAATTACACGTATGACCGCATGATCGGCGGCTTCGCCCCGACCAGTACGTTCTACTACCAATGGGCGATGACCAAGTCGATGGCCGTCTCCGCGGACGACGGCCTCGGCGGGGCGATCTACGCCGAGTCGTTCGGGGACCGTGATCCGGGCGCGCTCGGCTACCCCGAGGAGCCGGCCAACGAGTACTTCGACGTCGCCTACACCCTGCTCCAGTGGCAGGACGCGAACGGCTACTTCGGCTCGGGCTTCGGCGGCGCTCCGAACGGCTGGGACGGAGAGTCGAGCCACGGCTTCGCGCTGCTGACCCTCGAGCGGTCCCTCGGCGGTGTGTGC
>JBMOFP010000051.1:0-34725 GCA_049318805.1 Bradymonadia bacterium
GCTCGGGTTCTGGCGCTGGCTCGGGTTCTGGCGCTGGCTCGGGTTCTGGCGCTGGCTCGGGTTCTGGCGCTGGATCGGGTTCCGGCCTCTCAGCCACCGCGGCGTCCGGCGCGTCGACCTGGTCGTCGACGTCGTCGCCTTCGCAGGCCGCGAACAAAAGTGGTGCACAAAGGACCAGCACGTGTGTGCCACGACCTCGACTCATTCTTGTGTCTCCTCGGCTCTTTTTTCGACCTGACTGCCCGGTCGTTCATCGAGAGAGACATGGACGCGGACGGGTGTCACGACCCCGTCGTGAAGGCGAGCTCTCCGCGGACCCCGACGGGACACGAGAGCCGGCGCAGACCGTGGCGGACACGTCGAAAGGTGTCCGGACACTTTTCGGACACGGTTCGGACAGAGGCCCCGCAGGAGATGCGCGCGGGACATAGTTGTTTAATTTCAACTATTTAAGCGCCGACGCAGGGTTGGCACGGGTCGTGAAACGTCTCTTTGCCGTCGAGAGAACGAAGTCCAAACAACTCCAGGAAAGAGAGACGGAAAATGAAGCGCACGAACCTGACGGCTGTGATGGTGGCGACCCTGATGACGGTGGCTTGTGCGGACGCGGTCGACGTGCCCGGCGCGCCGGAGTCGAACGAGGGTGTCGAGGCGGCGGCGGGCGCGCCGGGCGCCGTGGGCGAGGACGAGACCCAGGAAGGCGAGGGCGCCGGGGGGGCCGGCGAGGCCGAGAACCCGGAGAGCGACGAGAACGCGGACGACGCGGAGAATCCGGACAGCCCGGAGAATCCGGACAGCCCGGAGAATCCGGACAGCCCGGAGAACCCGGACAGCCCGGAGAACCCGGACAGCCCGGACAGCCCGGACGACCCCAGCGACCCGAACGACCCCAGCGAACCGGACAATCCGAGCGACCCCAGCGACCTCAGCGACCCGTCGAACGTCGAGAACGAGTGCGCGCGGGGCGCGTGGCTCGACGGCCTCATCCAGCTCGAGTGCAACACCCTGACGATCCGCAACCCCGCCGGCGGCCCCGGGCTCACGCTCATCGGCGCGTGGAGCGTCTCCGAGAACGGGCTCGAGGTCTCCGGCGACGTGACGATCACCACCCCCGTCGGCGACGTGGTGCTGGGCGAGGCGGAGCTCACGCTGTCCCTCGAGCCTTTCGAGCTCGTCGGCCGGGCGCGGGTCCCCTTCCCCGAGATCGGCTTCCTGGGCGACGCCGTCTCCGGCGAGGCCCCCTTCGCCACCCTCGCGCTCGCCCACGGCGAGACCCTCGAGTCCATCGAGATCAACGGCGAGGAGATGCAACTCGACGCCAGCGACTACTACTTCGTCATCGACTACGCGACGGGCCTCGGCGTCGAGGTCGGCGACCTGTCGTTGTCGACTCCCGGCGCGGGCAGCACCGTGGTGCTGGCGCCCGAGGAGCCGATGTTCTACGTCGGCGGCGACCTCGCGGGCCTCATCACGGGCGGCCTCGTGGACGACGCGGCCTTCGGCTTCTCCCTCGACGGCCGCATCCCCTTCACGCCGCAGCTCCCCTTCTGGACCGGTGAGGCGCTCGAAGAGGTCTCCATCGAGGGGCACGTGTACGCCCAGGGCTCGGTGCAGCTCGGCCGGCTGCCCCTCAGCGTGGCTGGTGCGTTCTGCATCGACGCCGACGCGGACGACGACGGCGCGACGATCTTCGAGGGCGATGCCCGCGACGTGATTCTGGCCGGCGACTCGAGCCTCTCCATCGGCTACAGCAAGGCCGGCTTCGACCTCTCGCTCGAGATCGCCCGGAGCTCGTGGATGTACGACGGCCGTGAAGGCCCCGTCGGCGCCGCCTACTTTCACTCCAACACCAGCGCCGGACTCGGCGACCTTTTCGCCGGCACGCCGCTGGAGGCCCTGAGCCGGCCGGGCAGCGAGGTCGACTTCTACGGCACCTTCCGCGACACCGACGACTTCAAGATGCACTGGTCCGCCGATGTGCGGGTGATGACGCTCGACGTGGCCGAGGCCGTCATCGAGCTCACGCCCGAGGGCGCGATGTTCCGCGGCCTGCTCCAGCCCGTGCCCTTCATCCACGATGCGGTCGAGATCACGGGGCGATTGGGCGCCGACGGCACCTTCGAGCTCACCGGGGTCGCGCAGCTCAGCGTCGGCGGCTACGACCTCGTCGACGGGCAGGCGCGGGTTACCCAGGCCGGGCTCGGGCTCAGCGGGCGGCTCGACCTGCCCGCCATCGGCAGCGCGAACGTGTCCGGTGCGGTCAACGGCCACGAGGCCTTCTTGCGAGGCCGGGCCAACCTCAGCCCGGGCGGCTTCAACATGGCCAACGCCCAGGTCGATCTGAACACCCAGGGCGCGGCCATTCAGGGCGAGGTCGGGCTCCCCGGGTTCGGCAACGTGTACGTCAGCGGCAGCGTGCCCGCCAACGGCCAGTTCGCGCTGACCGGCCGGGGCGCGCTCCGACCGCTCGGCATCGCGCTGGCCGACGCCGCGGTCACCGTGCGGTCCAATGGGGCGCGGGTCGAGGCGCACGCAGGCTACGGCGGCACGGGGTTCAACGTGTCGGGTGACGTGCAGTCCAACGGCCAGTTCTCGCTCACCGGTCGGAGCGCCGTGCGCACCGGCGTGCTCAACGGGAACATCGACCTCACCTTGGCGCACAGCGGCGTGCGTGCCGAGTTCGCCGGCCAGGTCTGCATGCCGGTCTCCGAGCAGGTCTGTCACCAGGAGTGTGATAGCTGGGGCTTCTTCTCGTTCATCTGCGACGGCTGGAACACCGTGTGCCAGACCGTGACGAACGTGGAATGTCTCAACGCCTCGGGCACGGTCGACAGCACCGGCACCGTGTGCCTGAACACCCCGGTCGGGCGGCGGTGCCTGCCCACGCTGTGAGTTGAGGCGAGGTGGTGCGAGATGCATCACCGCAAACGATGAAGACGCCGCGCCGCGGCCCGAGAGGGCGCGGCGCGGTGGCCTACGGCTCGACGACGACCAACTGCGGAAAATAGGTTCGGTACCGAGCGGCGTCGCGGGTGAGCAACAGGTACCCGCCGACCGCGGCATGTCCGCCGATGAAGAAGTCTGGCAGTGGGCTCCGCTTGTCGCCTCCGCGCCGACGGTACGCGAGGAAGGCCTTACCGGCCAGGAAGGCCGCCTCGAACGGCACGGGCTCGCGGCGGTAGAGGTCGAGAGGCAATGCGGCTTCCACGTCCTCAATCCGGTCGAACCCCACGGAGACCTCGGCGTAGATGAGCGGGTTGATGAGCAGCACGGAACGCTCGGCATAGGCCGCGAGCGCCGCCGCGGAGCGCGCGCCCCACACCGGGTCGTCCGTCGCCACGTCCAACAGGATGTTGCTGTCGACGAGAACGGCGTTCACTCGCCACGCGTCAGGGCCAAGATCGCGTCCGTGCTCATCGAGACCGTCGCGCTTCCCCGAAGGGCACGAACGGCCCGCTGCCCGCGGCTCTCTCCGCGGGTCGTCGGCACGGCGACCAGCCGCACCGTCTCGCCGTCGACCACGAACTCGACCTCGGTGTTCGGGAGCAATCCGAACCGCTCGCGGAGGTCGATAGGAATCGTGACCTGACCCTTGGTGGTGATGCGCACGGGCGTCTCCTTACTTCGAAAAGTAAGAGTACGACGAGCCGACTCGCCGTACAAGCGCGCACGACCGGCCCCTGCACCAGGGCGGGCAAACGGACTGAACCGCCCCGGCTTCATCGGAGACCGGTTTGCTTGAGTCAGGCGGCCGACTCCAGTGCCGCCAAAGTTGAAACCAATCCAGGGCGCCGATGTTCTGGAGGATTGACGAGCCGGCAGTCTCCCGGGTGGTCTACAGACAGCGATCGATTACTGTTCCCTCCAAGGCCCCACTGGGTCCTTGTTGGGCCTCGTTGGGTCAGCAGACTTGCTCGTGAGGTGGGCGCGGAACAACCGGGCCGCAGCTCGATTGGGTGTCCCTGTTTCGAATCGTGCAATAAGAATCTTGCGTTCCTCTCGATTGCGCTCACCAGAAGTCAGCTGGAAGAGAATGCGTTCCGTCTGGATCGCGACGACGTCGAGTCTTGTCGGCAGATCCTCCCGCACAGGTGTGGTGTTTCGTACTATCCACACCGGCGACAGGAGGGACAGCAGATACTCAATCAAATTCAGGGGTCTCGCGAATACTAGCAGGCTGCTGAAAAAGCAGCCTGCCCGGGCCAGGACGGCCCGGCGGAATCACCGAGGCTTTGAAAAAGCCGAATGATTCCGGGAGCGGAGCCGAATTCACTTCGGCGGAGCGGGGCTGAAAAAGTCCATGGACGGACTTTTTCAGCGTCCTGCTAGAAGCCTTGCCGACTTGCACTGCAAGTCTTGCCCGCCTTCCAATCGCCGTAATCACGGAGGCGACCGTACCGCTGCGAAACGTCGTTCGCGACGATTCAATAACTCGAACCTCACGCTCGATGTATGCCGTTAAAGACCGAAGATCGGCAGTCTCCGACGTTTAGCCGAGCACAAGTGCGGCACTCCCGATGCAACCCTGAAGAGGGGGTTCCACTGCGATGACCGAAAGAGCGCTCTCCCGCAGCCGTGAAGCCTGCTCGATAAGGTCATCGCGAGAGTACGCCTTCCAATCACAGACAATCGGTATCGGCGCCGTGCTGGGCGCTGGGGGCTGCGCCTGCGGACTGCCGCTTGGTCGAAATTGTTGGGCCCATGTCGGCGGCACATACAGCAGGGCGATGGCAGCGATGTGGACACGAATTCTGCACGAATTCATCTGCGACTCCTTCGCTATCCGAGCACATCGTAGTCGGGACTCCTTCGCGCGTCCTGCCCGAAGCAGCGGCCACTGCGCGCACCGCCAACCCGGGACCCCGCGCCGCGCCCCCCCACCGCCCACCGCGGCGTTGTCCCGCCCCAGCGACTGAGGCATGCTGTCGCCCCCACTCGGGGTCGCGCCCTGGAGGCGTTTCGCCGATGTCGCCGCTCGAACTTCTCGTAAAGACTGAGTTTTTCGCGGGTCTCGCGCCGGCGGCGCAGAGCGACCTGGAGGACGCGATTCGTCTGCGTCGTGTACCGGCGGGCGCGGCGCTGATCGAGCAGGGCGCCGCGGGGGACGCGCTCTACGTCCTGCGCCACGGTCGCCTGCGTGTGGAGCTCGCGGAGACACACGGCCCCTCGACCGTGCTGGCCGAGATCAGCGTCGGCGAGCTCTTCGGTGAGATGGCGATGCTGGTGGGAGACCGCCGCGCCACGACCGTGCGGGCGGTGCGCGAGAGCGAGGTCATCGAGCTGTCGCGCGCGGCCTTCGATACCCTCGCGGCGTCCCACCCGGAGCTGCTGCGCCGGCTCGCGACTCTGCTCGCCCAGCGTCTGCGGGCCGCGAATCACCGTACGCCGCGGGGCCGGGTCTTCGGCACGGTCGCGCTGGTCCGTCACCGCCCGAGCGTGGACCTGCGCGGCTTCTCGGAGCAGCTCGCCGCGGCCCTGCGACCCTACCGCGCCGCGCGGGTGGTGATGATCGACGACGCCCTCGGCGGTCCCGGGCTCGACGACGCGGGCTTGCGTGAGCGTGTGCTGCCCTGGCTCGCGGTCCAGGAGGCCGAGGGCAGCACGCTCCTGCTGGTGACGGACCCCGACGCCGACGCCTGGACCCGCTTTGCCCTCGCCCAGGCGGACGTCGTGTTGGTGGTCGCGGACGGCACGGATACCCCTCCGCCGGGGCGTGTGGAGGCGGGGCTGCGCGAGACCTCGATCGCCGCACGGGAGCTGGTCCTGCTGTACGCGCCGAGCGCCCAGCCCGAGGGCACGGCGGCATGGCTCGCCGGCGGTCGCTTCGCCCGGCATCACCATCTGCGCCGAGACGACCGCGGGGACCTCCGCCGGCTCGCCCGTTGGCTCGCGGGCAAGTCGCTGGGTGTGGCCTTCGGGGGCGGCGGCGCGCGCGGCTTCGCACACATCGGCCTGGTGCGTGCGTTCGCCGAGGCGGGGCTCGAGATCGACCGCGTGGGCGGCACGAGCATGGGGAGCATCATTGCCGCACAGGTGGCCCTGGGGTGGACGTGGCCGACGATGCTCGACCGCACGCGCGAGGCCTTTCGCGAGGACCCGCTCAAGAACGACAACACGCTGCCGCTGGTCTCGCTCATCACCGGGAAGCGGGTCGTGAAGCTCGTGCAGTCGCTCTTCGGGGCGTTGCGCACCGAGGACGCGTGGCTGCCGCACTTCGCCATGCTCTGCAACCTGAGCCGCGCCGAGCCGATCGTGCGTCGCCAGGGGCCGCTGTGGCAGATGGTGCGGGCGAGCAGCGCGCTGCCAGGGATCGGGCCGCCGGTCATCGAGAATGGGGACTTCATCGTCGATGGTGCGATCTTCAACAACGTGCCCGCCGACGTGCTCCTGGACGACGCCGCCGGCCCGGTCGTGGCGGTGAACGTGAGCCCGCGCGACGACCTGCGCACGAGCCTGCCCGACAACTACGCGATGTCGGGCTGGGACCTGCTGTGGAACCGGATGCGCGGCGTGAAGGGCGCCGCCGAGTATCCGTCGATGCTCGCGGTGGTGCAGCGCGCGGTGCTGCTGCACAGCATCGCGGAGTCGGAGCGGCTCGGGCAGCGCGCGTCGCTCTACGTGCACCCGCGCCTCGACCAGTTCGACATGTTCGCCTGGCAGCGCATCGACGAGATCTCGACGGTGGGCTACACCGAGGGCCGCGACGCGCTTGCGGCGTGGGTGCGAACGCTCGGCACGCGGACGACTTAGTCGTCCCCTTCGTCCAGGCGCGAGGCCTCTTCGGTCTTGCTCGAGCCCTCGACCAGGCGATGCAGCTCCGACAGCTCGGCGGAGGTCAGCTCGCGCCAGCGCCCTACGGCCAGGCCGTCGAGACGCACATGCATGATGCGCGTGCGGCGCAGGCCGGTGACCTCGTAGCCGAGGAACTCGCACATGCGGCGAATCTGCCGGTTCAGCCCCTGGGTGAGCACGATGGTGAACTGGTCCCGCGCCGTCTGGCGCACAGCGCAGGGCAGCGTGACCGTGCCGAGGATGGGCACGCCCCGCCCCATGCGTCGCACGAACTCGGCGGTGATCGGCCGGTCGACGCGGACCTGGTACTCCTTCTCGTGCGCGTTCCCGGCCCGCAGGATCTTGTTCACGATGTCGCCGTCGCTCGTGAGAAAGATCAGGCCCTCCGAGGGCTTGTCCAGGCGGCCGACGGGGAAGACGCGGCGCGGGTGGCGCACGGCGTCGACGATGTTCGCGGGCTCTCGGCGGTCCGTGACGCAGACGATGCCGACGGGCTTGTTGTAGGCGAGGTAGACCGCCTGCTCGGGCTGGGCGGCGCCAATGGAGCGGCCGTCGACCTCGACCCGGTCGCCCGGCTCGACCTGGGTGCCGAGCGTGGCGACGACGCCGTTCACACGCACCCGCCCGGCCGAGATCAGGGTATCGGCCTCGCGCCGGGAGCAGTGTCCGGACTCACCGATGAACTTGTTGAGGCGTGTCGGCATGGCGCGGCGCAGTCTGCGCGAGGCGACGCCACACGCGCCAGCCATACGCGGCGTTGAACCAGAACACGACGTACAGCGCGGCCGTGCCCACGAGCCCCTGGGCGGCGTAGAGCGGCACCGAGATCGTGTTCACGAGCAGCCAGACCGGCCACGTCTCGAGCCGACGCTCCATGAGCAGGAGCTGCGCGAGCACGCTGAAGACCAGCACCGCCGAGTCGGGGAGCGGCGCCACGGCGTCGGTGGTGGCGCGCATCGCCGCCGCCCAGCCGTAGGTCACGAGAACGCCGCCGACCGCGCACAGCAAGAGCAGGCGGGCGGGTGCGCGGGTCACGGGGCGCTCCCCGGCGCCCAGGGGGTCGCGCCGCCATCGCCCCCAGCCCACTACGCTCGTCACGATGAAGAAGCCCTGCAGGAGCGCGTCGGCGTAGAGGCGCGCGCCGTAGAAGAGCGCCGCGAAGAGCGCGCCCCCGATGATGCCCGTCCACCACGTGTGCACACTGTTGCGGGCCGCCAGCCACACCGAGGCCGCGTTCACCCCGATGGCGGCGACCTCGAGGGGGTTCAGCTCGGGCACGCCGGCACCGGAGCGTTGGGGAGGTCACTCGTGTACTGGCGCGGCTTGCGGCCATCGGCGTCGGGGGCGAGGGGTTCGCACTTCACCGAGAGTGACGACCCGAGGAGCGCGCGCAGGGCCTCGACCATCGCCCCGATCTCCGTCTCGGCGCCGCGCGTCCGTAGTGTCAGCGCGCCGTCGGCCGACTGGTGCAGGCTGAACTGCGAGAGCGGAAAGCGCCCGAGGACGTGGGTCACGTCCACGTTGTTGCGCCACGTCCCGTCCGTGGCTCGGAACCGCACCGGCGCGCGGCCCTCGAGCCCCAGGAGCACAGGCTCCGGCCCCGAGACATCGAGCGCCGCGTGGTCGCCCGTGCGGTAGCGCACCAGCGGCAGGCAGAAGTTGAAGCCGCCCGTGAGCGTGACCTCGCCGCGTACCCCCGGAGGCACGGCGTGGCCCTCGGCGTCGACGATCTCCACGTACAGCTCGGGCTGCAGCACGACGTGGCCGCCGCAGCGCGGGTCGTACACCGCCACGGGCCCCGCCTCGTTGAGCGAGTAGAGGTCGAGCACGGGGCAGCCGAAGCGAGTCTCGAGCGCCGCGCGCAGGCCCGGGAGTAGGGTCATCGACGTGGAGAAGAGTGCCCGCGGGTTGAGACGCGCCGGCAGCGTGAGCAGCGTACCGAACGAGAGCGGATCGCCCGTGAGGACCTCGGGCGCCAACGCCTCGAGGTAGCGCGCGCGGTCGTCCGGGTCCCGCCAGTCCGCGGGGTCCAGGTTGATCTTCGCGAGGCCGGCCTCGCCCCGCATCGGCACCACGGAGACGTATGTGAAACAGCGCGTCTGGTCGCCCAGCAGCACGACGGCGACGTCCCCGGGACCCGCGCGCAGCTCGAGGTCGAAGCGCCGCAGCGCGCGCTCGTGATACGCGAGGTACGACGCCGCCACGACAGGGTGCGAGGCGACGAGCAGCGGGTGGCCCGTGCTGCCAGTGGTGCGGAAGTTGATGAGGCGGTCGACCGGCGCGTCGTCGGGCACGTGGGCCGCGATGTCGCGGGCCAGGTCCGCCCGGCTCGTGGTCGGCAGGTCCTCGAAGCGCGCGGGCGGCGCGCCACGGTGGCGCCAGAAGGGCACACGCGCCCAGGTCTCGCGCACGAAGGTCGACACCCAGCTCGGCGGCGCGCCCGTAGGTCGCTCGAGCACCGCGGTGCGCACCTGCGCCGCGTGGGCACGCACCCGCTCCAGGTCCTCAGGCAAGAGCCGATGCCCGCTCTGGTTCCGAAAGATCGGCGCGTTGGGGTGCTCTCGCAGGTGGTCGAGCATGTGCCGTCCACGGGAGGTGAGCCCGGGGAAACGGGTCGAGTCCGAGGGCTCGTCGGCTGTGCTCATCGGGTCGCCACCTCCGCGTGGGTTCATAGCAGGCGACCCGAGGGCCGGCCAGCGCGACGCACCACGCATCGAGTGACTCTTGGGGCCAGAATGCCACCGCCGGACGATTCGCAGGCCAGCCGCACCGAGAGGCCGCGGCGCCTCGACGGGCGCGCGCGGACCGTGCTCTCAGTAGCCGAAGCGCTCGAAGCGGAGCCTCGACGGGTCCACCCTGGGTTCGAGCCACGCGGTCACATCGGCCGTAAAGCCCGGGGGTCCGCACACGAACACGGTCGCGCGCTCGAGCAGCGGCAGGTCCTGGAAGTCCGCCTGCGTGAGGCGCCGCCGGTGGAACTGGCGTCGCTCGACGGCGGCGGGCTGCACCAACGCCTTCGAGTCGAAGACCCGCACCTCCAGGTCGGTCAGCTCGCGGATGAGCTCAATCTCATCCTGCCTGCACGCGTAGAAGAGCTCGATCTCAGGCAGGGGTCGTCCAGAGTCTCGGAGCGCCCGGTACATCGCCAGAAACGGGGTGATGCCCACGCCGCCCGCCACCCACAGCATGTGCGGCAAGGCGTGCCCTTGCTCGAAACAGGTGAAGGTCCCACCGAAGCCCTTGAGTGAGACCTCGACGGGCGGGTCTCGACGGCTCGAGAGCGCGTGCAGGTAGCCTGAGACCAGGCCCGCCTTCTTGACGGTGATGGAGAGCTGGCGCCGGTCGGGCGAGAGCTTCGAGACCGTGAACGCCCGGACGTGGTCGTCGTTCAAGGACTGGGGGTACAGCGAGTTCATGTGCTGGTAACCGGTCTTGACCTGGTCCGAGAAGTCGAAGATGGCGTGGCCCCCGGGCACTACCTCGGCGGGTTCGGACAGCGCGAAGGTGAAAGTCGAAATGCGCCTGGATTCCGCGGTGATGTCGATGAGCGTGGCCTTCAGGTCGAGCTCTTTGCGGTCGCTGGGGAGCTCGTGGGCCAGCGGCCTCGACCTTGGGTTGTACGGTGAGAGCTGCTCGGCGCCGACGAGCTCCAGGTCGAGGGCCCCGTCGGTGAGGTAGGCCTCGTCGACGGAGAGCACCGTGACGAGTGTGGCGCCCGGCATGAGACGCGAGGCATCGTCGTAGAAGAGATTCCGAGCCCGGCCGGTGACCTGCAACAGCGCACCCGTTTCGAAGTCCGGCACCGCGAGGCCCATGACGGGGTCCGACTCGACGTTGCCCAGCGACTGGTAGAAACGATTGCCCGAGTAGTCGGGCAGCACCAGGTGCGCGCCGCGTTCGTCTTCGAAGGACCGCAGAAAGCCCGGCGGCCCGCCGCGGTGATTGAAGCCCATGTCCGTCTCGCGGGGGTCGCGGTCGACGTGCCTGGTAGCCACGAAGAGCGTGCTCGCGCGCTGCGGCAGCTCCACCGCCGCGGGCGAGAGTGTGTTCGCGAGCGCGGTGGTCCGTGGCGTGCGTCGGAGCGGGCGGAGCTGCCGCACAGTGATGTACTTCGGGCAGTTCCCCATGTGTTCGTTGGCGCGCAGCTCGAGGGTAAGTGTGTCCGCGGGGTCGAGCGTGGCAGCGTCGACCACGCCCCCCAGCCTCACCCGCGTGCGCTGGGCGAAGTCGATCGCGACGCCCGCAAAGAGTCGCGCGGAGGGCGTGGGCGAAAGGACGGCCTCGATGAACGGATCGTCCACGTTGACCCGCGCGCGCAGCCGCAGGCGTTCGCTGGTCGGCGCCGTGGTCTCCGGGTTGCACAGGAGCGTCGCCCACGGCCGGCCTTGGGCGTCGAGGGTGCCCAGCGGCAGGCATCGGAGGCCGCGGTAGAACTCGACGAGCGGGCTCGGCATCTGGTCGTGAATGGCGTCCACGAGTGAGGCGCTCACCCTGGACGGCACCTTTCGCATGCGCTGAACGAAGAGCTCGCCTGCGTGCTGCTGGTGCGATTTGCTGAGTCCGTTCATGGTCCCTCGACCTCGGGGCGCGGCGTTCCCGTCTTCAGTCAGAAGGTCACGAGGGCGTATCCCTCGTCGAGATAGCGGGAGAGGTCCGTGACCCCGGTCGTGCCGGGGATCATCGCCTCGCGCACCAGCCGCGCGCCGGCTGCGGTCGCCGCGTCTCGGGCGCCGAAGACATCGGCGCAGCCGCCGCACACACCGGCGACCTGGTCCTCCACCAGCGCGTACAGCGCGTGGGCCGGATGCTCGGGGCGGACCACCTCGCTCGCCCACCGTGTGCCTGCGCCCTGGAAGAGGAGCGCGACCTCGCGCCCCTTCTGCTTGAGCTCGTAGGTGAGAAAGAGCGCGTTGAAGAGACGGCCGAGCGCCTCTTCGGTGCCGGCATTGGGGTCTGCGAAAACGACGATGGCGGTCTTCATGGTGAACCTCTGGGGGCGGATTGCGGTGGGTCGTTCCACCGTGAAAACAGTGTGCGCACCGCGCTCCGGTGGATAAATGGGGCGATTCGCACGGAACTCTTCCGTAGAACGGAGTAATCATCCGCTGCGTGGATCGACTCTTCGCCATGCAGGTCTTCGTCGAGATTGCCCGCCGCGGGAGCCTCACCGCGGCTGCGACCGCGCTCGACCGGTCGCCGCCGACGGTCGTGCGTCTGCTCGCGGAGCTCGAGCGAACGCTTCAGGTGAAGCTCATGCACCGCACGACGCGCCGGCTCTCGCTCACCGACGAGGGCCGCACCTACCTGGAGCTCTGTCGTCGAGTCCTGAGTGAGCTCGACGAGGGCGAGCGCGCCCTCGCCGACGGTCACGCGGCCCCGGCGGGCACGGTGTCGATCACGGCGCCGGTGCGGTTCGGCGAGATGCACGTGGCGCCGCTGGTGAACGCCTTCGTCGCGAAACACGAGCGGGTCGCGGCGCGGTTGCTGCTGCTCGACCGGCCCATCGACCTGCTCGACGAGGGCATCGACGTGGCGGTGCGGATCGGTCTTCCCCGCGACTCCTCGCTCATCGCGCGGCCGGTCGGCGAGGTGCGCGAGGTCGTGGTGGCGAGCCCCGCGTTGCTCCAGAGGTACGGCACACCGGAGCACCCGACGGCGCTCGCCACAGCGCCTTGCGTGCGGTTCCTGGGCATCTCGAGTGGCCCGAACTGGTCCTTCGGCGAGGGGTCAAGCGCCCTCGAGGTCCCGGTGACGGCGCGCCTCGTGTGCAACCACGCCGCCGCGATGGTCGAGGCGTGCGTCGCCGGGCTCGGGTTCGGCCGCGTGCTCTCCTACCAGGCCATGCCCGACGTGCTCGCCGGACGCCTCCGCATCGTGCTCGCCAAATTCGAGCCCGCGCCGTTGCCGGTGACCGTGCTCTATCCGCCGAACCGTGCGCCCTCGGTGCGCGTGCGCGCCCTCGTCGAGTGGCTGGCGACGGGGCTCAAGGCGGTGCTCGAGGCGCCACGCGCCGCATCAAGGTGATGCCCCACCTCGCGAATCTGACCGCGTCGCCGGTGCGACGCCCCGCCTGAGCGCGTTCTGCCCCAACGACATCACCGACGATCAACGCGCCATCGATGAGGCCCAGGAGTTGCAGCGCCAGCGCTCGGAGGTCGCCAGCCCATGCAGCGAGTCGGAGTGTTTTACGCCACGAAGGAAGGTCACGCGCGCAAGGTCGCCGAGCGGGTCGGTGCGGCGCTCGCGGCGCGCGCGCTCGAGGTCGAGGTCCACGACGTGGCGGATGCGGACGCGGCCGCCGCGTTCATTCGAAGCGACGCCGCGGTGCTGGTCGGGTCCGTGCACCTCGGGAAGCACGAGCGCGCGCTCCTTGCGTTCGTGAAAGCGCGCCGAGGGATGCTGGAGGCGATGCCGGCCGCGTTCCTCTCGGTCTGCGGCGCCGAGGCGGGCGCCGAGCAGGGCTCGACGCCCGAGGCGCGCGCGACGTCGGCGACCCGCGTTGGGGAACAGCTGCGGGCCTTTACGGAAGCGACGGGCTGGCATCCGCGTCATGTGCGCCCGGTCGCGGGCGCCTTCGTCTTCACGCACTACAACCCGCTCGTGCGCTGGGTGATGAAACGCATTGCGAAGAGCGAGGGGCTGCCGACGGACACCTCGCGAGACTACGACTTCACCGACTGGGTCGCGCTCGACGAGTTCTCGCGGTCTCTTGCAGAAGAGCTGCACGCGCCGTGACGCTCACCATCGCTGCGTGCTGCCGGCGAGACGAAGGTCTCATCCCGAGAACGGACCCGTGGCGACGCAGCCCTAGCAGGCTGCTGAAAAAGCAGCCTGCCCGGGCCAGGACGGCCCGGCGGAATCACCGAGGCTTTGGAAAAGCCGAATGATTCCGGGAGCGGAGCCGAATTCACTTCGGCGGAGCGGGGCTGAAAAAGTCCATGGACGGACTTTTTCAGCGTCCTGCTAGAACCAGCCACCGAGGGCCGAGACCGAGGCGAGGGTCCCGCCCAGGTTCCACGTGAAGCTCGTCAGCGGCCCCGCGCCCCGGCGCACATTGGACACGCGGCCCAGCGCGTCGAAGTTCCGGACCTCGGAGATGGCCCCCGAGGTCGTGACCTGCAGTCGGCCGTCGGGCTCGGGGTAGGCGTAGGCGTAGTTCAGCTCACCCTCCGGCGAGCTGCTCGACGTCAGGCGGCCCAGGCCGTCGTACGCGAACGTGGAGACACGCGGCGGCGGTGGCGGCGGCGCCGCCCCACGTCCACGAAGCTCGAGAGCGTCTCCGTCATCGACGTCTCGACTCGAGGCCCGGCGCTCGGGTGGAGGTCGGTGGCGGTGGTGGGGCTGTCGATGTATGTGCCGACCGTCGCGGAAGCTACGGCCGCAAGGGGCGCAAGCGCCCAGAGCAGGGTGAGCAGCGCGGCGGCGAGGGCGAGAGAACGAGGCGGCACGCAAGCTCCGAGAGGGTCAGCTCAGGCGAAGGTCGAAGTGTGGAGGGGGCGTGTCAAGGGGGGCGGGAGGTGCGCGTCGAGTTGCGGGGTCAGGGGGAAGTCCGGGGCCGTTCTGGCGCTTGTGTTGAAGGCCCGACAAAGCGACGATTCGGGCATGGACAAGCGCACCTTGGCGCAACTCGAGTCAGCACTCTCGCGAGCGGGTGTTGACCTGGCCGCCCGAGTCGAAGAACTGGCAGCGAAGTGTATGGCCGGGGAGCTCACCCCTTCTGAGCGCGCCGAGTTCGAGAACGTCGTTCGTCTCAACGACTTGCTGAGTTGCCCTCGGCTCCAAGGCGCGGGCTGACCAGAGGACGGCGGGGGGGTTCGAGGCGACGATCAGCCGGTCCGACCTCGATCCGATTCCGGACACCACCGAATCACCTCACCACGTGACACGGGCATTCGGGTAGGTGCGCCTGAGTTCAGCGTACCACTCCGCGTCGTAGAGCCTCATCACACGAGCCACGCCGGACCAAACTTCGTCGTGGGTGCCGTCCAGGCCGCGGCGCAGCCACAGCGCGACGATCTCCAGGGCCGTGCTCGCCGCCTCAGGCTCTACCCACGCGGTCTCGCCGGCGGGTGGTGGGACCAGGTCGAACCTCCAGACCAGATAGCACCAGACGCGAGGCAGTACGGTCCAGGTTTCAGAGAAGACACCTTCACACTCGGGTGACTCCGCGAAGCGCGTGTACGGGTCGTCGACGGCCACCAACCAATCCCAGAGCGCATCGACCTCGCTTTCAAACAGCGCGCGCTCCTGGAGGTACACGTACGTCTCTGCCATCCGGCGTGCAAACGCCGAGAACACCCGGTCGTAGATGAGCGAGAGCCCCAAGCCTTCGATCCGATCGTCGGGCGACGGAATGACGTTCTCCACGGCCCACTGAATGAATACCGGATTGTAGGCGTTGAAGACTCCGCCCGGGGCGTCGAATGGTTCGGCGAACATCGAAACTCCAGAGAGACGCTCGACGACATCTGCGGTCATCGCGAGGCTTGCCACACTCCCATCGTGGCCGTACTCATTCGATTCGGTCACGCGGTGGGCGCACCGGTCGATGTCTATCCAAAGCCGGGCCCAGTTTTCGCGCGTGAGACCGAATCGCGCACCGTAGAGCCGGACGCCATCGTCGTCACTCGGTGAGTCAAAGAAGGGCGGACCGGTGCCCCAAAGCGCATGCTTCCACAGCCAACACGCCAGAACTTGTGTGGAAAGACCAACCCCGCTGGGAATCTGAAACTCGGGCGGGGGCCCATCGGGCGGAGGTGACGCGTCAGGCAGTGCGCCATCGGGCGGGAGGGATGCGTCGAGCACGGCGGCGACGTCAAGCGTCAGGGCCGCATCGCACGTCGTCGGTCCGCAAGCGTCGTCTCCCTGCGGGGCGACCGAATCCCGCACCCTGGAGTCGCCTATGGCCGGCCCGGAGTCCGAGTCCTCGACACCCTCGAAGACAGCGTCGGCCGTGTTCCCCCCGCATCCGCTCAAGGCGCTCGCGAAGACGAGACGACGAAGGGAGACTTCGATGAGACTGCGGTCGCGCGCGGGAAGTGACGTGGCCACGTCTCCGACCTTACGGCGCTCGAGCGGGCCCTGCAACGGGCCGTGGGTGAAGGTGCGTCTCAGGCAAAGCGCCGCCGTCGTGCCAGCCCGAGGCCGAGCACAACAATCAGTCCTCCGAGCGGCGCCGCGCCGCGTGTCGAGGCGGTATTGCACCCGGCGTCCCCGGTGTCGGCGGTGGGCGTGCCCCGGCGAGGCGGTAGAGTCGAGGCCCCGCCGTTCGGGCTGGGGGTCATTTCGGGGGGTGGATCCATCGGCCCGGGACGGCCTGGATAGGGCAGATTCGGCTCGAACGGGACCAGGCCCGCGAGAAAGTCGTCGGGCAAGGGGACCTTCGGTTCGAGGCAGCGCGGCAGGGCCCCGATGACCACACTCTCGACAGACCTCTGGATTCGCGCGACCGCCACGAGACCGACGTCGCATCGGCAGGTCGCGGTGCCATTGAGCGAGACACACTCCCCACGCGAGCCGCACGGGCTCTGGGCGCAGGGGTCGACGAACGGCTCCGCAAAGTTCATGCGCGCGTCCACGCAAGCGATGCGGGCCCGACCACGGGCGTCCGGGTCGAGCATTGCACGCGCAACGGTGCCCTCGGCGCACGCGCACCCAGGAATGTCGAAGTCCGGTTCATTCGTCGCGATCGCGGCGCATCGGCCGGCCTGCCCGCACGCGGCAAATTCGCACGCATCGGCGGAGTCCCGAGGCTCGCCCGGAGTCGGCCGGCCGCAGTGCGCGACCGCAGACTCCGGCAGCACATGGACGTTCGAGACATCGCCCCCGTCTGTGGGTCCGAAGATGGGGTCGATGTGCATTTCTTCAGGAGAGACCCGCGTGTACAGGCGCGTGATGTAGGGCTTCGACCGCAGCAGGGCCTCGAGCGTGTCACGCGCTTCGAGTGCCTCCTCGTCGGGGGGCCGGGGAACGAAGGCGTTCGCGACACGGTCGGCCAGCGGCCCTGTGGGTTGCGCATACTCGGTGACGAACGCGGGCGCCTGCTGCTCGTCGACCAAGCGCGCGACGAGCGCCGCATGGTTGGATTTGTCGTCCGAGACGTCGTAGCGGACACGCTCCAGAGGGACCTCAATCGCAGGCACGTTGAGGGCGCCATAGCGGCGGTCGGCCAGCACCCAGACCTTCACGCCCATCTCGGGCAGCGCGGCGACCGCCGTGAGTCGGAGTGGCACGGCGGGGCTGCGCGCGAAGTAACGCATGGAGATCGGACGAATCGAGTCGACGCGCCGGCCAGGCTGGAGCTTCATCGCGAGGAACTTCATGCCCTCGTTCACGTAGAGCGCGATGAACGGCTCCATCTGCTCCGGCACGCGGAAATCGTTGATGCGCAACCACTCGACGAGAGCGTCCGGGTCGCGTGACTCGATCGTTGCGGTATCGAACGGACCGACAAGTCGCCGGTCGAGCACGTCCACCGTCACGCTGTCGGCCCGCGGCGGGCCGCCGTCGTTATCCGCATAGAGGTAGGCAGTACATTGCCACGCCGGGATGTAGAACGGCTCCGTCGCAAGGTCGAGTGCCTGAAGCGCTTGGGGAGAGAACGTATCGAGCTCGGGCACCGACGGCACCGGCACGACCCACGCGAAGTTCTCCGGGTCGCCCTGGTACTGGATCTCCACGATCGACCGGACCGTGTACTCGTCCTCTTGAACGAAGAGGATGCGTTCGGCCTGCTGGTCGACGGGCGTCGCGCCGCAGAAGAAGCCGCCGCAGGCCGACGCCGCGCCGGGCATGAGCCCCACGAGGAGGAGCAGCCAGACGAACAAACCCATGAAACGATTGAAGAAGCTCACGGTCTTGTCTCACCCGGGCTGCTGCGAGGTCAGCCCACGGTGTAGAGCCCAAGGAGACCCGGAGTGTCACAGCTCGTGGTCGAGCCTGCTCACACGGCTACGCTCGGCGCGACCTTGCCCTCCGGCGCACGGCCAGAGCGGTGAGGAGCAGTCCGATGGCCCAGTGCCCCCGCGCGCTGACACGTCCGGGCGAGACGAAACACCCGGACGGCGACGACGCGCCGGACGCGGAGGCGTCCGCGTCCGCCGGGACCTCCGCATCGACGGTGGCCGCATCGGCTTCGTCGCGGAGCGCCGTGTCCAGCGGAACGGCTGAGTCGTCCAAGGGCGGAACGGCGTCCGCTGGGGTCGCGAGATCCGAGAGCGGTGCCGCGTCCGTCAGCGGAGCCGCATCGGCGAGTGTGCTCGCATCGGGCGCGAGCCCCGAGTCATCCGCCTGTCGAGCGTCGTGCGGCGGCACGACCGCCGCGTCCATGGGGGCCCCCGCGTCGGGCGGCGGCTCTTCAACCTCGTCGAGTCGCCCCGACACATACAGGACGGCGTTGGCGAGAATCTGAAAATTTGGACCGGCGCGGTCGTCCAGGGCGTTGGGCTGATACTCGCCGGGCTGATAGAAGACGACGCGTCCCAGCCATCCAGCCCGTTGCAGGTCGAATCCCAGGATCCTCGGCCCGCCCGAGGGCGTCGCGAACAGAATCGTGCGCGACTCCCCTGCCTGCGTCAAAAGCTGAGTGTCGGGATAACGCTCGTCGGGCAGGTTCTGAAACGCTGGGTAGGTGTCATCAGGCACCGGGGGAAGGCCCGCCAGCGCAGTCATCGCCGGGTACGCGACGGCGTTGCTGGAGACAAAGTGCCCGCCGGCGACGTTGAGCACACGCTGGCCCTCTGGGCGATCGAAACTGACGCCGAGCGCAAACCCGCCCAGGAGCTGAAGAATCGCTTCCTTGCCCGGCATCTGATAGAGGCCGTGATGAAAGACGACGACCCCACGACCCTGCGTCAGGTGCCGCTCGAGCGCCGCCGTGAGCGCGGGTTGCTGGTCTTGACCTGCACACCCTCGGGCGGGCAGGTGGGCGAAATAGACGACCACGTCGGGAGGCTCGGCGCTCCCGAGTGCCGCGAGCGCCGCGTCGATACACTGGCTGTTCACGTCGGTCACGCGCCCGCCGGTCAGCACGAGGCCGCTGTCGTCGGCCTCCAGAGCGGCGACCAGGTCGCGTGGTTGGGTGAGGTCGGCGTCCGAGAGTCGATGCGGATTCACCTCGTCGCCGATGACCAGAGTCGAAATCGGGTCGTGGGGCGGCAGGCTGGCGGCGTGCGACGCGGTCGTCGTGAGCGCCACCCAAAGGACGGCCTGCGCCTTCATGCGAAGCACTCCATGCTTGGTCGTTCGGGTTCAATGAAAGCCGGGCCGCGGTGGGTGTCAACCTGGATCGGCCCGTAGCGGACGACGAGGTCGAGACGGTCGACCGCCTGGTCAGAGCGCTCTCGGGTCGCGCATAAGTTGCGCATTCTAGAATACGCGCGCGCATAATGCTCGCATTTGCGCTTATTTCTTCCCCCGTTTGGGCACCCGCCCCGGTCCCTTCCAGACGTACCGGGCGCCTCGGCGCTCGCCCTCGAGGCACAGCTCAGGGTGCTCTGAGGCGAGTCTTCGTAGAAGGCGGCTGGCCTGGTCCCCCGAGAGTTTGCACAGCTCAGCGGCCTCACGGCGGGTGATCTGCCCGTGTTCCTGGGCGTACTGAAGCACCATCTGCTCTTGTTGTACCGGCTCGAAGCCTCGCACCCGGACGTAGCCCGCGCGATCGCCCAACACACGGTACATCGCCCCCGACAGGTGGTATGCGCGCCCTCTGCCAGCGCCACGTGCTTCGAGGATGCCCGCGTCGACGAGCCGTGCGAGCACGGTCCTCGCGCGGTCTGCGTCGGACTGGATGAAGCTGGCGGCCTCATCAGCGGTCAAGCTGCGGGCCTCGGCGATGGCGCGCACAACGAGCAGATCGGGCAATGACCACTCTCGCCCCGCGCGGCCCTCGCCGACGATCCAACGCACGAAGTCGAGGTTGGCCGCACTTCCTGGCAATGTCACCGAGACCGACGCGCTCGTGACGTCGTATCGAGGAAGCGGGCGACCGTAGCGCAGTTGCCCGTAATAGATCGTGTCGACGCCTCGGCCAGTGCGCTCGACGATCCCGGCGCGCTTGAACGCATCGGCGAGGGTCGGATTGCGTGGGCGAGGTGGTGTCGTCAGCAAGTTGTCGACTCGCACGCCCTCGGGCAGCCCACCAGGGCTCGCGAGTACGATGCCTTCGTCAATCCACTGTACATGCACCGCCCCGAGCGCCGTGTAGTCACGGTGCGTGAGCGCGTTGGCGAGGGCCTCTCGGAAAGACTCCTCCGGGAAATCCGGAACCTCGGTGCGAAAGAGATCGACCAGCTCCGATGACCGGTTCCGTGCGCGGAATCTCTCAGTGAGCAGTTCGAAGCACCGCAGGAGCGGCAGCCGCACGATCTCGTTCTCGAGCACCGAGCGCGCCTGAAGAACCTGCCACGCGACCTCGTGCGTGGGCATCAAAGTGCGGAGCGACCCCTCGCGGCCGAAAAGGAGCAGCGCTACCCGTCGGATGCCGATACCGGCCGGCTGCGGCTCGATGCCCCCGAGCGCCCGCACGAGCTCCTCGTCCGACAAGCGGAGCAGCGCGACGTCGCCTCGTCCGCCACTTTCCCGCGCGAGGCGCCGGAAGCGCTCGATTTCGATGGGGTCGAGATCCTCCCAAGTGGCGCCTGGCACGAGGGCCGTTGAAGGGTCCTGAGTCAGGCCATGCGCAGCGGTCTCGTAGACGAAGAACGGCACGCACGCCGGCCTGTCATCACCACCCAGGGCTCGACGCAAGTACCGGCCGCTCGCGGTGCCGGTGGCGATGAGGGCGCGCGGCACGTGCACGACGAGTACAGGGCGTCCCTCGTGGTCGAGCAACTCGACCCGGACGCCCAGGGCGGGCCGGGTAGCGTTCGACACGAGCGCCTCGACGCGACGGGAGTCGGTGGTCGCTCCGTGACGCGCGCGGGCCCCGACAACACGCCCGTCGTCATGCACGCCCACGAGCAAGGTGCCGCCCTGGCCATTCGCGAGGCAGACGACGGTCTCCACGAGCTCAGTGTCGTTGAGATCGCTCTTGAACTCGACGCTCAGCGTCTCACCCGCCGCAATGAGGGAGGCCAAAGTCATTGGAGGACCGCAATCGAGGTTTGCGGAGTCATCTTCAATCTCGCAGCCTCGACGCCGCGCAGCGCATTGGCGGGCGCCGTGCCGACGTTGTTCGACGCGCGGCGCGCCGCTCTTCATGACCGCTCTTCCGCACGAACGCAGATTGCAGAAGGCGCTCCGCGCGGACAAGAGCAGAAGAGATTGGCAAAGGACTGGGTCCGGACGGCCACCGGACTGCGGGGTGCGAGGGCGCCCATGAGCCGTACCAAACCCTCGCCCGGACGTTTTCCTCTCGGCCTGTCGCACACCCTGAGGCATCGTCGCGACGGAGGTGGCCTCCATGCCCGCGCGTTCCCGAATCACCGCCGTGACCCTGACCCTGGCCCTCGTCGCGGCGCTCTTTCCCGCCTGTGGTGCGGGTCCGGCGACACCGGGGGTCGCGAACCAGCGCACGGCCCCCGGCAGACTCGCGCGGTTCGTCGGCGACCCCCGGGTTCTGGTCTACACCTCCAGCGACTGGGGCTTCAGCACCAACACGTTCTTTCTCGAGGGGCCGACCGGGCTGGTCGCCCTGGACACACAGTTCCTGCCGTCGGCGGCCGAGGACGCCATTCGGCGGGCCGAGCGCGAGACGGGCAAGAAGGTCGTCGGCGCGGTGGTCCTGCACGTCAACCCGGACAAGTTCAACGGCACGGCCACGTTTCAGAAGCACGGCGCGAGCGTCGTGACTTCCGCACAGGTCGCCGCTCTCATCCCGGCGGTCCACACCCAGCGCAGCGGCAAGTTCCTGAGCACGTTCGCCCCCGACTACCCTACGGAAGTGCCGCAGCCGAAGGTCTTCGGCGATACGACGGGGGTGTTCGAAGCCGGTGGGCTGGCGGTGAAGCTGCACGTTGCGGGGGAGGCCTGCAGCAAAGCCCACGTCATCGCCGAGTGGGACGGCCATGTCTTCGCGGGCGACCTGGTCGCGAACGGCCATCACAGTTGGCTCGAGCTCGGCCTCGTCGACGCGTGGCGCGCACGGCTGGCCGAGATCGACGCGATGTCGCCCAGGTTCGTTCACCCGGGCCGCGGCCTGAGCGGCGGACCTGAGCTCGTCGTCCAGGAGCGTGCGTATCTGGACTTCGTGGTGGCGCAGGTGAAGGCCGAGCCGAGTCTCGAGCTCCCCATGCCCGACAAGACGCTCGCGCGCTTGAAGGCGGCCGTCGAGGCGAAGTACCCGGGCTGGGACAACGCCCACTTCTTGCGCTTCGGCCTGCCCGCGGTCTGGCGGCACGAGGCCGTGGCGCGAAGCGGAGTGTCGCCGCCCCCCAGTGCGAGCACGGAGCCGCCGAGCGCCGATCCGGCCGGTGGCATGCGGTGACGGATGGCCCACGTGGGCCGTTCGTCCCAACGAGCCGAGACTCGCACTCGGCCTGTCGGGCTCGCGGGGGGCCTTGTGTCCTGCTGCGCCTGTCGAAGCGGACGGCCTCGGTCATCCGCGGTGCCGCCCGCGGTGAACCCTCACATCCGTCCGTTGCTCCAGCCACCGACGCACCTCGCGTCCATGTCCTGAACCCGCGCGCAGCGGCCTATCCGTAGGGTCGGGGATGCCTGGGCGCCGCGCCTGCTGAGGCGCAGTCGGACCTCGAGGAGCGTCACAAGGTGCCGCCGGACGCGGCGCTGGTGCACACTCCCGCGGGTGAACGCAGCGGTGCTCTTGCTCTTCGGTGCGGCCTTCGTCGCGCTGGCCTTCGGTGGCCGCCGGCTCGTGCCGGGGCGCGCCTTCGTGTGGTTGCGGGCGTTCTTTCCGAGCTGGCGCTTCTTCGAGGACATCGGCCCGGTGCCGACACTGCGGTGGCGCGCGGGCGCGAGCGCCGACGCGCTGGGGCCCTGGCGGGACGCCCATACGCCGCATGCGCGACCGTGGACCGCCCTGCTCTACAACCCCAAGGGCAACCTGACGTTCGCGGAGCACGCGCTCGTGGAGCACCTGCTGATCGATCTGGACGACGTGCCCGACGCCGCCCCCGACGACGCGGCGCAGCTCGTGTCGTACCGCCTCGTGCAGCGCGTGGTCGAGGCACAGGCGCGCGCGGCAGGCGGCGCGGGCCTGTACCAGTTCCGTGTGGACCTGTGCGCCACGGATGCGGCGCCGTCGGAGTCGGACGTGGTCTTGTTGTCGACGGTGCACCCCCTGTGACCGCGGACCTCGCGCTCCGAGCGATCGAGGCCCTGCTCGCCGTGTCCGTGGCCGTGCAGACGCTCGAGCACCTTGCCACGCGGCGGGCCCTGTCTCCGGACGGCGTGTGGTGTTGGTCGGTGGTTCGCGACGAGTTCGCGCCCCTGCCGAGCGGGCTGCGCCGGGTTCTGGACCTGCTTCTGGATTGGCCGGCGGTGCTCGGGCTGCTGGGGTTGCGCCTGGGCGCCGCGCTCGCGCTCGGGACCTGGGGGGGCGCGGTCCCGGCGGCGCTGGTACTCGCGAGCACCGCGCTGGTCTGCCTGCGCTTTCGCGGGCTGTACAATGGCGGCAGCGACTACATGACCGTGCACGTGGGCCTCGCGCTCACGGTCGCGCGGCTGTTCCCCGAACACACCTTCATGGTGGACGCCGCGCTCGGCTGGATCGCGCTCCAAACACTCTTGTCCTACGGCATGGCGGGGTTGGCGAAGGTCCGGGCGCCGGCCTGGCGCTCCGGCGACGCCCTCGCGGCTTTCCTGTCGAGCCCGCGCTACGCCGTGCCGCTCGCGGTCCGGCGCCTCGCCGCTTCGAAACCGGTGATGCGGATTGCATCACTGGGCGTCATCGGCTTCGAGCTCTCGGCGGCGCTGGTCCTTTTCGCACCAGATACCGCAGTCGTCACCTGGCTCGTCATCGCCGCGACCTTTCACCTGGTCAACGCCTGGGTCTTCGGCCTCAACCGTTTCTTCTTCGCGTGGCTCGCGGCTTACCCGTCGGTCGTCTACTGGGCGACACGGGTGTAACCGCTCACTCGCGGGTGTACTTGTCCGCGGACTCTTCCGCCTCTTTGCGCGCCAGGGCCTCGCGCACGAGGCGCGCGCGCTCCTGGGCCGCCCGCGTGGCCGCCATGACCCGCGCGCGCTCGGCGGCGCTGAGGCTCGTCAAACGATCCTGCGCCTGCTCGGCGGTCTCGCCCTGGGGGTGCAGCCCCAGGCGCGCCAGGGTCACCCGCGCGAGCTCCTCGCGCCGCTCGACGTCGTCCACAAAGCGCGGCGCGGCGGTGTGCGGCGCCAGCTCGACCGCGGCCTCGCCCAGGATGCGCACGAGGTCGTCGGCCGTCCACGTCGCCCGACCGAGCGCGGGGTCCGAGAGGAGCCACGCCTGGAGGAGCACGATCGACAAACGGTTGCGCTCGTCGTGTCCCTGCTGGGCGCCCAGGCCGTCGAGGGTGGCGGCCTCCAGCGTCACCCCGAGCGCCGCGGCAAGGTCCGCGACCACGGCGTCCACGTGCACACGCCCGCGACCGCCACATCGCGGCTCATCGCGAAAGTCCGCGGGGGTCTCGACGATGCGACGGACGAGCGCCTCGAGCGCGGGGCCGGCCTGGGTGCTCATGGTGTGGATGCTCCCACGACCGGGGCCGGGACGGAACCCCCGCCGAACTTCTCGAAGACCTGGGTGCTCGGGCAGTCGTCGCACTGCGCGTCGCGGTGACGCGCCCTCGCCGCCCGCAGCGTCTCCGGCAGCATCGAGACCGGGTCGGGGCCGAGCGCGTCCACACCGTAGGCGGCGACCGTGTAGCTGCACGGGGCGGCGCGCAGGTGCTCGTCCATGAAAAGGAAGTCCCGGCCGGGCGCGCAGTCCTCGACAGGGCACGCCTGACCGACCGCAGTCGCTTCGAGACGCTTCAGATAGGCGTCGCCGTGGGCGAGGCGCACCCCGCGCCGTGCAAGCGCCTCGGCGAGCGGCGGGAGCGTGAGCCGCAACGCGCGGACGTCCTCGGGGCGCAAGGCGTGCTCCGCATGGAACTCGGGTCGGTCGCGGCCGCCGAGCGCGTTGAACGTGATCTCGTTCACGCCGAGGGTCGCCACATGCAGACAGAGGGGCCCGAGGTCCGCGACGGTGTCCCGCATCAGCACCACGTTGACGCGCACGTACAGCGCCGGCGCCTCCCGGCGCAGCGTGGACAAACCCGCGTCGATGCGCGCCGCGAGTCCCGGGGCGCCCCGCAACGCGTCGTGGGCGGCGCCGAGCGCGTCGAGGCTGACCGTGACCTCGGTGAAGACCTCGGCGAGCAGCCGCCTGGACTCCACCCGACCGAGCGCGGCGCCGTTGGTCGTGAGCCCCAGGTGCAGCCCCGGGAGCGCGCGGGCGCGTCGCGCGAAGGCCTCGAGAGGGGCCCAGACGAACGGCTCACCCCCGAGGAGCGAGAGCAGCACCGGGCGCCCGCTGTCGCAGGCCCACGCGGACAGCCTCTGGGCGAGTTGCAGAGCGGCGTCCAGCGTGACCTCGGGCCTGGATCCGCCGAGCCGCCGGTCGTGGGCACAGAACGGGCACGTCAGCGGGCACGCGGTGTTCACCCGCCATACGACGACGCGCGCGCCGAGGGCCGGGGAGCGCAGACTCACTCCGTCGCGTACTTCGCCTTCGAGAAGGCGCGGGCAAAGGCGACCAGGTCTTCCATCGAGCTGACGGCGTGCACGGCCCAGCCTTGTTCGTCTCGGGCGCGTACGATGTGGGGTTGGTAGCTCTCCCAGCCCTGCGAGATGTTCAGAACCATCGTGCCGCCGCCGCCAGCGCGGGCGAGCGCCTCGCCGGCCACCTCGTACCCTTCCCGGCCGCGCTCGTCCTTGTCGTACAGCGTGGAGACGCCGTCGTCGGAGATGATGAGCACGTGCACGGGACGAGCGCTCGGCGCCCGATGCGCGTAGGTCTCCCGCAGCGTGGGCAGCGGAAACTGGGTCCCCCCGCCGAAGTGGCCGGTGAGCACGGCCAGAATGGCGCGGGTGTCCCCGACGAAGCCGTCGGTCTTGAGCACGTCGTGCCGACCGCTCCACAGCACACACTGCACCCGCGCACCCACACGGAGCGCCGAGAGCGCGATGATCGCGCCCGCCAACGCCGGGTACGAGATGCTGATCGCCGGATCGGGCATGGAGCCGGAGCTGTCCACGTAGAGGTCCAGGTCGACCGGGAGGTTCTGCGGCATCCGACCCGGACTGTCCCCGTGGATGCGCTTCAAGGTCGTCAGCCCGGGGATCACGATGGGGCTCGACACCAGGGACTCGAACCACGCGAGCTCTTCAAAGGGCTCACCGAGCGCCCAGGGCTCCAGGCCCTCGGGCAGCGGTTCCGTCGCCTGGGGGGCCCGACGCACGGGGAACCGCACCAGATGCGGCCGCGCGCGCTCCGCGTAGTAGCGGATGGCCGCCTCGCGCGGCGTGAGTTTGAGGCCCGCGGCGCGGAGCAACTCCCCGAAAGTGAAGGGATCACGGGCCTGTCCACGCGCGCCGCTCGCGGTCCCGGGAGTCGGCGGCGTCTCGCGGGGCGCTGCGTCGTCCTTGCCGTTGAGGGCCGGATCGTCGGCCGGGTGGATGGCGTCCTCCAGCTCCTCGGGGTCTATCTCGACACCGCCCGCCGGCTCACCGCCCTCACCCGCGGAGCGTGTGTCCATCAGTCGCGACAGCGCCTGCCCGCCCTCAGAAGCCTGTTCGAGGTAGGGATAGAGCAGGGCCGCGAACCGCCCGGCGCCCCGCAGCCAGTCGCGCGCGTAGCTTCGGATCACCCGAGCGCCGAGCCACGCGTCGCCCTCCTGGGCGTCGTCGACCGCGTCTCCGCCCAGGGAACGCCGCGGCAGCGACCAGAGCACCTCGTAGATGCGCAGATACACGGACCAAAGCGCGCCGTTCGGGCCTTTCGAGCGTTGCGCGAGTCGCCGATAGACCTCGGCCATGCGCAGTCCGGACTGTCGCTGGAGTCGGTCGTTGATCAACAAGTCGGTGTAGAGGTTCGCGATCAGCGGCGCGTGCACCGCCAGGCCCGGCAGCGCGTGACGCACCCGCGCCAGGGTCCGAACGTGGTCGTCGAGCGTGCCCGGGGCGTAGACGTGGTGCCCGATCTCGTGCGCGAGCACCTCGACGGCCAGGTCCTCCAGGCCGTCGGCACGGACCTGCTCCAGGTCGATGACGACGTTCTGGTCGGACAGTCGAATCATCGCGAAGCTGCCCGTGAGGCCGAGCGCCACCGCCTCGGTCGAGCGCAGGCACAGGCTGGGCGGGCGCAGGCGTGTGTAGCGACTCCAGGCCTCGAGGGCCTGCGGCCAGGCCGCCGTCCACGCCTCCGCGAGCCCGGCGTGCGCCTCGGTGTGCGTGCTCACGGCGCCGTCGGCAGCCGGACCAGCAGGATCGAGTGACTGCGCGCACACGTGACCGCCAGGGTATTCCCCAGGCGCGCCGCGCTCGTGACCGCACCGACGACCGGCAGGTCGAGGTGGTGCGCGCCGCACCAGAGCACGCCCCGTTCGATGCGCCACGTGGAGTCCGCCTGGAGTTTGCCGGGGCGCTCCTCTGCCTGGGCGCGGTGGAGCGTGGCCCCGAAGGCGTCGGCGTAGAGCCACCACCGGGTCTCGCCGCTCTCGACGAAGTGCGCGTGGGGTCCAGTCCCCACGGTCGGAGGCGCCGGGAAGACTCCGCCGAAGCCGCGAAATGCGCCGACCCGCGCGACCACGCGAGGCGCGTCGGTCGACACCGCAGCCGCCTCGGGACGAAACCACGGATCGGTCTCGAGTCGGGCGAGCAGGAAGACCCCATCGCCCGTGGACGGGCCACCGACCGCGAGAGAACGCACGGCATCCGGGAGCGCGGCCGCCACGCGGAGCGCGCTCGACCGGTAGTGCGCCAGCCCCGCACGCCACGCGGCGACCTGTCCCAGGGCGAGCCAAAGCCCGGGATCGGGCGCAACCGGTGCGAACCGCACCATCTCGTCGGCCCAAACGGCCGGCCGCGCTCCGGGCGTTTCGTGCAGCAGAATCAGCGCATTCGCGGTCGCCGCCAGCAGCCGGCCGGGCGCCGCCGCGATCTGGGCGGCCCCGGCGACCCATACCCGAGACAGGGCCTCCTCGAGGCCGGGGTGTCGCGCGCCCAGGCCCGCGAGGCGTTGCCCCACGAGCTCGAGCGCGGCGTCGAAGGCCAGCTCGGTCACACGGGCGGTGTGCTCGGGCGCGCGGGCCGCGACCGCCTCGACCAGCGGGCCGACCCGGTCGCAGAGGAACGCGCCGAAGGCCTCGGGTTCCAGCGCGGGCGTGCGACGGCGCGCCATGGCGAAGCGCGCGTTCAGGCCATCGCGCTGGCCACGGAGCACGCTCGCGAGCGCCGGCGAGGCGGTCGGGCCAGCGCTCACGTCACCGCGTCCTGAGCCAGCGTAGGTAGTTCGTGTAGCGCTGGTGCAGGTACTTGAGCTGCACGAGGTCGTCGTACAGGTGGCCGTAGAGTTTGCGGCCCTTCACCAGGTCCTGGATCGCCCGCTCGATGCGCTGCAGGCGCGCGACCACGGTCGCCTCGTTCACGCCGTCGAGCCCGGCGCGGAGCTCCTCGGAGAGCTGACCGACAAGGTCGTCCCGGTCGAGGTTGAGCCGGTCGAACTCGGCGGTGGCCAGGTCGAAGACACGGCGCAGCCAGCCGACCTTGTCCATCCGATAGGCGCCATTGCCCGGGGCGTCGAAGAACGGCGCTTCGGGGTCCTGCACGAGCTTGTCGGCGAGCACGAAGGGCAACACCTGGCGCACGTCCTCGAGCCCGACGGTCCGCTCACCCCGGAAGTACGCCATCGCCTTGGCGTAGTGGATGAGGGTCATCAAAGCGCGCACGGACAGGCCGTTCTTGGTCTGGCAGCCCAGGTCTTTCAGGCGGTCGCGGCCCGAGTCGAGCGCGGCGAGCGACGACCACTCCACCCCCGCGAGGCGCGCGGTGTCCTTGGACTTGTATTCGAACTGGTCGGCGGCGACCTCGAGGAAGTCGAACTGGCTCGCGAAGAACTCCAGGCGGCGTCGCACGGGGTCAGGCAACACGACGGCGCGGATCTCGTGCCCCAGTCGGTCGACCTCGCCCTCGGTGAAGATGATCTCCCGAGGGCACAGCTCCTCGGGCTTCAGGTTCTCTTCGATGCGGGTGAGCAGGTCCTGGAGGAACCGCGGGCTGAAGGCCAGCGCCTGCACGATGACGTCGATGCGGTCGCGCAGCGCCTCGATGACCTGGTAGGTGCCGCCGCCCTGATCGTCGTTCGCCGTCAGGTACCAGGCCGAGTCCGGGCACTCGAGGATCTGGTCGAGCAGCTCGGCGTAGTTGTCACCCATCACCGTGAGGAGCGCGCTCTGGGTGCGCGTGGGGATGCGGTTGTACTCGTCGACGATCTTCACCCGCATGTGCAGCCATTGGCGCCAGTGGATGCGGATGTCCTCGGTCGACTTCGCCGTGAGCAAGTCGGCGGGCAGCGGGTTGCCGAGCAGGTCGGCGATGGTCATCTGCGGCTGCCCATGCAGCATCGCGCGCCGCACCTGCTTGACGGAGTAGCCCGCAAGCACGCCCATCAGGATTGCGCTGGCGGTCTTGCCGCGCCCCGGCCCGCCGACGAAGAGGCACTTACGCCTGATCGCGAACGTCAGGATCGGCAGCAGCACGTAGCTCGAGTAGCTCTGCCCCGACGGCAGCGCCAGGCGGCTCTTGGTGTCCCCCACCGAGAACAGCATCGGCGGCTCGATGTTGTACTCGATGTCGTAGTGCGGGCTGATGACGGCCGAGTTGACGATCCAGAAGTACGCTTGGCGCAGCTTCTCGTCCAACGGCAGACCATCGGCCGCGACGGCCTCCGTCGCCTCGGGGATCGGCCCGCGATAGAGGTCGGCGACGTCGAAGGTCCGCGCGGGGGCGGGCTGCGCCGGGTTCGTGGGCGCCGCCGAGACCTTACGGAAGCGGTCGAGGAGGCTCACGGCGTGGAGCGCTTCTCAGGTCGCGAGGAGGCCGACGGGCGCCTGCACCTCGACGGAACCTGGGACCTCGCACGCGGCGGGCGGCGCGATGCCCTCCGTCGCGTTCTCGGGCGAGACGGGCACGGGAGCCTCGTTCCAGGCGCGCTCCATGAAACGTGTCGCTTCGACGAGCGACGGCCAGAGGCGCAACGACTGATACGGCACGCCCTTCTTCTCGGCCCACGCCCGGAAGACGGGCGAAGCGACCTTCATCCGTCGATGCGACATGCGCGGGAAGAGATGATGCTCGACCTGGTGGTCGAGGCCCACGAAGGTCCACGAGAGGGACGGGGGCAGGTCGATGTTGCGGGTCGCGCGGAGCTGAAGGAGCCACGGATCGCCCGTGCCGTCGAAGACCGGCAGGCCGAAGTGCGCACCCACGAAGATGCCTGCGAGGAAGAGCCCGACCGGGAGCCACACGGCAACGTAGAAGGCGAAGGTCGCGAGGAAGCCGAAGATGAAGCTCGGGATGACGAGCCACAGCGTGTAGTGCGCCGCGAGCGAGACGACGTCCAACCAGAAGGTACGGTCGGCGCCGCGGGTCCGCAGGTGGCGCCGCAACGCGATGAAGCTCTCGACGCGCATCGAGAAGACCAGGAGGCTGGTCAGCGGCCAGAAGGCCCAGCCCTGCAGATTCCGCTGGAACCAGCGCTGACCGGGCCCAGACGCTTCGTAGTCGAGGGTCGAGGTCGCCATGGGCCACAGGTTGATGTCGGGGTCGCCCTGGGGCGGGCCGCCAATCACGTTGGGGTGCCCGTGATGGCCGACGTTGTGCTTCGCCGACCAGTGCACCGCACCGAGCCCGCCGAGGACCGGGAACGCGAGGTGCAGCATCAGCGCATTCTCGGCGTTGTTCGTGGACAGGCTCTTGTGACCCCCCTCGTGGCCATAGAGCGCGCCGATGGTCAGCGCGAGCGAGGCGAGCGGCAGCAGCACCACGGTCAGCCACCATGGGCTCAGGAGCGCCGCGGTCGCCAGCGCGGCCGAGAGGCACAGCATCGCCGCGAACCGAAACCAGATGATGCCCGAATGGCGCTCGAAGGCCCCCACGCGGTCGAGGGCGTCACGCAATTCACGAATGTCGGCCGGACTCAATCTCATTGGGACTCCAAGGACACTGCACTCGATTCAACCCTACGCGAATTTTCAGTCGACCGCATCCGCGGTCTCCGAATCGCCGCGCAAATCATGCCTCACGGACACGGATCTGCCTCGGGGAGCGCCGGCTGCCGCAGCCAGGTGTCGGCGCAGTCCGTGGGATCGTAGTCCGTCTCCGAGCGAATCACCGCCAAGAGGTCGTCGACCCCGGCGGCGCGACCGACGTGCGCGCGGAAAAAGACCCCCAGCGCGTCGAGCAAGGCGTCGTCTCCGACCCGTTGCGCCAGCGCGCGGAGGAAGAGCGCACCCTTCTTGTACGGGATTCCCGAGAAGTACCAGGTACTTGCGGGTTCGAGGAGGTTGCACCCGTCGGGGCGGGCCACGTCGAGGGGACTTCGGGCGACGGCCGCCTCGGCGGCCTGGCGGTAGGTCGACCACACAAAAAAGTCGCCCTGGAGCGCCGCGGCGGCGCCCGCGAGATAGTCGGCCACACCCTCCGAGAGCACCATGTCCTCCCAGCAGCGCAGTCGAACGCCATCCCCGAACCAGCCGTGCGCCGCTTCGTGGGCCTGAACGAGGGGGTCGCCGAGCGCGCCGGAGACATGCCAGAACGGGTGGTGTTCCATGCCGCCGACCGCGCTGGGCCCCCACTCCACGGAGACCGCGCCCGCCCGATCGCCGAACGGATACGGGCCCAGGTGGTCCTCGTACCAGCCGAAGACCTCGACGAGCCCCTCGAGGCCGCGGTCGGCCTCGTCGGCCTCCCCCGGCCGGAGCCACGCGCCCACCTCGGTGCCCGAGGGCGTGGTCCCGTAAGACCGCCACGTGTAGGGCCCGAGGGCGTAGGCGGCGACGTAAGGCGGCGCGTCGACCGCGAGCGGTGGTGTCGAGACGGCGACGTCTTCCGCGGCGAGGCCGACGACCTCGACCGAGAGGCGCAGACCGTCGGCCGGATCCGTGCTGCACGGGAAGAGATTGCCGCAGTGGTCGGGCCAGGTGAGGGTCGACCGGCGCCCGGGGAGCAGCCCCTCGAAGAGCCCCTGCTCCGCGTACCCGTAGGTCGCGACGAACGTGACGGGCTCGCCGTCCACGACCGGGAGCGTGAGCCGCCCGTCGTCGTACGTGAAGTCGAGGGCCGCGCCGTCGGTGGTGCGCAGCTCGAGGTCCGAGAGGCCGCCCGCAGACAGCTGCGCGCGCTCCAGGCCATGGGTGACCAGCGTCACGGTGGCGGTCGCGGTGAGCGCGGAGACGTCGAAGACCACCCGGGTCTCGAGGAGGTCGAGCGCGGGCGGTCTCTCGGCGTCGGGCGGGAGCGTCGCCGCATCGACAGGGAGCGCGGCCGCGTCGGTGGGCGACGCGGCGGCATCCGTGACCCGCGGCTCGGCGTCGGCCTCGGGCGGCGGCTCGACGTCCATCTCGAGCGGGGCCACGTCGGCTTCGGGTGGTCGCGCGTCTCCCGGATCCGACGACGTTGCCGAGTCGCAGCCGTGCGCCCAGACGCAGATCGACAAGGTGAAGAGGATGCGCATACCGCGCACTTCCTCACGGGGCCCGCCGCCGAAGCAAGAGACGCCGGTCCGACGGATGTCGCGAGGCGCGGCTTCCGGCGACCGAGAGAAGCCCGAAGGGCGGTTTGCGCAGCCGGTGGACAACGACGGGCGACCCTCGCAATGCTGACCCGCCCGCGCTCGGGTCGTCCGCGCGCAGGGGCACTGCGGCTCTCGAGGGGAGATGACCTTGGAACGGACGACACACACCGCGCTCCTGGCGCTGCTCACGCTCGTCGTGCCCGCCGCCTGCGGGGAAGACGCGAAGACGGACACGGCCGTCGACACCGACGCGGAGGTCGACGCAGGGCCAGTCACCGACGCCGAGCCGCGACTCGACCTCGGGGGTGAACCCGGCGACGGTGCCGTGCCTCCACCTCCGGACGCGGCCGTCGACGCCGCGCCGCCGCCGTCGCCGTTCTGCGAGGGGGCCGTGGCGCATCGTTGGGACCCGCTCGACCCCGCCGAGCCCGACTTCTTTCCCGACGGCTTGCTCGTGCGCCCGGAGCCGACCTCGCCCACGGGATGGCGCCTCGAGCTCTCGCCCGAGTCGGCGCCCTGGACACGCAGGGCCCCGGCGCTGCTCGTCGAGTCGTTGTTGTCCATGAACGACCTCTCGGGTTTCGGCGCCCTCGGCGGCGCGCTCCTGCGTTTCACCGGCCCCGTGAACGCCGTGCCCCTCACCGCCGAGGACAGCGTGACGGGCCCCTGGCAGTGGTGGGACCTGTCGCCCGAGGTCCCCGAGCGGGTGCCTTTCGAGGCGAAGGTGCTCGAGGACGGCCTGACGGTCGTGCTCTGGCCCCTGCGACCCTTGCGGCTCAACGCGTTGCACGCCCTGGTCGTGACGACGGACGCGCGCGCCGACGACGGCGGGTGCATCGCGCCGGCCCCCACGACCCGCGACCTGCTCCTGGGCGAATCGAGCGCGCTGACCAACGCCGCGCGCATCGCCACCTTCGCGCCGACCTACCGCGACGCGGTCGCGCGCCTCGGGCTCACCCCTTCGGACGTGAGCGTCGTCTCCGTTTTCCCGACACACGACGACCTGAGACCCGTGCGGGCGGCCGCGACGGCCGTGCGCGAGCGACCCGTCGCCTGGGGGCCCTCCGGTGGGTGCATGGAGGTCGACGGCCTCATCGAATGTGAGGCGAGCACCACGGTCCTCGACTACCGCGACGCGCGCGGCATGGTCGACGGCGCGGTGGAGCCGCGTGAAGGACCGATCCCCGTGACGTATTGGCTCCCGGCCGGCGGCGACGGCCCGTTCCCTCTGATTGTTTACGGCCACGGGCTCAACAGCCGCCGCGACGAGGGGCGGATCATCGCGGAGCGGGTGACGAGCGCGGGCTTCGCGGTACTCGCCATGGAGGCCGTGGAGCACGGCAGCCACCCGTTCATCGACCCCGCCGAGGCCGGCGAGGACGCGCTGCGGTTCCTCGGGCTCGACCTGGCCGGCCTGAAGATCGACGCGTTCCGGCTCGCTGGGAACTTCAACCAGACGAACATCGACCGGGTCCGCCTCATTGGCCTGCTCCGACAAGACGGGGATCCCGACGGCGATGGGGTGCCGGAGTTCGACACACAGCGTGTGGCCTACATCGGCGCGAGCCTGGGCGCCATGTGCGGCGCGGGCCTGCTCGCCCTGTCGCCGGACCTCGACGCCGCGGTGCTCACCATCGGCGGCGCGCGTTTGATCTCGGTCGTCACGGACACGGAGCTGGTCTCCGAGTACCGACCGATCATCGGGAACCTCGTGGGCTCGGTGGAGCGCTTCGACCGCCTCGTGCCCATCGCCCAGCACGTCGTGGACTCCGCGGACCCCGGCACCTGGGCGGCCCATGTGCTCACCGACCGGTTCGACGCGCGCATCCCACCGAGCGTGCTCGCGAACTTCGGCATGAGCGACGAGGTCGTGCCTCCGTCCGCCGGCCGCGCCCTGGCGCGCGCCCTGGGCGCACCGCACCTCGCCCCGGTCGAGGTCCCCGTGGACCTGGTCGAGGTGGTCGAGGCCGAGCAGCTCTCGGGCAACCGCGCCGACGGCCAGCGCACCGCCGGCTTCACTCAGCTCGCGACGGTCACGCGGAACGGCAACACCGAGCCGGCCGGCCATACCGAGACCGCCAAGAGCGACGAGGTTGCCGCGCAGATCCGGGCGTTCTTGATTCCGTGGGCCGCCGGTGAGGTCCCGGTCATCGTGCGACCCTAGGCGCACGCCGCGACTTTTTTTTCGTGCCCGGTGACATCGCCGCCACCGTGCGGTGTTC
>JBMOFP010000052.1:0-34524 GCA_049318805.1 Bradymonadia bacterium
ACCCCACCTGACGCGCCGCCCGACCGCCGCGGCCCACGTGAGAATCTGAAAATGGCAGCCAATCCCCAGGATGATCGCATCGAGCAGTTCCGGAAAATGGCGAAGGCCAATCCGGACGACGACCTCGCGCACTTCGCGCTGGGACAGGCGCTGACGGATGCGGCGCGATATGCCGAAGCCGTGATCGTGCTGCGGCAGGTCGTCAAGCTCAACGCCGAGTACAGCCGGGCTTACGTCCTGCTGGGTCGAGCGCAGGCGGAGACCGGTGACGACGAGGGCGCGGTCGAGACGTGGCAGGCGGGCCACGAGGCGGCACAGCGCCGCGGCGACCTCATGGTCGCGACCGAGTTGGCGACGCTGCTGCGTGCCCGCGGGTTGGAGTCCGCCGCGGGTTCGCGGCCCATCGGCATCGACGAGCCCAGCGCCGAGATCGACACCCGCGAGCCGGGTGAGGGCGAGGTCCGCGACGTCCGCACGGGTCGTGTGGGTCGCCGAATGAAGTTTGATCCGTTCGGCGACGAGGTCGGCCAGTTCATCCTCGCCCACGTCAGCGAAGAGAGCTGGCGCGACTGGATCGAGATGAGCATCAAGGTCGTCAACGAGCTCCGACTCGACCTGGGCGATCCTGAGGCGCAGCGCACGTGGGACATTCACATGCGCGACTACCTGAACCTGCCCGCGAGCCTCTTCGAGCAGAAGAGCTACGACTGAGCGGGTCGCTCAGCGGCTGACGTCGACGCCGACCCGACGGCAGGGTCCGTCGCGCAGCGGGCAGCTCGAGCAGCGCGGGCTCGTCGGACGGCAGACCTTCTGACCGAAAGCGACGAGGAGCAGGTTCACGCGCATCCACCACGGTTTCGGCAGCCGCACCCGCAACCTGAGTTCGGTCTCGTCGGGGGACCGGGTCCGCACATAGCCCCACCGGTTCATGATGCGGTGGACGTGGGTGTCGACGCAGATCCCCGGCAGGCCGTGGCCCTCCGTCAGGACGAGGTTCGCCGTCTTTCGGCCGACGCCGGGCAACGCGAGGAGGCCGTCGAGCGTGTCGGGGACACCCCCCGCGTGGTCCCGCGCCAGGAGCGCCGAAAGGGCGCGGAGTTGGCGGGCCTTGTTGCGGTAGAACGCCACGGGGTACGCGAGGCGCGCGATGGTCTCCTCGTCCAGAGCGACCATCGCGGCCGGGTTGGGCGCGGCGTCGAGGAGACGCGGGGCCACGACGGTCGTCACCTGGTCGAGGGTGCGCAGCGACAGGATGCAGCTGACCAGCACCTTCCAGGGGTCACTCTGGTGCTGCGCGACGAACGCGAAGACCGGCGCATCCGACCACCCCGCGAAGGCCGAGTCGACGGCCGTGAGCGCCGCCTCGATGTCGAAGGCGCCGCGGGCGCGTGCCGGGCGCGTCGACGCGGTCACGGCCCCTCCGCACCCGCGACGAGCTCGAGGAACTCCGCCTCGCTGAGCACCGTCACGCCGGCCTCACGCGCTTTGTCGAGCTTGCTGCCGGCCTTGCCCGCATCTCCGACGACGAGATAGCTCAGCGCCTTGGAGACGCCGCTGGCGGCGCGGGCGCCCAGGGCTTCGACGCGCGCCTGGGCGTCCTCGCGGCGCATGGCGACCAGGGTGCCGGTGAACAGGAACGACTTGCCGGAGAGCGGGCCACCGGGCGGTGCGACCTCGGCGGCCCCCTCCGGCTCGGGCTCGACCTGCACGCCCACCGCGAGCAGTGCGTCGATCAGCGTCTCCTTGGCGCGCAGGCCGGACGCGATCTTCTCGGCGGAGATCTCGGCGAAACGCGGGAGCGCGAGGAGCGACTCGGTCGTGACGGCCCGCACCGCGTCCAGCGTACGGAAGGCCCGGGCGAGCGCCTGGGATGCGGTCCGGCCGAGCCCCGGGACACCCAGCGCGGTCAAGAAGACCGCGAGGGGCAACGTGCGGTGGGTCGCGACCTGCTCGACGAGCTTCGCCGCGAGGGTCTCTCCCATACGGTCGAAGCCCACGAGGTCCGACGCGCGCAGTCGATAGAGGTCCGAGGGGTCGGTCAGGAGGCCCGCATCGACGAGGGTCTGGAGCCAGATGTCGCCGAAGCCCTCGATGCCCGTAGAGTCCGCGTAGTGCCGCAGCACCCCGACGACCGCGCCTGCGCAGCCGGCGACGCAGCTGCACACGACCAGATCCCCCTCTTCACGGAGCGGGTATCCGCCCGTCGGGCAGTGGGTCGGCGGCACGATGGGGGTGTGGCCGGGCTCGAGGACACCTTCGAGGTACGGGATGACCCCGCCGCGGCGGACCGCCAGTACCCGCGCGCCGAGGGAGAGGCCGCGACTCTTCACGAGTCCCCAGTTGTGCAGGCTGATGCGACTCACGGTGGCGCCGCTCAAGGTCACGGGCGCGACGAGCCCGACGGGCGTGAAGACCCGCGTGCGACTGATGGACCACTCGATGCCGTCCAGCGTCGTGATGCCCGTCTCGCCCTGGAGCTTGTAGGCGATCGCGCCGCGCGGGTGGTGCGACGTGGCGCCGAGTCGGACCTGCTCGTCGACGCGGTTCGCCCGAAAGACGACCCCGTCGATCTCGTACTCGAGCCCGTCGCGGCGCTCGACGTAGCGCTCGTAGCCGGCCTGCAGCGCGTCCCGCTCCAGGATCTCGTGCTCGACGGCGTCGAAGCCCCATTCCCGCGCCCGCTCGAACTTCTCGTGCTCCGTGGTGCAGCCGGCGCCGAGGACATCGTAGGCCAGGAAGCGCAGCCCGACCGCCGCCGACCGCTCGGGATCCTTGAGCTTCAAGGCGCCGGCCGCGGCGTTGCGTGGGTTGGCCAGGTCCGCCGAGAGCGCGCGAAAGCGGGAGATCGGCAGGTAGACCTCACCCCGGACCTCCACCGGGGTTTGCACCGGCAGACGCTTCGGCACGCCAGGGATGCGGCTCACGTTCGCCGTGACGTCTTCGCCCGAGGTACCGTCTCCGCGCGTCGCCGCGGCCTCGAGACGCCCATCGGCCGCATACCGGATGCTGCATGCGAGGCCGTCGATCTTCGGCATCATGAGCACGTCGCCCTGGAACTTGTCCGCCCAGGCCCGCAACGTCTTCTCGTCATAGCACTTCTCGAGGCTCAGCATCGGGGCGCGGTGCACGACCGTCGCGCCCACACGCAGCGCGGGATCCGGCCCCAGGGCATCGAGGACGGGCGACGTCGGGGCGACGGCCCGCAAGCGCTCGACGAGGCGGTCGAACTCAGTGTCCTCGAGCTCCGGTCGGTGCTCGTCCCAATAGAGGCGATTGTGACGACGGACGGCGACCTCGAGACGGCCCGCGTCCCACTCCAGCCACTCGTCCGGGAGCCGCCCGCCCGCAGCGCTCATGGGGCCGTCTCCACGGACTGAAGCACGGTGACCGCGATGATGTTCACGGCCGCGCGGACCGAGCAGTCCCGCTCGAGGATGTTCACCGGTCGGTTCATGCCGCTGAGGATCGGGCCCACGAGCTCCGCGCCGCCGAGGTGCCCCATGAGCTTGTAGGCGATGTTGCCCGCCGAGAGGTTCGGGAACACGAGCACGTTCGCCTCCTGGATCAACGTGCAGAACGGGAAGATGCGCTTGCGATGCTCGACGTCCAGGGCCGGACCCACCTGCATCTCGCCATCGACCGCGAGGCCCGGCTCGAGGCGACGAATGAGGTCGACGGCGGCCGCGACCTTGTCGCTCTCTTCGAATCGGGCGCTGCCGAAGTTCGAGAACGAAAGCATCGCCACGACCGGCTCGACCTCGAGGCTGCGGGCGAGCCGGGCCGTGGAGATCGCGATCTCCGCGAGGGCCTCGGCGTTCGGCTCGACGTTGACCGTCGTGTCCGCGAAGAACTTGATCGCGTCGGGCAGGATCACGATGTACGCGCCGCTGGCGACCTTGACGGTCGGGCGAACGCCGACGCACTGGAGCGCGGGTCGAATGCTCTCGGGATAGCTGCGCTCCATGCCCGTGACGAGCCCGTCGGCATCCCCTTCGCGCACCATCATCGAGCCGAAGTAGTTCCGGTGGACCAGGAGGCGCCGTGCCTCGACCTCGGTGACACCGCGGCGATGGCGATGGCGCCAGAACGACTCGACGTACCGGTCGAAGCGCGGATCGTGCAGGTGGTCGACGATCTCCAGACCCTCGAGGGGGATGTCGTTCGCTTCGGCCACCTGTCGGATCTGGGCCTCCGACCCGAGCAGAATCGGACGCGCGATGCCCTCTTCCAGGGCGATCTGAGCGGCGCGCAGGATCTTCGCGTTGTCGCCTTCAGGCAGCACGACTCGACGCGGATTCCGGGCCGCTTTGTTGATCACCTTGCGCATGACTTCGCGCTCGCGGCCGAGGATGCGCTCGAGGCGCTCGCCGTAGGCTTTCCAGTCGGTGATCGGTCTCCGCGCCACACCGGAGTCCATCGCGGCGCGCGCGACCGCAGGCGCGACCCGCAGCAGGGCTCGATAGTCGAAGGGCTTGGGGATGACGTACTCGGGCCCGAAGCTCAACGCGGCGCCGTCGTAGGCGCGTCGGACCTCCTCGGGGACCTCTTCGCGGGCGAGCTGCGCGATGGCCTGCACCGCTGCGATTTTCATCGCCTCGTTCACGCACGTGGCGCGCACGTCCAGGGCGCCGCGAAAGATGAACGGGAAGCCCAGAACGTTGTTCACCTGGTTGGGGTAGTCGCTCCGCCCGGTGCACATGATCACGTCGGCGCGCACCGCCTTCGCCTCGGGATACGAGATCTCGGGGTCCGGGTTCGCCATGGCCATGACGATGGGGTTCGGCGCCATGCTGGCGACCATCTCCGGCGTGACCACGCCCTTCGCGCTCACACCGACGAAGACGTCGGCCCCGACCATCGCCTCACCGAGCGTTCGCCGGTCGGTCTCGATGGCGAAGCGGGCCTTGTACGGGTTCATGCCCGTGGCGCGGCCCGTGTAGACCACGCCCTGCGTATCACACAGGATGAGGTGCTCGCGCTTGACCCCGAGCGTGAGGAAGAGCTGGGCGCAGGCCAGCGCCGCGGCGCCGGCCCCGCTGAAGACACACGCGACCTCGTCGACTTTTTTGCCCGCGAGTTCGAGGGCGTTCACGAAGGCCGCGCCCGCGATGATCGCCGTGCCGTGCTGGTCGTCGTGGAAGACCGGAATCCGCATGCGTTCGCGGAGGCGCTCCTCGATGTAGAAGCACTCCGGCGCCTTGATGTCCTCGAGGTTGATGCCGCCGAAGGTCGGCTCGAGCGCCGCGACGACGTCCACGAAACGATCGGGATCGTTCTCGGCGACCTCGAGGTCGAAGACGTCGATGTCGGCGAAGCGCTTGAAGAGGACGCCCTTCCCCTCCATCACCGGCTTCGACGCTTCGGGCCCGATGTTGCCGAGCCCCAGCACGGCCGTCCCGTTGCTCACGACGGCGACGAGGTTCCCCTTGGCGGTGTAGTCGTAGACTTTGCCGACGTCCTGGGCGATCTCGAGACAAGGCTCGGCCACGCCCGGGGTGTACGCAAGGGAGAGGTCCCGCTGCGTTTGTAGGGGCTTCGTCGGGCGAATCGCGATTTTCCCCGGTCGCCCGTCGGCGTGGTAATCGAGAGCATCCTTGCGCCTGGACATGCTCGGCTCCTCCACTCACGGGCATCGGGCCCGAGGTCCGGCGGATGTATCACCGGTCTTTCCGGGGCCGCAACGGCCCGGCCCCGCTCCCGCGAGCGCGCGTCGTCTCCTGCGCGGTTGACGCCCGCGGCGATGTACGGGTGCAATGCGGTGCATGCGACCGATCCTGCGTGTGCCTGGCGTTCTCGTTGCACTCTCGCTGGCCCTCGTCGGGTGTGGCGGAGGCGACGCCGAAGACTCGTTGGACCCGGATGGCGGGGGCGCGACCCCCACCCGCGACGGAGCGACGCTCCCCACGGGCGGCGCAAGACCGCAGGACGCCCGCGTCTCTGGGGGCGCCGAGGACACGGGCACGCCCCCCGATGCCGTGCCTTCGGCGGACGCACGCCTCCAGAGCGCCGATGCGGCGCCGCCGGCTCCGGACGTGCCCACGGCGCCCCCCGTCGTCACACCGACCGTCGAGCTCCCTGCACGGCGTTGCGAGGTGACGCTCGCCTTCGACGCTCCACCGGGGACACGCGAGGTGCGCGTCGCCGGAGACTTCACGGGGTGGGCCGATCGCGCGGTCGCCATGGCCGGGCCCGACGCGGCGGGCCGCTTCGCGGTGACCCTGGGGCCGCAACAGGGTCTGCAGCCCGGCGCCGTTCACGCGTACAAGCTCATCGTCGACGGCACCTGGCGCCTGGACCCCGGTCAGCCGCGCCAACGGTATGTCGACGCCTGCGTCAACTCGGCGTTCCAGGTGCCCGATTGCGACACTCGACCCGATCTGGAGGGCCTCCGCGTCGAGGCCGGGGCGGACGGCGCGTTCGTCGCCGAGGTCGGTCTCAGCGCCGCCACGACCGGAGCCACGCGGGGCAACGCCACCTTCGACCTGGCGGGTCACGCGCTGGAGTCGCAGTGGGACGCGGCGCGGGGCGTCTACCAGGTGAGCGCCGCGGGGCTTCCGCGGGGCCGTCACACCCTTCGGGTCACGGCGAGGGACGAGGACGGGCGCGAGGCCGAGCCACTCTCGTTGCCCTTCTGGGTGGAGGCACGCGCCTTCGACTGGCGCAACGCGACCCTCTACATGCTGATGGTCGACCGATTCGCCAATGGAAACAAAGACCTCGACGCCCCTGCCCCCGAAGACGTGCCGCGCGCCCACGACTGGCACGGCGGCGATCTCGAGGGTGTGCGGCGCGCGCTCGAGGCGGGGTACTTCGACGAGCTCGGCGTCAACGCGCTGTGGCTGTCGCCCATCAACGCTCAGACGAATCGGGTGCACGGCGGCCGCGACCCGGGCGACCAACGTTTCGCCGGCTACCACGGCTACTGGCCCGTGCGTGGCCGTCAGGTGGAGGACCGCTTCGGCGGGGACGAGGCGCTCAGGACGCTCGTGCGCGCCGCCCATGCGCGCGGCATTCGGGTCCTGCTCGACCTCGTGAACAATCAGATCCACGAAGACCACGAGTACCTCGCCGCAAACCCGGAGTGGTTCCGCCGCGGCTGCGTCTGCGGCACGGACCCGGGCTGTGGATGGAGCGAGCGACCCCTGGACTGCCTCTTCGCGCCCTACCTGCCCGACATCGACTGGCGCGTGCCTGGGGCCGAGGCGCAGTTCATCGCGGACGCGGAGCACTGGATCGAGGCGTTCGAGGTCGACGGCTTCCGCATCGACGCGGTGAAGCACGTCGAGACCACCGCCATCTACAACCTGCGCGACCGTGTGCAGGCACGCTTCGCCGCTCCCGGGGCCGCCCGGGTCGTCATGTTCGGGGAGACCGCCGTGGGCGAGGGCGACCGCTACGACGACGGCTGCGGCGAGCGCTACGGCGACGGCTACGCGTGGATCTCGGCCTATGACGGCCCCAACGCGCTCGATGGGCAATTCGACTTCCCGTCTCATCACCGCATGCAGTGGGGGCTCCTGACGGGTGAGCTCGGCCTGGACGGCTTCGAGGCCATCGTCGCCGACATGGGGCGCCGGTACGACCCCGACGCGGTGCACGTCCGGTTCCTCGGCAGCCACGACAGCAACCGGATGGCCAGCCGCGCCGCACGCGACCCGGCCATGGACTGCCGGTATCCCGGGGGTGGGGTCTGCGAGAACCTGCCGGGCTTGAGCGACGACCCGGCCGTCTTCGCGCGGCTCGCGCGGGCGTTCACGGCGCTCTACACGCTGCCGGGCATCCCGTTGCTCTACATGGGGGACGAGCTGGGTCAGCCCGGCGGGGGTGATCCGGACAACCGCCGCGACATGCTCTTCGACGTCGAGCTCGACCCGATCGCCCTCGGCCTGGCGCGCCCGTCGAGGCTCCAGGCGGCCTTGAAGGCGCACGTCGCGGCCCTCGGCCGGGCCCGGCGGGACTCGGGCGCCCTCGGCGTGGGCACCCGTCGTGTCCTCGTCGCCGAGGCCGACCTGTCACTCGTGGAGTGGACGGCCGGTGACCGGCGCGCGGTCGTCGCGCTCAACCGCGCCCCGACCCCGCTCGAGCGCACGCTCCCCGAGCTGCGGTGGCCCCTCGAGGCCCAGGCGGCCGCGGGAGAAGGCACGTTGCGACCGGGTGATCAGGGCACGCAGGTCCGCGTGCCCGCGGGCGGCTCGGCGGTGTGGCTCCAGTGACGGCGCGCACCGCGCTGGTCCTCGGAGTCGCGAACGACCACAGCCTCGCGTGGGCCATCGCCCGCGCACTCTCCGCGGACGGTGTCCGTGTCGGTCTCTCCTACGGGGACGAGCGCTTGCGGCGACGCGTCGAGCCGCTCGGCGCGGAGATCTCCGCCGCATTCGTCACCCCCTGCGACCTGCGCGACGAGGGGGCGATGGCCGCCCTGGCGCGCACGACGCAGGCGGCGTTTCCCGAGGGTCTCGACGTGCTCGTGCACGCCGTCGCTTACGCCGAACGCGCCGACCTCGAAGGGGACTTCGTCGAGACCTCGCGCGCCGGCTTCGGCGCTGCGCTGGACGTGAGCGCTTACAGCCTCCTCGCGACGGTCCGCCACTTGCGCACGCAGCTGCGCGAGGGCGCTTCGGTGCTCACGCTGAGCTACCACGGCTCCACGCGTGTCGTGCCGGGCTACAAGGTCATGGGACCGGCGAAAGCCGCGCTCGAGGCGTGCGTCCGTGCCCTCGCCGTCGAGCTCGGACCGGCCGGCGTTCGGGTGAACGCCCTGTCCCCGGGCCCCGTGCGCACCCTGGCGGCCGCGGGCATCCCTGGATTCCGGGACATGCTCCGACTCGCCGGTGAGCGAGCGCCGCTCGGCCGCACGGTCTCGGCCGACGAGGTGGGTCAGGCCGCGCGCTTCCTGCTCTCACCCGCCGCCTCCGGCATCACGGGTGTGACGCTGCATGTGGACGCGGGCGCCCACGTTCTGGGAATGTAGCCGCGCTTTCCGCGACCCGGGGGTCCTCGTGAGGTCCAGTGTGCTGCGCGTCCTTCCGTGTATCGGCTTCGGAGTGGCGGTCTCTCTGCTCGGGTGCGTCGACCGGCCCACGTCCGAGCCCGCCGCGCCCCCACTCGAAACCCAGACCTCCGGCATCCGCAACGGCACGCGGGACCCGAGGGCGCTGGCCCTGAGCGAGGGTCAGATCCTCTCCCTCGGCTGGCTCTTCTCGGCCCAGGACGGCGCGCAATCGAACTTCTGCACGGCGACCTTGATCAACGGCTCCACCGTCGTCACCGCCAGCCACTGCACCGAGGGTTCGCCCGCCGACGCCATCGGGTTCGGCATCGGACTGTTGCCGACGGACCCCGTGGCGACCTTCCGCGTCGCCCGCAAGTTCGAGCACCCCGAGCTCGACCTGGCGGTGCTCCGTCTCTCCGAGGACGCCCTGGATCGTGTCCCCGAGCTCGTCCCCGTCCCGCCCAACACGCAGAGGCTCGACAACTCGTGGCTCGGGACGGACCTCCAGGCCGGCGGATACGGTGAGACTTACGACCGCACGCGCTACGGTCGCTGGTTCGCGACCGTCGTGCTCGCGGACCTGGACGCGACCGACCTCGTCGTCGACGGGCAAGGGATCATGGGCATCTGCTACGGCGACTCGGGCGGGCCCGTGATGGCCGACCTCGGCAACGGCCCGGTCGTGCTCGGGGTCGAGAGCTACGGGGACGCCTCGTGCGTCGACCTGGACCACCTGACGCGCCTCGACGTGGCCGTGGACTTCATCGCCGGCATCGCCGCGGGAGAGCTGCCGGCCGATCCGTGCGAGGGCCTCGACTACCTGGGGCGCTGCAACGGCGCGACGGCCGAGTGGTGCGAGGAGGGCTCGTTCCAGTCTCTGGATTGCGCCCTCGACGGACTCCGATGTGACTACGTCGACGACCAGACCGGGTACTACTGCACCGAAGGGGAGCCGTGCGGCGACATCGGTCGCGCGGGCACATGCCGCGGGGACGTCTTCGTGCGCTGTCGCAACGGCTCGCTCGTCGAGGAGGACTGCGAGGCGTCCGGTTTGATCTGCCGCCTCGTCGGCGACGGCGCGCGGTGTTCCGATCCGGACCTCGTGCCGGTGGACCCGGACACCGAGCCCGACGCGAGTCCGCCCGAGGTCGAGGTCGACGCGACGCCCCCGCCGGCGCCCCAAGTGCCCGACGCGGGTCTCCCTGGCGAGGTCCCCGGGCCCGAGGTGGGCACCGACGCGGGTGCACCGGGACCGAACGGACTCGCGAGCGGAGACGAGAAGTCGAAGGCGTCGGGCTGTGCCGCGCGCCCTTCGAGCTCGGGGGTCGCCCCGTGGGCCTGTGTTCTCGGCTTCGCGGCGCTCGGCCGCCGTCGGCGCGGCGCCCGCGCGCGCTGAGGCTGCAGCCCCGCGGCCAGGGCGCTGAAATCAGGCTTCGACATCGACACGGTCGGGAGGACACATGTCCAGGGCGACACGACGGCTCCTGAGCTTCGGGCTCGGGTTGGTCCTATGGGGTTGTTTCGACAGCGAAACGAAGGTGCTCGGCAACGGGGACGAGACCGACGGCGGCGCGGGCGGCCAGGGCGGCGGCGATCCTCTGCCCGAGGGACAGTGTACCGTCGATGTGCTCGGCGACACGCTCGAGGGCTTCTCGCCGCGCGGCGACCGCTGGACCGAGGAGGGTGGCCGCCTCGTGGCTCAGGACATCCGCGAGAGCGGTGAGGCCAATGGCCTCCTCCTCCGCGGCCGAGAGGAGACCTGCTCCGAGTTCACCGCGGCCGTCGAGTTCGAATACACCCCCGGGGCATTCCCCATCCTGGTCGGGCGGGCCGTCCTCGGCGGGGGTTGGTACGGGGTGGGCTACAACGGCGAGTTCGGGCTCTTCGAGGTCACCAACGGCTTCGAGAACGAACGCCGCGAGCAGATTGGTCGCCCGGACTTCGTGGACCTGGAGCCTGGCGAGACCTATCGCCTCGAGCTGCGCGTCGTCGAGTCGACGGTCACCGGCATGCTCTTCGACCGGGCCGGCGACCGCCCCCTGTCGATCGTCCACGGCGCCGGGGCCGAGCTGGTCGGCGCAGGCCGAATCGCCCTCTTCGAGAGCAACGGGGTCACGACCGCCTTCGGGCCGCTCTCGGTTTCTCCGATCGTCCGCGCCGCGGGGGACGCGCCCGTCCTCGAGTCGGCCCGAACGCTCGACGCCCGCACGCTCGCGGTGACCCTGTCGCCGCCGCAGCCCACGGCCCTCACTGTGGTGGGCTCGCCCGACTTCGTCTTGCAGGTCAACGGGCAGGCCCGTGAGCTCGAGTCGGTCAGCGTGCGCCCCGGCAGCCTCTCCGAGCTCGTCTTGACCAGTGTCGACCCGCTCTTCGGCGAGGACCGCATCGAGCTCGCGTACGCCGGCGCCGGGGTTCAGGACGCCAGCCAGCGGGGTCTCACCCCGTTCGAGGCCACACGGGTCGTGAACAGCCTGCATGCCGATCCGAAGGCCGAGCCCTTCGTCGACGCCTTCGACGGCAATCAGCTGGGGGACGGCTGGCTCGCGACGCCACCGGAGGCCTTCTCGGTCACGGGCGGCAGTGTACGCATCGCCGCCACGGATCCCTTCGCCACGGGCGCTTTCCTGCGGCGTCGCCCGGCCGAGCGTCTGCGCGACGCGGCGGTCGAGGGTCTGTTCCGTTTCGATCCGATGCCGGACCGCATGGGCGGCCGCGTCGAGGCGGTCCTCGCCTTACGCGCTCGAAGCGCGGCGGCGAATCGACTCGAGGCCGCGGTGGTCATCCTGCCGCAGGCGACGCGCCTCGTTTTGCGACACGCGCCCGGTGGACAGCCGGTCGAGCTCACGACGGGGTCGACCGACCGCGCGCTCGAGCCCAACACCCCGTATCGATTGCGTTTTTCGGCGAGCGGACCGCTGCTTTGGGCCACGCTCGCCGACACGGAAGGGCGTCCCATCGTCGAAGCGGCGGTGCGCTCCACGGAGTATCTCGGGGCGGGGCCCGCCGGTCTGACGGGCCAGTTCGACGGGACCGTCCGCTTCGACGAGTTCCGCGTAGGACCCGCGGCCGCGCCCCCGCCCGTCGTCGCCTCCGCCCGAGTGCGGGCCGCCGCACCCGATCGGGTCGACCTGGAAGTGCTCTCGGCGAGCGCTCTGCAGGTCGGTGGCCCCGAAGGCTTCACAGTGCATGCGGGAGAGCGCCGGTCGGTGACCTCGATCGAGACGACCGCGAACGGCTTGACGCTTCGCCTCTCGGACCCGCCGATTCAGGCGGGTCAACGGGTGACCGTGCGCTACGACGCCGAGCGCGGCCGGGTGACGGACTCGAGCCTCCCGGTGCCTCAACCCCTGGTCGCGTTCGACACGCTCGTCGCGCGCAACGAGGCGCCCCCCGGCGCGGACCTGGCCGTCGCATCGGCGCGCCTGGTGACCCCGCACACGCTGGACGTGCTCACGACGGAGGTCCCGCCCACAGGACTGGCGACCCGAGGCAACGCGGAGAGCGCCTTTCGAGTCTCCGTCAATGGACGCCCGGAGACCATTCGCCGCGTGTACCCGCTCGGGGGCTTGTCGCCGAACGCGATCCGCTTGACGCTCGCGGGTGAGACCAGCGCCCTCGACGAGGTCATCGTCGGCTATGTGGCCCAGGAGGCCGACGGGGTCTCCGACCTCGACGGTCGACCTCTGCGGGGCTTCGCGGACGCGCCGGTGGAGTGGCAGGTGCCGCTGTTCACCCCCGTGCCGCCTGTTCAGGACGCCTTCGACCGCGCCGATGGGGTCGAGGTCGGCAACGGGTGGACCCCGCGCACGGCGCCGCTGTGGGGGCTCGCGAGCGGTCGACTGCGGTTCACGAGCCCGGGTGTGGACGGTCTGGACCTGACCGCCGTGCGACCGCTGGCGGAGTCTGGGAACCGCTTCTCCGCGCGGGTCGTCGCGACGATCGGCCCTTTCGACCCGAACACCACACGACCCTTGGCGGCGCTCATCGGGCCGCGGTCACCCGGCGCGGGGGCCAACGCACCGGCGCTCGGGCTCGCCTTCGACTTCATCTCGCAGGCCCCGGTCCTGACGGACGTGCGCGGCTTCCAGACCCAGGGGCCGCGGCTCGAGACGGACCAGACCTTCGGCGGCGGGCAGCAAGTCGTGCTCGAGCTCGAGGTCGACGGCCAGGGAGTGCGCGGTCGGGTGCGCTCGGCGGACGGTGAGAGCGTCAGCGAGGTGCAAACCTACCTCGCCGAGCCCGCCGAAATCGGCACCGTGGGGCTCGCGGGCGGGTCGGCGAGTGGTGTGGTCCTCTTCGACGACTTCGAGGTGTCGGTCCTCGAGACGCCGCCGCCGAACATGCTCGTGACCGACGCGCTCGTGACACCCGACGCTCCAGACGCCGTCCTCGTGCGCACGGCGACGGCCCTCGGGGTCGACGGTCGCCTCATCACCGACGGCTCCGGCCGAGGGTGGCGTGTGGAGGTCGAGGGCCGGGTCCGGTCGGTGCGAGACGTCGAGGTGTTGGGGACCTCACTGCGCCTGGCCCTGGAGGGCGAGGCGATCGCCCAACGGGAGAGCGTGACGGTCTCGTACGACGACCGCGAAGGCGATGTGCATGACGATGGGCTGCCGACCGCGCGTCCCCTCGACAGCTTCACCCCAAGGACCGTCCGCAACGGCGCCGGCGTGGGCGGTGAGCTCTTCGTGGTGCGCGCCGAGGTCGTCTCTCCGTATGTCCTGGACCTGGTCTTGAATCCCCTCGCCCCGCTGCCGGCTCGGGTAGAGCCCGAGGCCGCCACCGCTTTCACGGTCACGGTCAACGACGACGGCGCCCCCCTCCCGATCCGGAGACTCGTGACGCTCCCCGGTCACGACGACCGCCTGCGTGTGGCGCTCGGTGAGGCCGTCGCCGTCGGGGACGTCGTCGAGCTCGTTTATCGGCCGGCCGTCCCGAACGCACGGGTGCTCGACGCGGCCGGGCAGGAGTTGCAGCCGGCGTACACGTTGGCCGTCGACAACCCGCTGGAGGCCGACGAGCCCTTCGAGGAGATCGTCGAGAACTTCGACGGCATTGGGCAAGCCCCCCCTGCGCCCTGGGTCTCGACCCCGCCCGACGACTTCGTCCGGAACGCCGGGGACCTGGTGCTCGACTCCGAGGACCCGGGCATCGAAGCGACGCTCCTCCGCCCGGCACTAGAGCGGCGCGCGAACCTGGAGCTCTCCGGTGACGTGCGTTTCGCACCCGGACCGTTCGGACCGTATGTCGCGGGGTTCATCGCCCGCGCCGACGGCCAGCGCGCCTACCGCGCGCAGATCGCCTTCGACGGGCTGCGCTGGGCGCTGGTCATCTCGCGTGCGGACGAAGCCGGTCAAAGAGAGCTCACACGCGTCGAACTCCCGTCGCTCTCGCTCGCGACCGACTACGCGCTCACGGCGAGCTTCCACGGCGCCGTCGTGGACCTGGCATTGCGTCCCTCGGGGGCAGACCCCGCGGATCCTACGGCCACGCTGGGGCGCGCGATCGCGGTCGATGTCCAGCCGCTGTCGGCGGGTCGCTTCGGCCTGGTCGGCCGCGTCGATGGGAGCGTGCGCTGGCGCAAGCTCACGGTGCGCCCGCGTCTCGGGTTCGCGTCCCGCGTGGTCGCGACCGGCGCCGAGGTCGACCTGTCGGAGCCCCGGGTCGTGCAGCTCGTGACCCAGTCCAACGCCCCTCTGCTTCTGACCGATGAGCAGGGCTTCGAGGTCCGCGTCGACGGCGCACCGCGCGCCCTCGAGGGCGTCTCGCTCCAGGGCCGGCGCGCGCGCCTGCAGGTCGCCGGAGCGCCGATCGCGGCCAACGCCCGCGTCGAGGTCGCCTTCGATCCGGCCCTCGGGTTCGTCTACGACGACGCCTCAGTGCCTCAACCCCTCGGCGCGTTCTCGGGTCTGCGTGCGCGGGTCGTCGACGGGCCTCTGCTCACCTCGGCGGCGCAGGTCGGTCGCAACCTCCTGAGGCTTCGGTTTCGTGTCGCCGAAGGCGCCACGCCGCTCAGTGTCGCCGGCGAGGGCGGACTCGACGTGCTCCTCCAGGACGACGCCGTCGGGCCCGAGCCCGTGTCGATCGGCGTCGACGAGGTCTGGGTCGACCCTGCCTCCGAGGGGGACGCGTTGTTCGTCGCCACGGTCGACGACCTGCCACCCGATGCCACGTTGCGTCTCGGCACCCGACCGCGCAACGGGGAGCGGGTCACCGATGCGCGCGGCATTCCGCTCACGGACTTCTCCGCACCGGTTCTGGAAGACCTGACGACCGTCGCCACGGAGGGCGACTTCCCCGACGCCTTCTCTTTCGGATGGGACGCCCCCTCGGAGTTCGGCTTCCACGGTGACAGGGCGCGCTGGGTGGAGGATGCCGGCACGCTCGTCGCCCTCGGCTCGGGCCGCGCCGACGAGACGGCCGAGGCGTATGCCCCCCCTCGCCTCGCGGGACGGGATCGCCGCGTCGCCGTCGAGTTCACCCTCGACGCGGACCAGCAGCCCTTCGGACGCCCCGCGGGGCCGCGCGTCGTGGTCCGCGGCTGGAACGACCGCAGCTGGCTCGCGTGCGGCGTCCGGAACGAGCCCCGCCTCGTGCCTCCGCTCGACGAGGGCGCCGTCGTCGGCGAGCCGGACCCGCTGGGACCCGCGCTCGTGTGCAGCCGGCGTCAGGACGGCGGGCGCCGCGTCGAGTTCGAGGCCTGCCGCATGCAGTTCTACGAGGCCGAGGCGCGCGGCGGCGTTCGCTACGACTGGGCGGCCCAGGCCCTCGAGCCCCACCGCCTCGAGGTCGTCGCCGTAGGCCGCCGTGTGCAGGCTCGGCTCTTCAACCTCGCCGGCCCCGACGCCGTCCTGGTCGCCGCCGTGGACGTCCCCGACGTGGGCGATGGCATCGACTCGGGTCTGCCGGGCCTGGGCGTCCTCGACGGGGGCACCGCCCGTTTCGGCGCTTTCGAGGTCACGCCGGCCGGCCCGGACGACCTCGAACCCATCCCCTTCGAGGCCTCGGGCGCCTGCCGCTGAGCGGCTCCGCCCGCCGGGCGCTCATCAGGGTCCGATGCGCGGCCAGTCTGCGCCGAAGGAAGGCGCACCGACGACGTCACAGTCGTCGCCGTCGACCAGGTACAGCAGGTAGTCGAGGCGCTCGTCGTCCTCGAGCACCCGGTTGATGTTCAGCGCCGTGACCCGAATGAAGAACGTGCGGTCCGCGTCCGCGGCGTCGATGATCGCGCACTGCTTCGAGTTCGACCGCGGGATCTCCGAGGTCGACGCGCGCAGCATCTGGTCGTCGTCGAGCACGTCGAAGTAGAGGTCGCCGTCGTCTCCGTAGACGAAGGTCGTGAGCACACTTCGAGTCACGCCGCGCGGGATGTCGACCTGGAACCAGTCCTCGTCGCGGGGCGCGGCATCGCACAGCCACTGGGTCCCGCGGCCGTTGATCTGGCCCTCGCCGAGGTAGGTCGCGTCGGCGCCCGAGGCGTTGGGCTCATCCGGGTCCGGCACACACTGGAACTCGCGCGGGCGCACATCGACCGAGAGGTCGTAGCGCACGTTCGGGTCCCCGAGTCCGTAGACCCGGACGAGGTATCGGCCCGCCTGCCGGTTTCGCAGCACGACCGTCTCACCGTCCAGGCTGGAGTGCCCTTCAGGGCGCCCTTCGTTTTCGGCGAAGACCGCCCCATCACGGTACACGGCGAGCTCCAGGTCACCCTGGGCGTGGATGAACGAGATCGACACGGTGAAGTCCGCGAGCGCTTCCGTCTCGAAGACGAACCAGTCCTCGTCGCCATCGAAGCCGCACAGCGTGAGGTTCGGCTGCGGCCCGGGCGCGATGTCGGCCGCGCTCATACGCACGTCGTTCCCGCCGGCGTCCTCGAAGCCGTCCGGCGTGCAGCGCAACGGCGAGCTCTCACGCGTCAACACCAGGTCGTAGTTCGTCTGCGTGTCGGCAAAGCCCACCAGGCTCACGAAGTAGGTGCCCGCGGGCAGGTTGCCCGCCCGCGCCACGTTGACCTCCGTGCTCGACCGTCCGAACTGGCCCACGGTGCGCCCATTGGCATCGCGCACCTCGATCCGGGTGTCGCCCGTCGGTTCGGCTTCGCGCCGTTCGATCCGCGCCGTCAGGGTGTCGTTGGCCCCCAGCACGACCCGGAACCAGTCCTGCTCGCCGCTGCACAACCACAGGTCGTCCAGGCGAAGGTCGACGCCTGGGGTGAGCTCGTCGCCCTGCCCGTCCACGCGAGGTCGCGTGAAACCATCGACGAGCATGAGGTCGTACGCGCGGTTGGAGGCATCGTTCGGCTCGGCGAGGTCGTCGAGACAGAGCGGCCGCTCCCGGTCCACGCCGACCGTGAGTGTGTAGCTCCCGGCCTCATTGGCGTCCGCACCGAAGACACGCACGTAGTACGTGCCGTTCTGAATCGCCGCGTTGAATCGCGGCACACCCATCGACAGAGTCCGCGTTCCATCCGGGCCCATCTCGAAGGCGTTGGGGACAAAGGCCGGTGCGTCGTTGGCGTCCGGGAGTCCGGGGCCGAAGACCGCGAAGTCCACGTCGGCCATGTCGAAGACGTCGAGCTGGACCGAGAGCCCATCTCGCTCGCCCATGCGGAACTGGAACCAGTCCTCGTCGGCGGGGCAGAGCGTCCGGCCCTCGACGCTGAACTCGGATTGCAGATCGGGCAAAGGCAGCGGCGTCGCGGAGATCGCCGCGTCGTCCCCACCGCCGGCCTCCGAGGCGTCCGGGACACAGCCGCCCGGGGGCGTGAGCTCGATCGTCAGCGCATAGTCGTTGCGGTCGAAGCCCCGGGCGTAGACCTCGAGCACGTAGGTGCCCGACGGTGCGACGATGCCGTTGGCCCGCGGGAAAACGAGGTCCTCGTCGTCGTCGTCATGCTCACCGAGCGCCACGACCTGCCGCGAGGGGTCGTAAAGGCGGGCGTCGATGTCCCCGTTCGCGCGGGTGTACTCCACGTGAATCGTGACGGTCCAGCCCGCCTCGGGCACCTCGAAGGCGTAGAAGTCCGGGTCCTGGTCACAGCCCCGGAGGGCCTGCCCCGCGGAGTCGTACCGTGTGCCGTTGACGAAAACGAGCGGGGTGGCCTCGGCGAGCGCGTCGTTGTCCTCGAGCCGGTCGTCGCGGCAGCCCAGCTCACATCGCTGGGTGTCGAGGTTGCAAAGCGCGTCTTCGGCACAATCGGCGTCGCGCATGCACGGGCGCTGGCAAGCCGACTCCGCGCAGTACCACCCGGGCCCGTTGCGGCCGACACAGTCGGCGTCCACCTCGCAGCCGTCCCCACACTGGCGGTTGTCCTGGCAGAAGCTGCCCTGAGCGCAGTTGTCGGGGTTCTGGCGGCAACCGATGACACACTCCTCGTTCTCGGAGCAGAACTGGGCGGCCGGGCAGTCATCGTCGATCTGACAAGAACGGAAGATGCACGTGTGGGTGTCCGGATTGCAGGTCTGCCCCGGAGGGCACGCGCGGGCGTCGTCGGGCCGGCAACCGAGGGCGCAGTAGCCCATCGGATCGCAGTACGCGTCGTCCTCGCAGTCGTCGTCGCTCTCGCAGCGGTTGATGCACGGGTTCGGGTTGAAGCACGAGGTCACGCCGTCCAGCGTCTCTCCCGCGCAGCCCCCCGGCAGCGTCTGCGAGCAGTCCCCGTTGTCCGCGCAGCAAACGACGACCGGCACACACGTCCGTGTGGCCCCATCGCAGGCCTGGATGCGTCCCTCCGGGGTCGTTGGGCACAGATCCGGGTCCGACAGCTTGCAGCCGGGCACGCAGGCCCCCGCGTCGCACCACAGGTCGGGGCCGCAGTCCAGGTCCTCTTCACACCGCTGCTCGAAGACACACTCGTGGTCGTCGTTGCACTCGTAGGGCGGGTTGCACGAGTTCGGCGACTGGCGACAGCCGCGCTCGCAGCGGCCCTGCAGGCTGTCCGCGGGGATCACGCAGTAGAAGCCCTCGGGACAGTCCGCGTCCCCCGCGACACCACACGCCAGCGGGTCCTCGACGGCGCCGCCTGGCCCTCCGGCCGGGTCGGTCCCGCCCCCGTTCTCGCCGCCCACGTTGCCGAAGGGCTCCGCAGAGCCGCCCCCGGCGTCTGCGCCGTCGGAGGAGCCGCCTCCGCCGCCGCACGCGCCCAGGAGCAGCGCACACCCGAGAACGCCCATGCGCACCCACAACCCTCGTGCCCCGGTCGTCTGCATCATCCCCCCCGAGTCTTTCAGCCAGCGCCTTGACGGCGAGTCCAGCGTGTCAGCGTAGCTCAGGCGTGGAAATGTGAACAACTGAAGTGCCATTGAACGGACGGTCTCGAACGACGAGACTGGGACCCATGCTCCGCTCCGCCTTCGTCGTCGCATTTTTCTTGGCCCTCGTGGCGTCACCCGCCCACGCCGAGGTCGCCTGGCGTCCCCTGACCCTCGAGGCTGCCCTCGAGCAAGCACGAGCGCAGAAGACCCACGTGCTCGTCGACGTGTGGGCGACCTGGTGCGGACCCTGTCAGCAGCTCGATCGCGAGGTCTTCGTTCGCCCCGAGGTGGGACAAGCGACCCGTGACCTCGTCGCCGTGAGGATCGACGCCGACCAGCCCGCCGGCAAAGCGCTCGTCGAGCGCTACCACGTCGTCGGCTTCCCGACCCTGCTCCTGCTCGACGCGCAGGGCGCGGAGGTCGACCGCATCATGGGCTTCCTCGAAGCGCCGGACCTCGTGAAGGCGCTCGCCGACCTTCGCTCCGGCAAGGGCACGCTCGCGGCCCTCGAGGCCGAGCTCCTCAAGACTCCGGACGACGTCGTGAAGCTGGCCGACGTGGCCCGACGCAACGCGATCCGCGGGAACCTCGAGCGGGCCCAGAGCCAGACCGACCGGGTGCTCGCGCTCGATCCGAAGGGCGCGCTCGGCGAGGCCCCGCGCACGCTCTTCGAGCTCGCCACCTCGGGGTATCTGCGGCTCGGCACCGATGTCGCGCGGTCGCGCGCGCTGCTCGAGGACCTCGTGAAGCGCTTCCCGGATGCGCCCGTCGTCGGCCGTGTGCCCATGGCGATGGCCCGCGTCGCGGTGAAGCAAGGCGAGCCGCTGCTCGCTCGGCAGCGGCTCGATGCGCTCCTCGCGAAGCCGGACCCGAAGGCCGACGTGGCCAACAGCGTCGCGTGGTTCTGCTTCCGCGAGGGCTTCGAGCGCGCGTGGGGCATCGAGGTCGCCCGCGCGGGCCTGAAGCGGGCGCCCAACAACGCCGGCCTCTGGGACACCCTCGCCGAGCTGCTGCATGCGACGGGCGACACCCAGGGCGCCCTCGAGGCCGAGACCACGGCCGCGAAGCTCGACCCGAAGGATCCGTACTTTCCGATCCAGATCCGCAGATTCCAGGACGCGTTGGCGGCGTCGGGCAAGCGCTGAGGCGAAGGGCGCCGCTACTCCAGGGGGGCGGGTGTCTCGTCGGTGCGGTCGGCGATGAAACGACACGTCGCGAGGTCCGCGACCGCGCCGGGGCAGGCCCACAGCGCGCACTGGTCCAGCGCATCGGACACCGGGTCGTCCTCGGCGAGCTCGTACACCCGCACCCGATCCCCACGGCGCGGCGCGCGCACCGACTCCAGGCCCAGGAGCACGTAGGCGCCGCCCCCGCCGAGCGAGACGAACCTCGCGGGGTCGAGGACACGCTCAGGGGGGCCGATCGCGGCCGTGGGCTCCAGCGCGATGCCCTGCCCAAAGGGGTCGAAGACCTCCGCGTCGAGGACTACGGCGCCAAAGCTCAGCGGCTCCCCGAGGGACGTCTCGAGCGCGACCGCGTCCACGTCGCACCCTGGGGTCAACGGCGCACGACCGAGCGCTTCGACAGGCGTCCGGTCGAGCACGAGCACAGAGAGGGTCCCGGCCCAGGGATCGGGCGTCGCGCCGTCACTGCCCGCGTCGATGACGTCGCCGTCGAGGCGCCCCAGGGCATCCGCGACGGCGTCCGTCGGACCCACGTCGACCCTACGGGCGTCTCGAGCCGCGGCCGCAACGCACTCGTCGCCGGAGCGCTCGAAGCCCTCGGCGCACGTCGTCTCGTCCAACAGACAAGCGGGCGTCGGTAGGAGCAGAACGAGCAGCGGCCAAGGTCGCGCCGCCATCGACTCAGCGCAGCTCGGCGTGCCGCGTCAAACGCAGGTGCGCCATGGTGCGGTCGAGGTCATGGGCCGGCGTGTACCCGGCGCGCTCTCGGAACGGCGTATCGTCCACCATGCACACGTAGCGCAGGTGGTCGACCTCGGGCGCGGGGAAACTCGTCAGCCGGAGCTTCCAGAGGCGCTCCAGCACCGGCTCCGCGAGAAAGTGCGGGAAGTTGAGCAGGTCGGCGCCGGTCATGTGCAGCAGCGTCGTCAGCGGCACGGGCTCGCAGCCCGCGACGTTGAACACCCCTCGGACCTCGGGCTCCAGCGCCGCCTCGATCGCGCCCACGACATCGGCCTCGTGGATGATCTGCACCATCGGATCGAAGCCGGCGAGGCGCGGGATTGTTTCGAGGCGCAGGTAGTTGCTCGGCGCGTTTCGCACCGCGCCCACGATGTGCACAGGGCGCAGGATGACCGTCTCCACCTCGGGGTGCTTCCAGAAGAAGCTCTGGCCGCACATGTCGAGGGCGATCAGGTCGCGGATCTCACCGAAGCGTGTGCCGCCCATGAGCGGGGCGTCCTCGGTCAGAAACTGCGGGTTCTCCGGCCGCGGGCCGTAGACGTTGGCGCTGCTCAACAGGATGAACTTCGGAATCCGATGCCGCACGCAGTAGTCCATCACACGCGTGGTGCCGCGGATGTTGAACGTGTGGTGCTCCTCGCTGCTCGCCCGCGGATCGTGCATCACGTTGAGGTGCACGACGGCGTCGAAACGACCCGCGCGAAAGATGTCCTCGCAACGCTGACGACGGATGTCGACCTGGTGCATCTCGACGTCCGCCGGGCGCGTCGTCCACGGCCGCCGATCGATGCCGACGACCGTGTGGGCGCGGTGCAGCCGCTGCGCGAGCAGGCGCCCGAAGCGCCCGGTGATGCCCGTGACCGCGATGCGCATGGCGCCGCCCCTCACCAGAACACGTGCTCGCGGGACTCGAGCCCCGCTTGCAGAAGGGCGTCGATGGCCTCGCGCACGACCGCGACCTTGTCGGCGAGGCCCTGGTCCTCGTCGTTCGGATCGCCCTCGAACCACATCGGGCGGCCAAACGCGATGTGGTACTTCACCGGCAGCGGGAGCAGGCCCAGCGGTCCCAGCAACGGGAAGAGCGGCGTGATGGGGATGGCCGGCACGCCGAGCGCCCGCGCGAGCGGCTTCGCGTTCCACAGCGCGGGGTATTGCTCCTCGGCCCCCACGACCCCGACGGGCACGATGGGGGTCCGAGTCTCGAGTGCGAGGCGCATGAAGCCGTGCCCGAAAGCCTGGAGCTCGTAGGCCTTGTCGTAGGTCTTGTTGATGCCGCGCACACCCTCCGGAAAAACGAGGATCGGGTGCTCCTGGTCGAGCAGCGTGCGGCAGTTCTCTGGTGTGCCCAGCACCTGACCCAGCCGAGAGAAGAAGGTGCTCACGAACGGGAGTGTCGGTACCCAACGCTCGACCATGGAGCGGACCGCGCGCGGGGGCTGCGCCTCGAAGAGCAGCGCGCACCCGATCATCATGCCGTCCAGCGGCACCTGTCCGCTGTGGTTCGCGACGAAGAGCACGCGTCCGCGGGGCAGCTCATCGAGCCCGGTGGCGTGCACACGGAAGTACTCGCGATACATCCAATACAGGAGCGGCGCGACCGGCTTGATCGCCTCCGGGTCCCACCCGAAGTCGTCCGTGGGTCGACCCTGGAGCTCCGCCTTCAGCAGGTCGATGCGGTCCGTCAGGGACTCCGGGACGCGGCGCTCGACGGTCAAGCGCGCGAAGTCGACCGCGCGACCGACGGTGCGCCCCAACGAGCCGACCAGGGAGGTGTCCGGAGCGCGCACGGCGGCCGATTGTAGCCGCGTTCCTTGACGACGAAAGGTCGTTGATTGAGAAACGGCGAGACGATGATGCGCCGCACCTTGCCGCTGATCGCTCTCGTCGGCGTCGGGTGCGACGGCGGCGACGGGCACGCGCGCGCCGACGCCGCGCGGTCGGTCTCGCCGCCGACGACGCCCACCCGGCCCGCCTCGACCACACCACCGCCCTCCGCGAGCCTGCCGGTGCCGCGGCGTGAGCGCGTGGAGGTCGTGCGGTCGCTCCCCCACGATCCGGGCGCCTTCACGCAGGGCCTCGTCTTCCATGGCGGTCACCTCTTCGAGAGCACGGGGCTCAACGGTCGGTCGACGCTGCGCAAGGTCGAGCTCAGCACCGGGCGCGTGCTGCGGCAACGCGCGCTCCCCACCGAGGTCTTCGCCGAAGGGCTCGCGCGCTTCGACGGTCGGCTGTTCCAGCTCTCCTGGCAGAACGGCAAGGGCTTCGTCTGGGACGCCGAGACCTTCGAGCCCGTCCGCGAGTGGCGCTACAGCGGTGAAGGGTGGGGCCTCACCCACGACGGAACGCACCTCATCCAAAGCGACGGCACGGCGACCCTCCGGTTTCTCGACCCGACCACCCTCGAGACCGTGCGCACGCTCGAGGTGCGGTCCGAGGGTCGCCCGGTCGCCAAGCTCAACGAGCTCGAGTGGGTCGAGGGCGAGCTGCTCGCGAACGTCTGGATGACCGATCGCATCGCGGTCATCGACCCGGCGACCGGCCACGTCACGGCGTGGATTGATCTCGTCGGCCTGCTGCCTGCATCGGAGCGGCGTCCGGAGACGGACGTGCTCAACGGGATCGCGTACGACCCGGCCAATGGCCGTCTGTACGTCACCGGCAAGCTCTGGCCGAAACTCTTCGAGGTCCGCCGCGTGCCCGCGCCATGACACTCACGGATGCCGCGAGTCGAGTCCGCGTTTGCCCGGTCTGCGATACGCAGACGCTGGACGCGCGTTGCCCGCGCGACGGGCAACCGACGGTGCGGCCCGACGAGCTGCTCGCGCGCGCCGTCGTCGACCCCCTCGTCGGCCAGACCCTCGAGTCGAAGTTCGAGGTCCAGGCGCGCGTAGGATCGGGCTCCATGGGCACCGTGTACCGCGCGCTCCACCTGCGCACCGGCGCCACCATCGCGCTCAAGGTCCTGCACCCCTCGCTCGCCGAGCAACCGAGCGCGATCCGACGCTTCCTGGTCGAGGCCCAGAACGCGGGCCGCCTCGAGAGCGCGCACTGCGTCCGTGTCATCGACCGCGGCGAGACCCCCACGGGGCTCCCCTTCCTGGCGATGGAGTTCGTCGCCGGCGAGACCCTCGCGGAGCGCGTCGAGCGCCGTGGACCCCTCGGTCCAGAGCAAGCGGTCGTCGTCGCCGAGCAGATCGTGAAGGGCCTGGGCGAGGCCCACCAGCGCGGGCTCGTGCATCGGGACGTGAAGCCCGAGAACGTCATGCTCGTGCCCCAGTTCGGGGACGACGACCTGGTCAAGATCCTGGACTTCGGGATCGCCCGGGTGAACGACACCGGCGCGGCCGGGACTCAGGTCTTGGGCACCCCACGCTACATGGCGCCAGAGCAGTGGGAGGGCCGCGCGGACCCGCGCACCGACCTCTACGCGCTCGGGTGTTTGCTGCACTTCCTGCTCACGGGACACCCGCCCTTCGACTTCTCGGACGCCGACGAACACCAGGTCGTGCAGCGGTACCAGGCGGCCCACCGCACGCAGTCTCCGCCCGCGCTGCCGCTTCCGGCGCGAGCGCCGCTGGCCGAGCTGGTGGACGACTTGCTCCGCAAAGACCCGGACCTGCGTCCTCGGGATGCCGCGGCCGTGCTGGAGAGGCTCCGCGCCATGCGGGGCCGCGCGGCGATCGTGCCGGCCCTGAACCGCACGACCCCCCTCCCCGCGACCCCACCCGAGGACCCGGGCATCAGCGTGCCGACGGTGCTGCTCGCGCTCGACGAGGGGCACACGACCGAGTCGGTCGCGCCCACCGACAGCTTCACCGCGCCCGAGCAGGCCGTGCCCGTCGACTTCGACGAGGACGCGCCCACGCGGGCCCTCCCGAGCCCCGGGCTCGACGCCGCCGTCCTCGACGAAGAGTCCGCGACGCGCGCCGAGGCCGTGTCGCCGGCCGTCGCGCTCGCGGCCGAGCAAGCGGCCATCGCCGCCCAGACGCGGGCGGATGCCGCGTCGCTCCCCGCCGCGTTGCCTCGGCTCCGACCGCCGGGACCCCTCCCGGCTGCGTCCGGCGCCGCGCCCTCGGGCCTGCCGCCGCTCCCCACGAGCCTGACCCGCCCGGCAGCGCCGCCCTCGGTCTCGACCCCCTGGCGCATCTGGGCCCTCGGCCTCGCCCTGGCGTTGGTCGGTGGCGTCGCCCTGGGCTATCTCTTCGGCGGGTGACCCGACGACGCTCCGGTCAAGGGGCGAGCGGGTCCGCGACCTCGATGGCGAGCTCGGCCCCCTCGGGCACCTCCGACTTGTTCAGCTCGACCTCGAAGACCACGGGCTCGGCCTCGGCCGCGTAACGCCGCAGCAGCGCCTCGTAGTCCGGGTTGTTCTTCCGCGCCGACGAGGGGATCTCGACCCGCTGCATCGACAGCGTGTGTGTCCCCGGGTAGACCTCGAGCACGGCCAGTCGAAGCGCGTGACCGCCGGTGCCGCTGGCCTCGGCATGAACGAAGAACGGACGGCTCAGGTCGGTGCGGCCATCCGCGTGGGTGAAGGTCGCGATCCACGACCACTCCGTCTCGACGCTCGGCGCCTGGTCGGTCACGGCGACGTCGAAGGAGACACGCGCACACGCCTGCGTGCGCGCCTCGGTGCCGGCGGGCACGGTGAGGCGGGCCCACACGGTCTCCCCGGCGACCTCGACCTCAGTGGAGGCGACGACGCGACCGCGACGATCGAGGAGCTGCACCTCGTACGCGCCGTCTTCGGCCTCTTCGACCGTTCGGCGTCCGCCGAGGCTCGTGTAGCCCCGGTCGAGCTCGGCCCCGGCCCGCTTCACGACGACCTCGGTGCACGGCAGGCTCTGCACGTAGGGGCAGTCCCCGTCGAAGAGCCCTTGACCGCAGAGCTCCGCGGCGATCTCGAGGCGCGTTCCTGACCCGCCGCCGCTGGTCCCGCCCGTTCCGCTGGCGCAGAGCCACGGGGCCCAGAGGCAGGTCCAGCTCGAATCCGCCTTGCCGTCGCCCGCGGCGAGTGTCTCGCAGTCGAGGCCGCGCAGGGTCGCGGCCGAGGCGGCGTCACACGTGGCCGGCGCGGTCACCAGGGCCTCGGGAAAACACGCACGGACATGCTCGACAGCGGCGAGACAGTCGGCGTCTCGCGGGTCGGCCGCGGGCTCATCCTGGGCGCTGCCGCAGCCCGAGACGGTGAAGAGGAGCGCGAGCGCGAAGAGATTCAAGGCGGTTCGAGTCTCCATGGCGACCGCGTGCAGCAAAGAGCGGGCCACGATCGACGGCAGTTCGAGGCGCCGACGCGCGGCGGCCCTCAGCGAGCGCCGATCTGCTGGGTCGTGGCGAAGTGCAGCTTCGCGACCTCGCCCAGGGCCTCGGGGCCATGCTGCTCCAGGAAGGCCCGCCCCGCGGCGAGCGTCGGCGCGCCCGCCCCGGGTCGGAGAGGGACACCGAACTTTCGGGACAGTCCCCCGAGCGCCCGCACGAACGCCGCGCGGGCGAGTACGCTGGCGGCCGCGACTGCCGGGTCCGACTCCGCCTTGGTCCTCAGCGTGAGGGACGCAGCGCGACCCCGCTCCCCGAGAGCGCGTCGGAACGGCTCGGTCTCCATGAACTTGTCGACGAGCACCCACTCCGCGGGCGCGCGTTCGAGCAGATTCTCGATGACTCGGCCGTGGGCCCACGCGAGGAGACGATTGAGGTTCCCGAACTTCGCGTACAGGGCGTTGTACTTCGGCGGCATGATCACCAGCACCTCGTGCGTCAACAGAGCGCTCAGCCCCGGCACGAGCTCGCCGATGCGGTCGTCCGAGAGCGCCTTGCTGTCGGCCACGCCGAGCGCGGCGAGGGTCTCGAGGTCTTCGCGGCGGACCACCGCCCCCGCCACCACGAGGGGTCCGAGGTAGTCGCCTTTGCCCGTCTCGTCCGTCCCGATCCAGAGGCTCGGCGCCGGTCGCGGATGCAGTTGGAGGGCGGCGTGGAAAGGGCGTGCGTCGGGCGCCTCGTCCCCCAGAAGCCCTCGCCAGACGTCGGCTTCAGGCCCCTGGAGGAGGCACTTGCCCGAGTGGTAGAAGGTCGCCACACACCCCGGGCCACGCACCTGCCAGAAGGCATGCGGGACCTCTCGGGCCTCGAAGCCGCGCTCGACGAAGAAGCGTCGCAAACGCGCCTCGTCCGTGGCGGGGAGGACGAGCGTGAAGCTGTGTGCGGCGGCCACTGGAGCTCAGGGCACCAGGTACTCGATCTCGACGTCGAGGTCGGTGATCGTGCCGACGTCGCGGCCACCGAGGTCCTCGACGCGCAGCGTGAAGATCCCCAGCGCCGCGCGCCCGGCGAACTCGAAGTAGCGGCGGTTGTCGAAGTTGATGTCGCCCCCGGTGAACGGGAGGAAGTCGTCGTCCAGACCGCCGTCGTCGCCGGAGTCGTCGCCGTCGCGGTTCCACAGGGTCACGACGTCCTCGCCGTCCCACTGGGCGACGACGCGCAGGTCACGGAGCCACGCGTGGTCGATGTCGAGGTCCCGAATGACGAGGCTGCGCACGATCGCCCCTTGGGGCGCGTCGAAGAGGAGGTCGACCTCGGCGACACCCGGCGCGCCGTTCGCGAAGTCGGGGATGGCGACGTCGGCGCCCGGCATCCGCTCGCGCAGCGTCGCGGTCTGTCCGCTCGTCACGAAGACCCGGTACCGATTCTTCGCGCCGGCGAATCCGAAGACGCGCACCGTGTAGCGACCCCGCTCGAGCATCTGCTCGATGACCTCGTCGTCGTCGGAGCTCACGCTGCGCGCGACGGCCACGGGCGAGTCGTCGCGGAAGAGCTCGACGTCCACGTCGCCGTCGGCGTCCGTGAAGAGCACGTCGATGCGGACGTTGCGGCGCGCGTCGACCTGGAACGTGTACCAGTCGTCGTCGTAGTCGCACACCTGGCGAGACTCCCCGGCCGCCGGGAGCGACGCTGCCGAGTCGCGCGTATCGCTGTGCTCCGCACCGACGCCCTCGAGGTCGTCGGTACACTGCGAGAAGACGTTGAGCGTCATGGAATAGGTGTTCCGGCGCTGGTCGAAGCCGTAGACGCGGACGAAGTAAGTCGTCGCCCGCGACGCGCGGCGCTCATAGACAGTCTCGGTGTCCCCGACTCCGGTGCTGCCGTCGACGAACGTCGTCGTGCCATCCTCGGCGAGCTTGAAGAGCCCGACGTCGATGTCTCCATCGTCGTGCTCGAAGGCGAGGTCGACCTCGAGGCCGTCGCCCACGACCAGGTCGATCTCGTACCAGTCCTCGTCGGCGGAGCAGACCACGAGGTTCGCGTACTGCACGCCGAGCGTATTGCCGTCCTCCACGCCCGTCGCGCTCTCGAAAGCGCCGTTGGGCGAAGCGCGGTCAAAGGCGTCGTCCTCGCACCCGTCGGGTGTGGCGGGGTCACAATCGTCGTCGACGCCGTTGTTCACGATCTCGGCCGGCCCGGGGATGTTCGCGTCGTTCGGCGCGCAATCGAGCGCGTCCTCGACGCCGTCGCCGTCGGCGTCGGCCACGTCCTCGTTGCAGGCCACGTCGCCGCCTCGGCAGTCGTTGTCGACGCCGTCGTCGCAGTTGACCGAGAAGTTCTCGACCACGTTCGGGTTGACCTCGGCGTCGTCGTCGGCGCAGTCCTCGGCGCGGAGCACACCATCGCTGTCGAGGTCGTCCTCACGGGTGGCCGGGTTGCAGTCGTCGTCGGCGCCGTTGTACGGCACCTCCGCGGCCATCGGATTCACCGCCGCCGCGTCGTCGTTGCAGTCGGTGCCCCCGGGGCCGCCGGGGAATCCGTCGCCGTCGGCGTCGCCATCGGGGGTCTCGGCGTTGCAGTCGTCGTCCAGGCCGTTGTAGCCGACCTCGTCGGCGTTCGGGTTCACCGCGGCGTTGTTGTCGTCGCAGTCCTGCGGATGCTGGAAGCCGTCCGCGTCGAGGTCGTTGTCGCGCGTCTCGACGGCGCAATCGTCGTCGATCCCGTTGTAAGGCACCTCGGCGGCGCCGGGACGGACGGCCTCGTTCTGGTCGTTGCAGTCGCCGTCGGCCTCGGAGACCCCGTCGCCGTCGCCGTCCTCGCCCGACGCCACGCGGTCCATGCCGTCGCAGTCCTCGTCGACCATGTTGCCCGCCACGTCGCGGGCCTCGGGGTTGATGTGCGGCGCGCGGTCGTTGCAGTCCTCACCGCCGACCTCGGTCGCCTCGTAGCCGTCTCCGTCCACGTCGGCATCGCGCGTGTCGGCGTCGCAGTCGTCGTCCACGCCGTTGTAGGGTGTTTCGTTGACGTTCGGGTTGACGTTCGCGTTGCCGTCGTCGCAGTCCCCGGCCTTGTCGGTCACGCCGTCGCCGTCGCCGTCGACCTCGCCGCAGACCGTGTCACCACCGCGGCAGTCGTTGTCGACGCCGTCGTCGCACAGGGTGTCGCCGTTCTCCGTGACACCCGCGTTGGCGTCGCGGTTCCCGTCGTCGCAGTCGGCGCCGAGGTCACAGCCCTGGCCGTAACCGTCGCCGTCGCCGTCCACACACTCCGCGATCCGGGCGATACAGCGATTCTGCGCGGTGCAGGTCTCCCCGGGGTCGCAGTGATCGTCCACCCGACAATCCACGTTGCGACACTCGCCCTCGATGCAGTACCCGCGCCCCTCACAGGCGGCGTCGTCCGCGCAGGGCAACTCCATGGGGTCCGACCCGGAGCAGATGTACGTGGTGAAGTTGCAGGTCTGGCCGACCGGGCACATGCGGTCTTCGTTGCACTGACCCGGCCGGCAGGCGCCGCCGACGCAGACCTTGCCGTCTCCACAGGAGAGGTCCGTCGTGCAGGCGGCCGTGCCGTCCGGACGGACCCCCACGTCGGGGAAGAGGACGGCCTCGTTCTTCGAGGCCTCTTCGCTGCACGCCGCGACGGCCGTGGCGGCCAGCGCGAGAAGGAAGGAGTGATGCATCCTGGTCAGTTTCACGGCCGCTCCTCGTCGGTCCCGCGGGCCCGGAGTGTCTGGGCCCATGCGGGCCGGACGCGCGCCGCGCTAGCAATTACCAGGCCAGACGCTGCCGGCTACTCGGTCCGCCAGTGCCGACGCCCGCCGCCCGGCCCGCGGTAGATGACCTTGGAGACGTCGTTTTCGCGCAGCACGAGCTGGACGAGCCCGGGAATGCGTGGCGCCGCCCGCGCCCACAGCCAGGTCACGAGGACCTCGCTCGTGGGGTTCTCGAGACCGGGCAGATCGTTGAGGTAGTTGTGGTCGATCTGGTCTCGGAGCGGACGGAACACCGCCTCGATCTCACCGAAGTCGACGACCCAGCCGGAGTCTCCGGTCAGGTCACCGACGACGTGGATGTCGAGGTAGAAGGCCAGCCCGTACAAGCGACCGCAGGGATGTCCTTCCGGGACTTTCGGGAGTCGGCGCGCCGACTCGAAACGAATGGTGTGAACGAGCTCGTAGTCGCCCAACGTCGTCCTCCTCTCGACCGGGTTCAGCGCAGCTCGACGTCGACCGGGCCGAGTTTCGCGCGCTCCATCGATACGCCGGGCACCAGAATCGATGCGCCTCCGGGTCGAAAAACCCGCACGGCGACCTCGATGGGCACCGGGCACTCGACGGCGTCCACACAGATCCGTTCGCCGGTGTCGACGCGCTGAAACGTCGCCGTGCCGGACTGGACCGCGAGTGTCGCGGAGGGGAGCCGATCCGCCGTGGTCGGGGTACCGATGGTCCGCTTCGCGAAGGCCGGAATGTCCTCGATGCGTGTCGGCAGGGTCGCCGCCACGGGCGGGCGCACCCTCGAGACCGGAGCCTCGGGTTGAGGCAGCCCCACGGGCGGGGCGGGCACGTGCCGCTCCGGCGCACGCGTGAGCCAGAACACGAGGCCGCCGGCCGCCGCGATCCCCACCAGAAGGAGCACGGTCCGCCACGTCCCATCGGCGGACGCCCTCGCCTGCCGGCGCCGAACCCGCTGCGCTTCGAAGGCGAACGAGCGACGCTGCGCCTCGGCCACGGTCCGCGGGTCCGAGGCGAGCTCCAGCTCACTCCCGACGGCGTCCGGGGCGACGCTCGGCGCCTTTTCCCGGGCCGTGCGCGGCGGTTCCGTGGGCGCCGTGGCCCGCGCGTGACGGCGCCGGCTCTCGTCGAGCTCCAGCGTGGACGGCGAGTTGACGGCGGCCAGCGCATCCCCGCGGGACTCCAGCCAGTTTGCCGGAGCCTCTTCGTTCGCGGCATTCGGGGACGTCGCCGGCGCCTCGTCGAACGAGAAGGGCGAGGGTATCTCCAGCGTCTGCTGGGACACGACGACACCGAGGCCGTTCAGTGCGTCGGCATCGGGCACACCCATGAGCGCTTGGAGCGACCGTATCAGGGCTTCGGCCGACGCGGGCCGCTCCGCGGGCGACTTCGACAGGCACCGGAGTATCAGGGCGTCCAGCGCTTCGGGCACCGCGTAGAGCGGGCACCGCTCCGCGAGCGAAATCGGTACGTCGTGCAAGTGCGCGATGAGCAGGTCGTCGCGCGTCGCCCCTTCGAAGACCGCGGTGCCCGAGAGCATCTGGTAGAGCAGGCCGCCCACGGCGTACAGGTCCGTGCGCGCCGAGACGTCGACCCCGCGAATCTGCTCGGGGGCCATGTACCGCGGCGAGCCCTTGATGCCGAAGCCGACGAGCGTCTCTTCCACACCCTCGGCCTGACTGAGGATCTTCGCGACTCCGAAGTCGAGGACCTTGACGGCGATCTGCCCGCCCGGAAGGTTCTGGATGAAGACGTTGGCGGGCTTGATGTCTCGGTGAACGAGCCCGATCGCGTGGGCCTCGGCCAGGGAGCGAAGCACGTCGAGGGCGAACGGCACCGCCTCCGTCCAAGGGATCGCGCCGACGCGGTCGATGCGCTGGCGCAGGTCCTCCCCCAACAGAAACTCCGTGACGAGGAAAGGAAGTCCGTCCTCCGTCACCCCCGCGTCCAGTACCTGGACGGTCTGCGGGCTCCGCAAACGGCTGAGAACCTGCACCTCGCGCAGGAAACTGTCCCGCACCTCCTCGCGGCCACCGAGGTCGCCGCGCAGCAGCTTCACCGCCACGTCGCGGTCGAGAATCGGGTGCCGGGCACGCCAGACCTCACCCATGCCGCCCTGAGCGACACGCGCCTCGAGCTTGTAGTTCCCCGCGTGCGTTCGACTCACCCGAGCATGCTCGCACGCCCGGTGCGCAGGCGCCACGTCGGCGCGCTCCCTGGCGAGCGTACACGCCGACGCGCGCGGGCATGTCCCTTGCTAAGCGGTCGGGCACACGGACGTCCACCTGCTTGGGAGCCCATCGATGAAGACCCTGCGCGCCACCGTGCTCCACCCGTTCGTCTCTCTCATCGCCGCGGCCTTCGCGGTCGCAGGTTGCGCGGACGCTGAATCCGACCACACCCACGACGAAGCCACCGAGACCTCGGCCTTCGAGCAGGCCTACCTGGAGAAGGACGACGCCAAGCAGGACGGCTCCAACTGCTCGGGCGTGCGTGTCCCCGACCGGAACGGCTTCGGCAAGCGCATCGCGCTCACCTTCGACGACGGCCCGAACCCCGAGACGACGCCGCTCATCATCGAGACCTTGCGCAAGTACGGTGCGCCCGCCGCGTTCTTCATCAACGGCTCCAAGGCGCGCGGCGAGGCCGAGCAGGCCCTCCTGCAGGAGATGGTGGCCGACCCGGACTTCATCGTCGCGAACCACACCTGGTCCCACGAGAACCTGGCCGAGGTGAGCCGCACCGAGGTCGGCCGCCAGATCGACCGGACGCAGGCGATCATCGACGCCGCCGGGGAAGAGACGAACTACTTCCGGTTCCCCTACGGCAGCTCGACTTGCGCGACGGCCGAAGCCGTCCGCAGCCGCGGGCTCACCATCACCGGCTGGCACATCGACAGCGCCGACTGGTGCTACGCGAAGAACGACGGCTACTGCGCACCGCGCACGTTCCGCTACGTGGACAGCGCGTTTCGGCGCGACATGGCTGGCTACGTCATGAGCCAGGTCCGCTCGACCCAGGGCGGCGTACTGCTGTTCCACGACATCCACGGCTACACCGCCGCCACCCTCGACGGGCTCCTCGCGCAGCTCGTGAGCGAGGGCTTCACCTTCACCTCGCTGGACGACACCTCGACCTTTCCGCGCCTGAACGGCACGACGGCGCCGCCGGTGGTGACGAAGTTCATCGGCGATGTGTGCGTGACCGATGGGGACTGCGGCTTCTCCATCTGGAACGAGGCCGGCAAGTGCCACGCGGCCGGCTTCTGCACGATTCCGTGCGAGGGCTACTGCCCGGACCAGAGCGGCAAGGCCGCCACCTTCTGCGTCCAGGACCCTCTCCAAACGGTGCCCACCGGCATCTGCGTGCCGCAGGCGACCAGCGCCAACGGACACTGCGCGGACCTGCCGGAGACGCTGGACGCCTCCGCGGAGCGCTACATCGGCTCGAGCACCGCCCAGGCCCGCTCCGCCGAGGTCTGCATGCCCGCCTCCCCTACCCCCTGAGGCGACGACGCCGTCGGGTCCAGGTTCCGGCCGCGAGCGCGAGAACGACGCCGGCCCAGGGCGCGGCGGCACCTCCCCGCACGGAGCCGACGCCACACCCGCCGCCCTTGGACTCCGGGTTCGCAGTGGGGGTCGCGTCCTGCGGCGGCGCCGCGTCCCGCGGGCCGAGGTCTTCTTCGGGCGGCGCCGCGTCCGCCGGAATCGCCACATCGACCGGTGAGTCGGCGTCGACGGGTACAGCAGCGTCCTCGGGCAACGCCGCGTCCACCGGCGTACGCGCGTCCTCGGGCGGTGCGGCATCCGGCTCTACGCAGAGGCTGGGCTCCGCGAGCGCGCCCGGCACCTCGAGGGTCGACCAGCCCGCGGAGCGCCACCGACCCAGCCGTGTGGCATTGCCGGCAGCGCGGGCGACCGCGAGCAGCGACCGAGGCGCGCCGTTGGCCTCGAAGCAAAGCTCGAGCGGAAGTGTCTGAGGCGCTTCGAGCGGGCGCCCATCGAGCAGCAAGCGGAGTGTCGGCGCGCCCCGATCCCGCGGATCCTCGACCTGAAGGCGAACGCGCACCCCGCCCCCGCTGGGCGTCGCGGTCATCGTCACCTCGGGCCTGAGCGCGAACGGCGCCGCGAGCGGATCGCCGAGCACGGCGTTGTGCCAGTAAACGAAGGGGAGGCGGCCGTGATAGGCCTCGGCCAGGGTCGCGCCGTCCCGCCAGTCGAGCACGAGCGCGCGGTCCGGGAAACAGCCGTTGAGAGGCTCGTCCGTGGTGCCGTGCACCGCGGCGACGCCCCGGGCAACCCAGCGCGCGATGGACACCTGGGCCTCCCCTTCGGGCGCGAAGTTCTCGGGCACCGCACCGAA
>JBMOFP010000053.1:0-34380 GCA_049318805.1 Bradymonadia bacterium
CGGCGCCTGGGCCCAGACGCCCCCGCCGAGCGCGCCCGCCTCGCTGCCCGTCGAGTTCACGATGAAACTCGCGACGGTCGCGCCCGACCAGACCCCCTGGTCCGAGCTGCTGAAGCGCTACCAAAAGGGCGTGGAAGCCAAGTCCCAGGGCCGAATCGACGTGAAGGTCTTTCTCGGCGGCACACTCGGGGACGAGAACGAAGCGGCACTGAAGTGCAAGCGCGGCCAGATTCAAGCGGTCGGCGCGTCCACGGGCGCCCTGGCGTCGCAGGTCCCGGAGCTCAATGTCGTCGAGCTGCCGTTCCTGTTCCGCACGGAGAAAGAGGCGGACACGGTCATCGACGAGGTCATCACGCCCGCGATGGACGAGATCTTCCAACAGTACGGGCTCGTGCTCGGATTCTGGGGCGAGAACGGGTTCCGGCAGATCGGCTCGAGCCCCAAGGCCGTCCGCTCGCCGGCCGACCTGGAGGGCATGAAGGTCCGCTCCCAGGAGTCCCTGGTCCACCTCGAGACCTGGAAGGCCCTGGGCGCGTCCCCGGTGCCCATCCCCACGACCGAGGTCCCGTCCGCCTTGCAGGCCGGCACGGTCGATGGCTTCGACCAGGCGACGCTCTACGCAGTCGCGGCGAACTGGTACAAGAAGGTCAAGTACTACACGATCTCGAACCACATCTATCAGCCCGCGATCATCACCTTCAACAAGGCGTGGTTCGACGGCCTGCCGCCGGACCTCCAGAAGATCGTCATCGACGAGGGTCGAACGCTTCAGGCCAAGGGCCGCGCCGCGGTCCGCTCCATCGGCCCCGACCTCCTGAAGATCGTGCAGAACGAAGGTGTTCAGATCGTGCAGCTCTCGGAGGCCGAGCGAGACGTCTTCGAAAACAAGACCCGGGGTGTGCGTGCGATTCTGCGGAAGAAGCAAGGGGCCGTGACGTCGGGGCTCCTGGACAAGGTCGAGGCTCGGCTCTCGGCGCTGCGCGGCGGCAAGTAGCGCGGTGTCTACGCTCCAGAAGATCGACGCGGCCGTCTATCGGGTGGAGAAGGCCATCGCGTGGATGCTTTTCCTCGTGATGGTCACGGTGATGAGCGTCAACCTCGTCCACCGCACCTTCTCTCGTCATGAAGGGAAGTTCTCGGGCTGGCTCATCACGTTCTTCGGCGAGCTCGGGATCCAGGTCGATCCGGCCTGGATGCACGGGACCGGCTCTCTGATCGTGAACCTCGTGCTCGGCTGGCTGGTCTGTCTCGCAGCCACGCTGAGCGTCGAGAAACCTCGCCCCGAAGGTGAGTCCCCGGACGAGCCGAGAGGGCGCCGATGGACGCTGCGGCAGGCCCTGCCGATCTCGGCCGCACTCGTTCTGGGTCTCGCGCTCTTCGTGAAAGCGGTCCTGATCGTGCTGCCGAACGGCATGATCGAGGCGATCAAATACTCTTTGATCTGCGTGCTGTGGATCGGCCTCATCGGCGCCTCCGTGGCGACCTACGAGAAGCGCCACCTCGCGCTCGAGATCGCCGACCGCATCTGGCCCAAGGCCTGGGCCCCCAAAGTCAAAGGCGTGTCCCTCGCCGTGACCGCCGGCTTCGTCCTCTTCTTGCTGCTGCTCTCGGTGATGTCCGTCGAGGCCCACCGTGAGACCTGGCAGCAGAGCTCGCTCACGGGCGTCGTGCTCGGCACGGACATCCCGTTGTGGACGATCTACCTGGTCTTCCCCTACGCGCTCGGGGTGATGGCGCTTCGCTTCCTCGGCCAGATTCGAGGTGCCGAGTGACACCGATCTTCATCGCGGTGATGGTGTTGCTGGTTGCGCTCGGCGCGCCGCTCTTTGTCATCATGGGCGGCGCGACCGCCCTCTGCTTCATGCTCTTTCTGCCCGACTACGGTGACCTCTCGAAGCTCACCGTGTTGGTGCAAAGCATGGAGAGCCTGCTGGACAAGCCGGAGTTCGCCGCGATTCCGCTCTTCATGGCCTCCGGCGCGATCATGACCTCGGGGGGCATTGCGCACCGGCTCGTGGACGTCGCGCGGACTGGCCTGTGCTGGCTCCCCGGCGGTCTCGGGGTCGCGAGCATCGCGGCCTGCATGTTCTTCGCGTCGATCTCCGGGTCTTCACCCGTCACGCTGATCGCGGTGGGGTCGATCATGTACCCGGCCATGACGAAGGCGAACTACCCCGAGAACTTCGGGCTCGGGCTCGTGACCACGGCGGGTTCGCTGGGCTGTCTCGTGCCGCCCTCGATCTCGATGCTCTTCTACGCCCTCGCGGTGAGTGGCGCGTCCCCCGTCACGCCCGAGGACCTCTTCGTCGCTGGACTCGTGCCGGCACTTTTTGTGGGCGGTCTCCTCGCCGGCTACTCGATCTGGGTCGGTCGAGGTGTCCCGAGCTCCAGCAGCCCGTTCTCCGCGGTCGCCTTTGGACGCGCGCTGAAGGACGGCGCGTGGGCGTTGGCGCTCCCGATCCTCGTGCTCGGCGGCATCTACTCGGGCTTCTTCACCCCCAGCGAGGCGGGGGCCGCCGCGACCGTGTACGCGCTGGCCGTCACGGGCTTCATCTATCGGCAGCTCGACTTCAAGCGCCTGCGCGAAGCCCTGACGGAGCAAGCGATCCTCATCGGCACGTTGATCCTGGTCATCGTGCTGACCTTCAGCCTCAACGCGTTCCTGACCGAGGTGGAAATCCAGGGTCGCCTCATCGGCTGGATCAAGGACTGGGAGCTCGGCCCTGTCGGCTTCCTGCTCTTCGTGAACGTCTTCCTCATCGTCGTCGGCGCCCTGATGGACTCCATCAGCTGCACGCTGCTCTTCGCCCCGATGCTCGCGCCCATCGCGACGCAGGTCTTCGGGCTCGACCCGCTGCACTTCGCCCTGGTGTTCGTGGTGAACATGGAGATCGGGTACCTGATGCCGCCCGTCGCCACGAACCTCTTCGTCGCTTCGGCCGTGTTCCGAAAGCCGTTCGGTCAGGTGACGCGCGCGGTCCTCCCCACCCTGGGCTTGACCTGCGTCGCGCTCCTCATCCTCATGTACGTGCCGACCCTGTCCAAGGCGGTCATCAACGTGAAGCGCGGCCAACCCATGGTGGAGCACTTCCCGTTTGGCCGTGCGCCCCACTTCGAGGACGCGGAGCCGACCGAGACCGCGGACGGCACGCCCGACGAAGCGCCGCCGACGACGCCGAGCGCGGCCACCAACATGGCCGACCTCACGGCGAAGAGTATGGGGGCCTGGGATGACGAGGCCGATGCCGGCCCGAAACCGGACGCCGCCCCGGCCACGAACATGAAGGACCTGACCCGCAAGGCGATGGGGGCCTGGGACGACGAAGAGCCAGCGTCCGTCGCCCCCCCAGCGACGACGCCCTGATCAGAAGAGGTCGCCCACGTCGCCGAGCAGCTTCTTCGCCTTGCGCTTGGAGTTCTTCGTCTCGGGAACGAGGTCGGGGTAGACGTCGTCGGGCAGCGCCAGGGTCTCGTCCAGGAGCTTCTTGAAGAGCTCGGTGTCGCCGGCTTTCACCGCGTAGGTCTCGGCAAAGAGCACGCGCGTGTCCGCGTACTTGCCATCGAGCTCGACCGCGCGCTCGAAAGCCTTGCGCGACCGCGGCAGGTCACCGCTCGGGAACGGCACCTTGGTGTAGGCCACGCCGAAGTAGCGGTGCGGCGCACCGTGGAAGAATGTCTCGTCGAGCTTCAGACAGTGCTCCATGATCGCGAAGACACGGTCCTTCAGCGAGAGCAGGGTCGTGATGCCATCGAGGGTCGCCCACCGGCCGAGGTTCGTGGCGTACCAGTACAGAGCGGCCATGCCCTCCTTCTGCACCAGCGGAATGGACGCCTCCCAGGTCTTGCCGTTCTTGATCGACTCCGCGAACGCGGGCGTCGTGAGCCGGATCGCCTTCTCGCCGTAGATGACGCCCTTGTCGTAGGCCGCCTTCAGGCTGTCTTCGTCGTCTTCCCAGATGATGTGGGCGTTGGCGAGGAAGTAGTACGCGTAGGTGAGCTTGAGCGGGATCTCGGCGTTCGTGGGATCAACCTGCTCGGCCGCCTCCCAGGCCTTGATCGCGAGCAGCACCTCGGCCTTGTCCTCGCGCTTCGCGAAGTGGCCCGCGCCCTCGGCGATCTGCGCCGAAGCGTCGCCCTTCTTCTCGAGGACGGGCGCGTCCTGGGTCAGGGTGCTCTGCCGACCGCCGCAGGCCGTCATCGCGAGGCCCGCCGTAAACATCGAGACGAGGATATGGGTCTTCATGCTGGCCTCCGCCCGTGGTTTGGAATGCGCGATAACACGCACCCGAAGGACGGTCAACGAGTCGACCGTCTCAACGCTCGATGGCGGCGGCGAGGGCCTCGGGGCTCCTCAGGTACGACGGGGCGTCCTCTGCGGTCTGGACCCAACGCTCCGGAGGCATGAGGATCAGCACCGACGCATGTTGTCGGAACGCGACCCGGTCGCCGACCTGGAAGGCCAGGCGGAGGATGCTGACCCGGGTGTGCGCGTCGTCGGGACTGAGCCGCAGTGCCTCCCCGAGGGCGTTCACCGCCCGGGCCGGTGCGTCGTGCCGAACCAGCAGCTCCGCGAGCCGCCGCCACAAGCGGGCGTTTCGACGAGCGTCGTCTCCGACGAGCGCGCGCTCGTAGGCCTCGACCACTTCGGGCAGGCGCTCGGTTTGGCTCAGCGCCTGGTCGTAGGCGTCCAGCGCGGGGCGACATCCCGGGTTGCGCTCGAGGATCGCCCCGGCCACGGAGACGAGCTCGAGGCCGCGGTCGAGGCTGCCGAGCGCGCGTCGAAGTCGATGGAACGCGGCCATCTCCTCCTCGGTCAGGAGCCCCCCACCGCGCGGCGCCTGATTCTCGAGCGCGATGTGCAGGTGGTCGACGGCGAGGGCAAGCTCGGACCGGTCCAGCGCGAGCAGGCCGAGACCGAAGTGGGCGCGGGGTGCGCTCGCGTCGAACTCGAGCGCGGCCTCGAAGTGCTGCCGCGCGCGCTCGACGTTGCCGAGACGCGCGCGCCAGAGTTCACCGCCCAGCGCCTTGAGGACCGCGCGCTCGGGGCCGTCCGTGCTCTCCGCGACCCGCCGGTCGAGCAGTCCCAGCAAACGCTGCAGGTCCGGCACACGGGTCCGCAGCTCGAGCAAGGAGCGCCATGCCTGGACCCGCTCCGAAACGGAGGCCGTCGGGCCCGTCAAGGTGCGCTCGTGGCGCGTCACCGCGTCGACCGGGGTCGGCAGGGGCGGCAACGCGCCCGGCGACCCCCCGCGCGGCGCGGACAGCGTGGACGTGGACGCCGACGGCGTGAGCTCGGCGGGGAGCGCGCCCTCGCTGGACGTCGTCTCCGGCGCGAGCGGGCCGTGGGCAGGGGCGGCGGGGGCCGGTGTCAGCCACAGCGCCAACGCCTCCACGTCGGCCGTGCCTTCGAGGTCGACGGCCGCTTGTTGGGCCGCGGCCTCGGCCGCGACGCGGTCCCCCCGAACCCGACCGTGCACGTCGGCCAGCCGCGCCGCGAGACGACCCCGCCACGGGCCGGGCACGGCGGCCGCGATCTGTCGGGTCAGGGTCTCCGCGAGCGCGTCGTCGTCCCCGAGGAGCTCCAGCGCCGTCGCGAGTCGCTCCAACGCGTCCACGTTGTCCGGCCACGCCTCCAGGGCGCGTTCCAAGAGGCGCCGCGCGCCGCGCGGGTCCTCGACGGGCTCCAGCAGCACCCCGGCCGCCTCGAAGAGGAGGCGAGACCGGCGGACGGCGTCGCCTCCGGTCGTCCCGTGACACTCGGCGCGGTAGGTGAGCGCGGCGACCAGCGCCCGCGGCTCGGCCACCTCGCGGGCATGGCCCAGCCACTCGTCGGCCAAAGCCGCGTCCTTCAAGCCCGCCGCAGCCGACTGGAAGTGCACGAGCGCCTGGGCGGGCGCCGCGACCATGAGCAGCCCCGCGGCGCGCCAATGCCGATGGGCCGCCTCGTCCGGGCGCAGGGAGACGAGGTCCTCCGTGAGCCGGCGCGCCGCCTCGAGCGGACGCCGGGCTTGTCCGAGCAACGACACCAAGACGTCGCGCGCGCGCTCGTCGGGCAGCCCCGCTTCCGCGGCGACGATCGCGTCGTCGATCCGGTCGCACCGGCGCAGCACGGAGGCCCGCAGCACATTGAGTTCCGTAGGGTCGCCCACGCTGTGCCGGAGACGCAGGTCGTACAGGGCGAGCAGCCGGTCCCAGTCGTTGCGCGCCGCGTGCACCTCTTCGAGGGCCTCTTCGGCCAGACGCCACGCGGACGAGCCGGGTTCGGCGTGGAAAAGCGCCTCCTCGAAGACGTCCAACGCGGCCTCGAGCTCCTGTCGGTCGTCGCGAAGGAACTCCCCGAGGGCCACCAGCGCGTCGGCGGACTGGGCGGCCCCTTCCGCGGCGTCTACGGCGGCCCGGAGGGCGCGCTCGGAGAGGGCGAGCGGGTCCTCCGAGGCCTCGATCGTCTCGTACGCCGGGGTGGGCTCGAGGTCGAGGCCAGCGGCAGGCTCCGGCGCGGCGACGACCTCGCGCGCCGCGGCAGCGTCGCGTAGGTCGGCCGAGCGGGGTGCGGCTGCGGGCTCGGGCAGCGCGGCGGCAGGCACTTGGGCCGCAACGGCCTCGCGCGTCGCCGCCGGCTCGAGCGCCGCAGCCGGCGCGGCCGCGGACACGGGCTCGGGCGTGGCGATGGGTTCAGGCTCCGCGGGGCTCACCGCATCGGCCGGCTCGACGGCCGTAGGCTCCGCGGGGCGCAGCGCGGCGATCGCCTCGGGGTCCTCGGGGTCGCACTCGAGGACCCCGCGCCAGTGTTCGGACGCTCTCGTCGTGTCGCCCGCGGCGTCGAGTGCTCGAGCGAGCGCAGCGTGTGCCGACCGGCGCTCGGCCACCGTCGCGTCCGGACGCCAGGCCGCGAGCGCGTCCTGAGCGTCGTCCAGAGCTCCGCTCGCGAGAGACACTTCGAAGCGCATCCGCGCCACCGCGCCCCGCGACTCCACCGCAACCTGCGTGTGCAGGCGCTGGAGCAGCGACGACCGCGCGCTCGACGTCAGTCCGGACTCCGGGTGGACGCTGGCTTCGGCCAGCGCCCAGGCCGACTTCGGCTCGAGCGTACCGCCCTCCAGCCACAGTTGACCGATCTCCGCGACCAGCGAGGGCAAACCGGCCTTCACCCCGTGGTCGAAGAGGCGCTCCTCCGCCGGCCGATGCCCGGGCTTCGACTGCAGCGCCGCCCTGAGCAACGCGACGCCCTCGTCCGTGCGCTCCAACACTCCCAGCGCGAGCTCCGCGAGCCGTACGAGGACGTCCGGGCGCTCCGCCGCGCTCGCCTTGTCGAGCTGAGACCGCAGCGCCTCGGCGACCCGCGGCCAGTCGGCCAGCGCCGTCGCGACCTCGACGCGGAGGCGGAGCGCGTCCGCGTCCTCGGGGCGTTCACGCAGGACACGATCGAGGAGCGGGGCGGCTTCATCGGGGCGACGGAGCTCTCGCCACAGCAGCCGCCCGGCCCGCCGCGTGAGGAAGACGACGGTCTCGGTGCGCCGCACCCTTTCGAGTCCAGCGAGGAAGAAGGTCACGATGGACTCGACCTCGCCCCGGCGCAGCAGCATGTCCTGGGCGGACTCGTAGGTCGCGACCCGGTCGGGGTCCGCGTCGCGTGCCCGGGTGGCCATGTCCAGCGCCTCGGCGTCCCGCCGCTGCGCCGCGAGCAACTCGGCGAAGGTCGCGTAGAAGGCCCCCGCGGGTTCGTCGAAGCCCTCGCGCTCGTACACCCCGAGGAGGGTGCGCATCAGGCGCTCCGCGGGCGCGAATCGGCCGGCCGCGGCGTGCAAGGTCGCGAGCCCTCGCAGCGCCTCGGTGTCCTCCGGCGCGACCTCGACGACACGTTCGAGGCTCTCGCGGGCGCCCTCCGGTCGCTGGAGGGGCCCCAACTGCAGTCGCGCGAGCTCCAGCCAGAGCGGCACCGCGATGTTCGGGTCCGTCGCGAGGTGCGCTCGGCGACTGAGCAAAGGCGCCAGCTCGGCGAAGCGCTCTCGCTCGCGGTAGATGTCGGCCAGGCCCTCCAGGGCCATCGTCGAGGCCGGGTCACACCCCAACGCCAGGGCGAAGGCGCTCGCCGCCGCGTCGGCGTCATTGAGTCGCTCGCGCAGTAACAGACCACGCTCCGCGTGCCACCGCGCGACCTCGGCGGGCTCGCCGGGGAGCTGGACGCGATGCTCGAGAGCCGACACCAGGGCCGCGGGCTCGCCGGCCACCCGGAGGAGCCCGAGCAGCCCGTCCAGCAACGCCGGGTCTCTCGGAGACAGCGCGACCGCGCGCCGCTGGAGCTCCAGACCGCGCCGCGTATCGCCGAGGTGGGTACTGACGACCGTCGCGAGCCGCCCCAGGCGCTCGGCTTGCACCTCGGGGCGTTCGGCCTTCGAGGCGGCATGCTCCAGGGTCCGCGCCAAATCGTCCCAGCGTCGGAGCCCTCGAAAGAGGCGCTCGAGCTCGACCAGCGCCCGCTCCGTCTGCTCGGCGCCCCCCTCGAGCGCCCGCTGGAAGTGGAGGGCCGCATGACCCGCGTCTTCCAGCGGCCCCGCGAAGAGCCGCCCGAGACGCAAATGCACTTCGGCGCGCTCCTCGGCGTCGACCTCAGGTGCGCGCAGGACGTCCTCGAGGTGCGCGCGCGCTCGACGGTGGTCCCCTTCCCGGGACGCGGTCTCCGCCAGGCCCAGCAGCGCCCCGTGGAGGCCCGGCGAGAGGAGCAGCGCCTGCCGGTATCGAAGCCCCGCGGTGGACGCCCCGCCCTCTGGGAGGTCCCGCCAGAGGTCACCGAGCCGCACGTGGACCTGGGCCGCTCTGCTCTGGTCGCCGCGCATCTGAAGGATCTGCGCCGCGCGGTCGAGGCTCCGAAGGGCGGGCAGCACACGCCCCGCTTCGGTCTGAGCGTCGGCGAGCCCGGTCCACGCGTCGACGTCCTCGGGGGCCAGCTCGAGCGTGCGCTCGTACCAGCCGATGGCCGCCTCCGCATCGTGGCGGCCCCGTAGGGTCAGCGTGCCGAGCTCGAAGCACAGCGCCGCACGTCGGGCCGCATCCTCTTCACCGGCCAGGAGCCGTTCGCGCGCCTGGATGGCACCGACGAGGTTGCCCGCGCGTTCATGGAGCGAGGCGAGCGCGCGCAGAGCGCCGGGGAGGCGCCGACGCAGCGCCAGCGCACGCTCCAGGGCCTCGACCGCAGCGGCGGGCTCCTTCGGCGCGAGCACGCGCGCCACGCCGCAGTAGGCTTGCGCCGCCTCGACCACATCGCCGTGCGCCTCGGCGATCCGAGCGACTCGGCGCCAGGTCTCCGCGGCCGTGGTCGGGCTCCCCTGGGCCCATTGCACATTGCCCAACGCGACGAGCGCGTCGAGGTCGTCGGGCCACCGCTCCAGGTGCGACCGCGCGAGGGCGAGGGCATCGGCGCGCGTCTCGGCGCGGACGGTCCAGAGCTGAAGCAAACGTGCGACCAGGAAAGGGTGGTCCGGATGCAGCTCGAGTTGGCGCTCGTAGGCCGCGGCGGCCCGGTCGATGCGGCCAGCGGCAATCTCCGCCTCGAGGGCGGCATAGAGCGTTTTCGCCTCGTAGTCGGCCAGGAAACGCCGGTACCGCAAGGCGACCTCCGGCGCGCGTCCGGCCTCCACGACGGGGCGCAGGCCCGGCCGCGCCGGCTCACTTCGCGAGGCCTGAACGCGGATGCGACCCGCGTCCGCTCGAGCCTCGACGAGTCGACTCTCGCGACGGTCGGGGAGCTTCCAGCCGAGCCCGGCGCAGACCTCGGTCAGCCCCAGGTCGATGGGGTCGAAGATCGCGCACGTCGGACCGGCGAGACGCGTCCCGAGTCCTGCCAGGCCCAACAGCGCCGTGGCGATTTCGGGGCCCGCCAACCGCGCCACGCCGTAGGTCCGCAGCTCGTAGACGCTGACGAGCACCGCGCGCTCGCCGGCAAGGCTGGCGGGCTCGATGCGCGCGCGCGCCATGAACGGCACGCCGTCTTGCAACTCGCCGGCGACGAGCACGTCGCCGTCCGCGATTCGAACCTCGAGCTCGGCGAGCCCGGAGGACGCCGCGGGACCGCGCAGGAGCTGACCGAGCGTGACCTCATCGATGGTGAACGCGAACTGTTCGAGCACACCGAACTGATGGCGGAACCGCTCGACCCCCTGCGAGAGGTCGAGCCGATTCGGTACGTGCCGCAGCGCGACCTGGAGCTGCTCCACGACGACGAGGTCTCCGACCGGGCGCTCCGTGAGCACGAGCCGCCCCTGCCCCTGCTCGAGGCGCAGCGCGAAGCCCGATCGTCTGGTCGCCTGAGGCCACACCGGAGACACTCCTCCCGAGCGGCCGCGGGAAGCGGGCCTCGCTCGAATGCGCGCGATGATAAGGGCCGCTCATTCCGGGGCGCAATCTCGCGGGCCCCGACGGTGGCTGACCCTCTCAGCCGCCGTCCGAGTCCCAGATGCGCTCGAGGCGCTGCACGAGCTGTCGAACGGAGGGCGCGTGGAGACGCGCGAGTCCCCGAAGGTCGAGATGCAACTGACGTTGGTCCCCGAGGACAAAAGAGACCTGCTGGTCGTCGTTGACGACGTCCATGCGTGTGACCTGACTCGTCGGTAGGCGCACGGGCGCCGCGTCGGGTCGCTCCGCGTCCAGGAAAACGAGCTCGCGCTCCGAGCCGCCGAAGTACATCAACCGGCACAGAGGTCGCGGCGCCGCGCCGACGGCCGTCATGACGGGCCCGGGCAGCTCGAGGGCGAAGAGCACCTCGCCCCGGGGGATGAAGTCGAGGAAACGCTCACGCTGCTCGAGCAGGTCGGGGCCCCGCTCGACCTCGGGCATTCGACCCTGCGCGCGTTGATGTTGGATCTCCTCGGGTCGGATGACACGTCCGGTGATGGGCGAACGGAACGCGACCGAGGGCAAGCCGGGGTCCCGCGCGACCTCGAGCGGCACGGCATCGTCCGCCAGGTCGATCGCCAAGCCGTCGCTCACATGCAGGGGCCGAACCTGCTCGACACCAGTCGAGATCCAATCCGCGTGGTCCGAGCCGACGTCGACGTCCTGCATCGGGGCACGCTCGACGAGCTCGACCCAGTCGGGCAGCCGACGCCCGCGGGCGGGCGCAGGCGTGGGCGCGGGCGCAGGCGGGGGCGCAGGCGCAGGCGGGGGCGCGGCCGCAGGTGTGGGCGGGGAAGGTGTCGGCGGCGCGCTGCTCGGGCGCTCCGGGGCGCTCGCCGTTCTGGGGGTCTCCGTCGTCGCGTGGGCGACGCCTTGGGTGCGTATGACCTTCACCTCTTGCGCGGGCGGGGGTCCCTGAGACGGAAGGCGCTCGCCGGGCATCAGCGCCGGCGCGCCGCGCGGCGGAAGGGGCGCGGCGAGCACCTGGCGAATGGGCGTCGACAGCTGCTCGACCAGGCTGCCGAAGGCCTCGAGGTCACCGTCGACCTCGTGCGTCGCACCCTCGCGCACGCGCTCCGCGAGCTCGGCCTGTCCGACCCGATGGAGACAAACCGCGAGTGTCGTGCGTGTCTCCTCGCTCCGGTCCCCGCGCGCGTAGGCCACGCGGTACTGGAACGCCGCTGCGAGCGCGTCCCCCCGTCCGACCGCGAGCCGCCCCCGCAAGGCGTAGACCGCCCCGAGGTCCGGCTCGAGCACCAGGGCGGTCAGCGCGAATCGCTCCGCCTCCGCGGCATCCCTGGAGCGCCGCGCCCGCTCCACCCACTCCAACGCTTCGGACATCCCCTCTCCTGGTCAGGGTTCCCGGACCCTGAGGACCGTCGTCTTGCCACGTTCGATCTCTACGGGGTAGACCCCCGCCGGACGCCCGTCACCGTACTCGACGTCGACGGTGTGTGCGCCGGCTTCGACACGCAGACCTTCGATGGGGGTCCGCTCGTGCAGTCCGACGCCATCGATGCGAATGAGCGCGCCCGCCGGCGCCTCGAGGTGGAGCCAACCGGAACGTTCGAGGGGCGCCTGCAGGTCACGGAAGGGCAGGACCGGCGTCGCGCCCTCGACCACCGCGCAAACACTGCGAATCAGGGTGTCGTAGGTGCGGTCGGGCAGCTGTTCCGGCGCGTGGACCGTGAACTGTCGGGTCTTCGTGCCGTCGGTCACACGCACACGCCAGGTCGCCCGGCCCGCGCTTTGCCCGCCGCCGTCGGCATCGCGCAGCCCGAACGCGCCCGAGCGGTCCAGCAACGCCTTGAGCGCCTCGGCCTCCGCGTCGGGCATGAGGCCAACGACGTCGCGGCGCCCGTACGCCGCCCCATGGTCGACGCTGCGCTCGGCGACCCAGGTCGCGCCGCGTCGAAAGACACGCCAATGCCACCCCACGGCCGTCGCGGCGCTGCCCTCCAGCGTGATGGACACGAGCTCGCTGGCGAGGGCACCGCGCGCACACCCGAGGGTCAGAACCACGACGAGGAGTGCGCGCGTGGAGGCTTTCATCCCCGTGACTCTGCCGCACCCACGCCCGACGATGCTATGGTCGTGGTGTGCGCGCGGTGCAACTCGTCCTCGGACTGATGCTCCTGGTGGGCGCCGCGCGCGCCGCGCCGGGCACTGAGCGACCGCCGCTGCCCCCCGCGGGCGTGGCCCTGCGGACGGGGCTCCAGGCGCTGGCGGGTGAACCGACCTCTCGTGACCTGGACTCGACGCTGCGCGCTTTGGAGACCGCACGGGGCATGCTGTCGGCTCACCTGCAGGGCAAGGCGCCGCGTCCGAAGGCAGGCACACCCTCGCTCCGCGCGATGTTGGATCCGGCCCTCGACCTCTTCGACGTCTCCGGGGGCATCCTGCGTCTGCGCCCGGTGCACCACCGCACGCTCGCAGACGCCGCGCTCAAGCTCGGCCGACCGCAGCTCGCCCTGGAGCACGCCCGCGCGGCGCAGGCCGGCGCCGCTCGGGACTCGAACGAAGACCACGCGCGCATCGAGGCCGCGTTGACGGCGCTGAAGGACACCGCCGGTCTCGAGGCGTTCGCTCGAGAGCGGCGACCACAGCAGACGCCTAGACCTCCACCGGATCAACCAGCGGAATCGCGTAGCGCCCCGTGAAACACGCGTCGCAGAAGCCGCCCGCATCGTCCCGGGCGGCCTCGAGCAGGCCGGCCTCGGAGAGGAACGCGACCGAGTCGCACCCCAGCATCTGACCAATCTCGGGCACGCTCATGCGCGAGGCCACGAGCTCCGACTTCGAGGGGGTGTCGATGCCGTAGAAGCAAGAGTGGGTGATGGGGGGCGACGAGATGCGGAGGTGGACCTCCTTCGCGCCAGAGGCCCGCAACATCGCGATGATCTTGCGGCTCGTCGTGCCGCGCACCAACGAGTCGTCCACCACCACGACCCGTTGACCGGCGATGACCTCCTCGACCGGGGCGAGCTTGAGCTTCACACCGAAATGTCGAATCGCCTGGGCAGGCTCGATGAAGGTGCGCCCGACGTAGTGCGAGCGCACGAGCCCGATGCCGTACGGGATCTTCGACGCCTCGGCATAACCGATGGCGGCGGGCACACCACTGTCGGGCACCGCGATGACCACGTCGGCCTCGATGGGCGCCTCGATGGCCAGTCGCCGACCGAGCGCGCGTCGAACGGAGTAGACCCCGCGCCCGAAGACCTTCGAGTCCGGTCGCGCGAAATAGACGTGCTCGAAGATGCAGGCCTTACGTTCGACGTCGGGCAGGTAGCGCCGCGAGGTCACCCCGGTGTGGTCGATGACGACCATTTCGCCCGGCATGACCTCGCGCTCGAGGGTCGCGTCGATGAGCGAAAACGCACAGGTCTCACTGGCGAGCGCCCACGCGTCGCCGACACGCCCCAGAACGAGCGGCCGAACACCCCACGGGTCTCGAACGCCGATGACTTTGTCCTCCGTCAGGACCGTCAGCGAGAACGCGCCCTCCACGGACCGCAGCGCGTCCACGAGGCGCGCCTCGGCGGTCGTCGCCCGCGAACGCGCCATCAGGTGGACGATGACCTCGGTGTCCGTCGTGCCCTGAAAGATGCTGCCCTCGGCCTCGAGCCGCGAGCGCAGCGTCGCCGCGTTCGTCAGGTTGCCGTTGTGGGCGACGGCGATCATGCCGCCGCCGTACCGCACCATGATCGGCTGGGCGTTCCTGAGCCCGCTGCCCCCCGCCGTGGAGTACCGCACGTGCCCGATGGCGCTCCGACCCGGCAGCTTCGCGAGCACGGCGGCCGTGAAGACGTCCTGGACGAGCCCTTCGGCGCGGTGCGTGCGGAGGATCGTGCCGTCCGTCGTGGTGATGCCGGCGCTCTCCTGACCGCGGTGCTGCAGGGCGTGCAAGCCCAGGTAGGTCAGGTTGGCCGCGGCGTCATGGCCGAAGATGCCGAAGACGCCGCACGCATCTCGAAAATGGTCGTCGTCGCTCATTTCAGCACCGCCTCGAAGCCCTGGCTCCAAACCTCACGCAGACCGTCGACGGGGGCGTCGATGAGCACCTGGTTGCCGGCGTCGCGAAGCACCAGGCGCGCGCCTCCGGTCAGCCCGAGGACAAAAGCCGGCACCTCGGCCGCTCGGGCCGCCGCGACCAGCGCGTCCGCGTCCGTCGTGGACACGAGGACGGTGCTCGGCCCTTCGCCAAAGAGCTGCACGTCGACCGCGGCTGCCGGTGGGAGCGTCAGCTCGGCCCCGACGCCGTGCTCGAAGGTGCACTCCGCGAGTGCGACGGCGAGACCGCCCTCCGAGACGTCGTGGGCGCTGTCCACCAGTCCCGCCGCGTGCGCCGCGAGCAGGGTGTCGACCACGCGTCGGTGCAGCCCCAGGTCGAGGGGCGCCAGGGGCCCGCGCAAGGGCACGTCGTTCGCCGCGAGCCACTCCGAGCCCCCGAGGGCCATGGCGGCCGGGCCCAGCAGCACCACGGCGCGATGCGGGGCGAGGAACGCCGAGCCGCGGGCCCGGGCGGCCTCGGCCATCAGCCCGACGAGCCCGACCATGGGCGTGGGGTTGATGCCGCGCCCTTCCTTCTCGTTGTAGAAGCTCACGTTGCCCGAGACGACCGGCGTGTCGAGCGCACGGCACGCATCGGCCAGCCCGTCGATGGCCTGCGAGAAGGACCACATGACCTCGGGCCGCTCGGGGCTCGCGAAGTTCAGACAGTCCGTCGTCGCCGACGGCACCGCCCCGACACACGCCAGGTTCAGCGCCGCTTCGGCCACCGCCATCGCCGCCCCGCGGTAGGGATCCAGGGCGCACGCGCGACCATTGCAACCGACGGAGATCGCGATGCCTCTGGGCGTCTCGGGGAGGCGCACGACCGCGGCGTCTCCCTGCCCCGGACGCACCACCGTGCCGGTGCGTACCATGTGGTCGTACTGACGGTAGACCCAGTGTTTGCTCGCGATGGTGGGCCTCGCCAGCAGACGCTCCAGGGCGGCGCGCAGGTCTCCGACCCCAGGCCGCTCCGTCTCGGTGAGGTCCGCGGGCGGTGTCGCGGCGCGCATGGGGCGCTCGTACTTCGGCGCGTCGTCGACCAGGACCGAGACCGGGATGTCGGCGACGACCTCGCCGTGCCAGGTACACACCCAGCGCCCGGTGTCGGTCACGCGCCCCACGTCGCACACGTCGAGGCCCCACTTCGACACGAGCTCGATGAGCCGCGCCTCGCAGCCGACCTTGCACACCATGAGCATGCGCTCCTGGCTCTCGCTCAGGAGGAGGTCGTACGGGGTCATGCCCGTCTCGCGCATCGGCACCCGGTCGAGCGCGAGCTCGAGCCCAGCCCCGGCGCGGGCGGCCATCTCGGCCGAGGACGAAGTCAGGCCGGCGGCCCCCATGTCCTGAATGCCGACGAGCAGATCCTCCTGCATGACCTCGAGGCACGCCTCGATGAGCAGCTTCTCGACGAAGGGATCGCCCACCTGCACGTTCGGTCGCTTCTGGTCGAGGTCCGAGCCGAATTCTTCAGAGGCCATGGTCGCGCCGTGGATGCCATCCCGGCCCGTCTTGCTGCCCACGTAGAAGACCGGGTTGCCGACACCCTCGGCGCGGCCCAGGAAGAGGCGGTCCGCCCGCGCGACCCCGACGGCCATCGCGTTCACGAGGATGTTGCCGTCGTGGCTCGGGTCGAAGGCCACGTCACCGCCGACGGTCGGCACACCGACGCAGTTCCCGTAGCGACCGATGCCGTGCACCACGCCTTTGACCAGGTAGCTCATCCGCGGCGCGTCGGGGCGCCCGAAACGCAGCGCGTCCATCAGCGCGATGGGGCGCGCCCCCATGGTGAAGACGTCGCGCAGGATCCCGCCGACCCCCGTGGCCGCGCCCTGCTCGGGCTCGAGGAACGACGGGTGGTTGTGGCTCTCCATCTTGAAAACGACGGCCAGCCCGTCCCCGGCGTCGATGACCCCGGCATTCTCACCGGGCCCGAGAATGACCTGGGGCCCCGTCGTCGGGAGGCGCCGGAGATGGACGCGGCTCGACTTGTACGAGCAATGCTCGCTCCACAAGACACTGAAGACACCGAGCTCGGGCCAGGTGGGCGCGCTACCGATCGAGGCCTCGAGGCGACGGTACTCGTCGGGCGTCAGCCCGTGTCGTTTCAGGACCTCTTCGGACCACGGCGGCTGCGGGGTCGGGCTCATGTCCGGGCCTCCAGGAACGTGCGCACGGCGTCGAAGAGCACTCGACCGTCCTCGTTGCCCAGCAACGGCTCGGCCGACCGTTCGGGGTGTGGCATCAGCCCCACGACGTTGCCCCCTTCACTGCAGATGCCGGCGATGTCGCGCGCGGCGCCATTCGGATTCGCGCCCCCGCCGACGCGCCCTTCGACGTCGCAGTATCGGAAAACGACGCGGCCCTCGCCCTCGAGTCGGTCCAGCGTCTCGTCGTCGGCGAAGTAGTTGCCCTCGTTGTGGGCGATGGGCACGCGCAGCACCCGCCCGGCCGTGACGCCGTGGGTGAAGGGGGTCTCGCGACCGTCGACGCGCAAGTGCACGTCCTGACACACAAAAGACAAGCCGACGTTGCGGCGCAGCGCCCCGGGGAGCAGCCCCGCCTCGGTCAGAATCTGAAAGCCGTTGCAGATCCCGAGGACGGGCCCGCCGGCGTGGGCGAAGGCACGCACCGCCTCCAGCACCGGCGAGAAGCGCGCGATCGCGCCGCACCGCAAGTAGTCACCGAAGCTGAAGCCCCCGGGCACGATCACCAGGTCCGGCGCGTCCAGCGCGGTCTCGGTGTGCCACACCTTGCGGGCGTGACCCCCCAGAACCTCGCGCACGACCCGGACGCAGTCGTCGTCGCAGTTGCTCCCCGGAAACGAGACGACGTCGACGCGCATCATCGCGCCCCGTGGCTCGGGTCCAGGAGCTCGACGCGCCAGGTCTCCATGACCGGGTTCGCCAGGAGACGCTGGGCCATCTCCTTCAAGCGCGCTTCGGCGTCCTCGCGGGGCACGTCCCCCAGGTCGACCTCGAAGACCCGCCCGACACGCACGTCCCCGATGGGCCCGAGGCCGAGGGACTCGATGGCCTTCCCGATGGCCTTCCCTTCGACGTCGAGCACCCCGGTGCGCAACGAGACGATGACTCGGCCCTTCATCGGAACTTCTCCCCGGTGATGCGCTCGAAGAGCGATACGTAGAGTTCAGTGCAGCGCTCGACCAGCGCGCTCGGCATCGGCGGGATGTCCGGCTCGTCCGTCCCGGCCGCGCGGGCACCGTAGAGCGCGTCCTTGTAGCCTGTCGAGCGATAGTGCTGGCGAACGAACTCTTTCGAGATCTCGACGATCTCGCCCCGCGCGAACGCCGCGGCGTCCCACCAGCGGTCCTCGTCGGGCGTGCCGAGGACGTCCACGAGCATCAGCCGCCCGTCGGCGTCCCGGCCGAACTCCTTCTTGCCGTCCGCGTGGAGCAGCCCACCGGCGCCGACCTGGGCTTCGATGAGCGCGTCCACCTTCAGGCAGGACGCCCAGATCGCGTCGAGTTCCGCCTCGGTGAGCTTCGAGATCGCCAAAGCCTCCGCGCGGTCGATCAGCCGGTCGGTCCTCTCGACCTTGGTGCTGGTCTCACAGTACGGCGGCACGAGCGGCTGTCCGGGTACGGCGCCCTGACCCTTGAAGCGGTCGACGTACGAGCCCGCCGCGTAGTGCCGAACGATGAACTCGCACGGCACGAGCAGGCTGTTCCGCGCGCGGGTGATTCGCCCGTAGTCGTGTTCGACCTCGACCTTCTTCACGAGGAGGGTCCGGGGGCCGAGCGTCTCGAGGTAATGCGTGTACACGCCGGCCGCGTGGCACCGCTCGAACCAGAACGCGGCGAGGCGGCAGATCACCTCGCCCTTGTGCGGGACCTCGTTGGGGATGCGTTTGTCGAAGACGCTGATCCGGTCCGAGAACTCGAAGACGACGGCGTCGTCACGACCCGGCGCGGCGTAGACCTTCTTGACCGATCCCGTGTAGAGGAGCTCGCCCTTCAGACCTTCGGACATGGACTCACCTCTAGGGTGCTGGGTCCGGCGCCTCGAAGACGCGCCGAAAGATGTAGTCGACGTGCTTGAGGTGCGCCGCGGGGTCGAAGACCTGGGCCACGAGCTCCGCGCCCAGATGTCCGGCGATGTCCGCATCGGCCCCGACCAGCGTCGCGAAGTCCCCCTCGCCGGCGAGGGCGCGCATCGCGTTGCGCTGCACCCACACGTACGCCGTTTGCCGGGCGACCCCGGCGCGGGCCAGCTCCAACAGGAGCCGCTGGCTGAAGACGATGGAGCCCGTGCGCGCGAAGTTTTCGCGCATCCGTTCGGGATAGACCACGAGGTTGTCGACGAGCTGCGTGGCGCGCCGGAGCATGAAGTGGAGCAGCGTCGTGGCGTCTGGCCCGATGATGCGCTCCACGCTGCTGTGGCTGATGTCCCGCTCATGCCACAGCGCCACGTTCTCCATCGCCGAGTGCGCATACCCGCGGAGCATGCGGGCGAGGCCCGTCAGGTTCTCGGACAGAATCGGGTTGCGTTTGTGGGGCATGGCCGAGCTGCCCTTCTGGCCCGTCGAGAACGCCTCCTCGGCCTCGCCCACCTCGCTGCGCTGCCAGTGCCGCACCTGAACGGCGAAGCGCTCGACGGTCGTGCCCACGAGGGCGAGGGCCGTGAAGTACTCCGCGTGTCGGTCTCGATGCACGACCTGGCTCGCGACCCGCTCGGGCTCCAACCCGAGCGCGTGGCACACCTCGACCTCGATCTCGGGATCCACGTTCGAGAACGTGCCGACGGCGCCGCTCAGCTTCCCTACGGCGATGTGGGCCCGGGCCAGCTCGAGGCGGCGTCGACCACGCGCGAGCTCGTCCCAGAAAGAAGAGAGCACGAGCCCGAAGGTGGTCGGCTCGGCATGCATGCCGTGGCTCCGACCGATGATGAGGGTGTCCTTGTGCTCGTAGGCTCTGCGGCGCAGGGCCGCACGCAGCCCGTCGAGCTCCACCAGGATGAGGTCGACGGCACGGGTGAGGAGCATCGCGAAGCTCGTGTCGAGCACGTCGGAGCTGGTCATGCCGAAGTGCAGCCAGCGCGCCTCTTCGCCGACCGACTCCTCGACCTGCGTCAGGAACGCGATCACGTCATGCTTCGTGGTCGTCTCGATCTCGGCGATGCGCTCCGGATCGAGGCGGACCGCGGCGCGAATCCGCTCGGCGGTGCCCGCGGGCACGGTGCCGCGGCGCTCCATCGCCGCGCACGCGGCAAGCTCGACCTCGAGCCAAGCCTGGTAGCGCGCCTCGGGCGCCCAGAGGGCCGTAAGCTCCGGGCGCGCGTAGCGCTCGATCATGGAGAGTTCTCCTCGCTGACTTCGTCGGGCTCCGGCGTGCAGACGCGGTCGCGCCCCTGCGCCTTCGCGAGGTACAGGGCCTTGTCGGAGCGCTTGAGAATGGTGTCCAGGTCCCACGGAGTCTCGGGCGTGGACGCCTCGACCCCCATGGACAATGTGCAGCGGACCTCGGCGGCGCCGAGCCGGAACGTGCTCATCTTCACGAGATTTCGCAGGCGCTCGGCGGTCTCGATGCCCCGCGCCAAGTCGCAGCCCGGCAGGCCGATGACGAACTCGTCGCCGCCGTACCGACACAGCACGTCCGTGTCGCGCAGGTTCGCCACGAGGATCCGCGCGATCTCCTTTAGAACGTGACTGCCGACCGCATGCCCGAAGGTGTCGTTCACCAGCTTGAAACGGTCGCAGTCGAAAAAGATCACGGCCACCGGCAAGCTGAAGCGCGAGACGCGTCGGAGCTCGAGCGCCATGCGCCGCTTGAACTCGCCCTGATTGCACAGGCCCGTCAGGTCGTCGGTGATCGACAGCGCGTGCAGACGTTTGTTGGTCGCGAGGATCTGGTCCTGGAGCATCTTCATGCGCCACAGGACCTCGAGTCGAAGGATCAGCTCGAAGAGCTCGAAGGGACGCACCACGAAGTCGTCCGCGCCCCGCTGGAAACCCCGGATGATGTCCGCGGGCACCTTGTCCGGGTAGAGCGCAAAGACCGGCACGAAGAGGTCCGCCGGCAGCATGTCCTTGATGCGCACCAGGTCCTCGAGGGGATCGTTGAGCCCGCGGTGAACGTCGATGCCGACGATCTGCGGCCGCAAGACCTCGAGCGCGCCCCAGACCCCCTCACCCGGCTGCGCGACCGCGACGGTGTAGCCCCGCGGCTCGAGGGAGGTCTTCAGAAACGCCAGCTCCATGGGGTCGCGCCCCACCAGGAGGAGGCGCCGCTCTTCCATCAGGGCAGGTCCGCGCAGCAGCGGAACCCGATGGAGGGCCGCGCGCTGCCCGCGGCGCGCTTGCCGCCGGCCCCGCACGCGGCGTCGTCGTCGGCGCTGGTGTAGTCCCCCCCGCGTACGGTCTGGTCGGAGGTCCACTCGGCGGCATTGCCGCTCATGTCATAGGCCCCGAAGGCGCTGCGGCACCGGGGAAAACGACCCGCTTCAGACAACGACCGGGCCTCACCGTCGGCGTCCTCGGTGTTGCAGCGCCCGGCATCGAAGGACTTGCCGTAGGGGAAACCACCGCCGCAGGCGCGCTGCCACTCGCTGTCGGCGCAGAGACGTTTGCCGGCCGCCTTGCACAGCCCGGCGGCCCCGTCGAAGGTCACGTTCACCTTCGGCGTTCGCCCATTGCCCGGGTACTCGTGGGCGTCGATGCAGTACGCCTGACCGGACCGTGCCATCGCGACCGCTTCGGCACCGATCACGTCGCGACCCTTGACCGAGCCTTTCGGGAAGTTCCCGGTCGCCACGAGCAGGGTTCCGGACGGGCAGCTCGTCTTCTCGTTGGTGGCCGCGGCCGGCTTCGCGACCACGGGGGCCGGCGCCGCGGAGGGCGGCGGCTTCGACACGACGGGCGCGGCGGTGGGCGGCGAGGTCCGCGGAGCCGGAGGCGCAGCCGTCGGGGGCGGCGAAGCGACGGCGCGCGTCGGCGGCGCGCTGGGGGCCGTTCGCGGCGCCGGCGCAACAACAGCGGCGATCGGGGCCGTCGCTGGGGAAGGCGTCGCCTTCGGTGTCGTCGTCGCGACCACGGCGCTGGCCGGGGCGGGCGTGGTCACCGGCTGCGCGGCCACGCGGACCGGTGGGGGTGAGGTCGCCGGCGCGACCTCGGCACCGACCTTCACGACCTGCTGTCGCACGGGAACGTCGTTGCGTTCCTGGGAGAGCCGACCGCGCAGGAACCACGCGCCCCCCGCGATGGCGAGCACGATGGCGACGACCGCGGCGACGAAGCCGACGTTGGAGCGCAAGAACCAGGGCCCGCTCGCGGCCGCGGCGGTGGGCGACGGGGGCCTGGGGGCCGCTGCCGTCACGGTGCGCGGCACGACAGGCTCCCACGGCTTCGTGGGGAGCTCCGGTGCCTCGCCGAAGGCGGGCCCCACGGGGGTCGCCTTCGGTCGATCGACGGACTCCTCGGCGATCTCGACGGACCGGTCGACCGACGCGTCGATGGAGCGCTCGACCTCGAATTCATCGTCCCCGAGCTCCTCGACGAACGAGCGCTCGGCCTCACTTTCGGGGGCGTTGCTGACGGCGCCGGCGCGAACCGCCGCGGGCACGAAGGGCACGTCGACGGAGTCGTCGTCCTGGAGCCCCGCCGGGGCTTGCACGCGCCGCGTCACGTCTTCCGGCAGCAGCGGCCGCGCCCGCAGGTCGACGGAGCGGAGCTCGCGCCCGTCGATGTAGGTCGCGAGCGCCTCGATGAACGCCTCGGCGGTCGAGAATCGGTTCTCGGGCTTCTCGGCCGTGGCCTTGGCGACAAACGCGTCCACACCCTCGGTGGTCGCCTCATCGGGTTGTTCGAGGACTCGACTCGGCGGCAGCGCGCCCGGGGCGAAGGCCTGGCCGGTCACGAGCTCGTAGAAGATGGCGCCCAGGCTGTAGAGGTCGGAGCGCGCGTCCACGACGCCCCCGGACAAGACCTCGGGCGCGAAGTACCCGGAGAGGCCGGCCTCGACCTGGGCCTGGACGAAGGCCTCTCGGCCCACCGCCTCGTGCACCGCGAAGTCGGTGATCTTCAGCACGTCCGGCATGATCAGGACGTTCTCGGGTTTCATGTCGCCATGAACCGAGTGTCGATGGGCGTGGCTGAGGGCCATCGCCACCTGGAAGACGATGGGCTCGATCTCCTTGACCTGGAATCGTTGGCCCTTGTCCTGCCGGAGCCCGATGACCTTACGCAGCGTGAGTCCTTCGAGGAGCTGCATCGTCACCACGACCCGGTCGCCGTCCACGGCGTCGTCGTACAGGCGGACGATGTTCTGCTGCGAGAGCTTGCGAACCTTGCGGATGGTGCTCTGGAACGTCTCTCGTCCCTGCTCACCCGCCGCGAGACCCGGGTGGAAGACCTTCAGCGCGAGATCGAGGTCGAGCTCCTGGTCGAAGGCCCGATACACGACCCCGAGGGGCCCCGAGCCGATCAGGTCCCGGATCTCGTACCGCGCCAGCACGACGTCCCCGATGCCGTAGGGCAGCTTCTCGGACGCCTTTTGGGCGCGCTGGCGCCGCTTCTCGAGGGCACGAAACGACGTCGTCGTCGCCGTGAACGTGCGCCGTGCGCCGGCGAACCGCTGCCCGCAGTTGCTACATTGCGGTGCGCCCTCCGCCACTTCGCTGCCACAACGAAAACAGATCACGTTCTGGGCCTCCGCCGAGTCCGCGGGCTTGTAGCAAACCGACCTGCCCCCTTCAAGCCCCCGTGTGGCCGAACCCACCCTCGCCCCGCGCGGTCGCGTCGAGCGTGTCGACCTCCGTGGGCTCGACCCGGGTGACGGGCGCGACCACGAGCTGGGCGATGCGCTCGCCGCGATGGACCGTCAACGGCGCCTGGCCCAGGTTCACGAGCAAGACGTGGACCTCACCGCGGAAGTCCTCGTCGATGGTGCCCGGCGCGTTGAGGACGGTGAGGCCGTCCCTCAACGCGCGACCCGACCGGGGTCGAACCTGGCCCTCGTGGCCGGAGGGCAAGGCAAGCGCGAAGCCCACGGGCACGAGCGCACGCTCACCCGGGCCGAGCGACAGCGGCGACCGCAACGCGGCCGACAGGTCGAGACCCGCGGCGCCCGCGGTCGCATACGCGGGCAGCGGCAGCGCCTCGGGCGCGGCCGCGGAGGCACAACGACGGAGTCCGAGCCGAAGCATCGTCGGCTGGGGCAGGCCGTCGCTCAGGTCTGGCCGACCGACTGGAGCGCCTCGCGACGCGACAGCTTGATCTTGCCGGCCCGGTCGACGCCGATGCACTTCACGAAGACCTCGTCCCCTTCGGCGAGAATGTCCTCGACGCGGTTCACCCGCTGGTCGGAGAGCTCGCTGATGTGCACGAGGCCATCGGTGCCGGGGAGGATCTCGACGAACGCCCCGAACTCCATGATCTTGCGGACGACACCCTGGTAGATGGTGCCGACCTCGGGCTCCTGAACCAGCGCCTGGACCAGCGCGATGGCGCGCTGCGTCGAGTCCGGATCCCGGCTCGAGATGCTGACCTTGCCGGTGTCATCGACCTCGAGCTGACACCCGGTCTGCTCGCTGATGCCGCGGATCGTCTTGCCCCCGGGGCCGATGATGTCCTTGATGCGATCGGGCTTGATGAAGATGTTCACGATGCGCGGCGCGTGCGTCGAGAGCTCGGCGCGGGGCTCGCGAATCGCCTTCGCCATCTCGCGCAGGATGTGGATGCGCCCGTTCTTCGCCTGCCGGAGCGCCTTCTCCAGCACCGAACGGTCGAGGCCGTCCACCTTCATGTCCATCTGCAGCGCGGTGATGCCGTTCTGCGTGCCGACGACCTTGAAGTCCATGTCGCCGAGGTGGTCCTCGTCGCCGAGGATGTCCGAGAGCACGGCGATCTTGCCGTCCTCCTGGATCAGGCCCATCGCGATGCCGGCGACGGGCTTCGTGAACGGCACACCGGCGTCCATGAGGGCCATCGAGCCCGCACAGACCGTGGCCATGGACGACGACCCGTTGGACTCGAGCACCTCGCTGACGACACGCGTCGTGTAGGCGAAGCTGTCCTTCGGCGGCATCAGGGACTCGATGCCCCGCTGTGCCAGGTTCCCGTGCCCGATCTCCCGTCGACCGGGGCCCCGCATCGGCTTCGTCTCACCGGTGCAGAAGGGCGGGAAGTTGTAGTGCAACATGAAGTTGCGGAACGTATCGCCCTGCAGGTTGTCGATGCGCTGCTCGTCCCGGCGCGTGCCGAGCGTGACCGTCGCGAGCGCCTGGGTCTCGCCGCGCGTGAAGAGCGCCGAACCGTGGGTGCGCGGCAGCACGCCGACCGCGCACGAGATCGGACGGATCTCGTCGAGTCGACGACCATCCAGACGCACGCCGTCTTCGACGACCTGCGTGCGGACGATGGTCTTCTCCAGGCTGTGGAGGTGCTCGTTGATCTCTTTCTCGCGGCCCGCCAGCGAGGGATCGCCCGCAAGGAGCTCGGCGAGGACGGCCTTCTCGGCGGTCGAGGTCGCGGAGCGCCGCGCCTTCTTGTCGTGAATCGAGAGCGCGTCGGCCATCCGGTCGAGCGCGAGGTCGATGACGCGGTCGTAGAGGTCGGCATCGACCTCGGGCTCGCCCACGGCCTGCTTCTGCTTCCCGGCGCGGCGCGCGAGCTCGCGCTGGAGCGCGCAGATCGGCTTGATCGCGTTGTGCGCGGCGATGATCGCGTCGATCATCGACTGCTCGCTGGCTTCGCGCGCTTCACCCTCGACCATGCACACGGCCTCGTCGGTGCCGGCCACGATCAGCTCGAGCTCGGCGCCCTCGAGGGCCTTGAGCGACGGGTTGATCACGAACTGGCCGTCGATCTTGGCGATCCGGCAGCCCGCGGACGGCCCCTCGAAGGGGATGTCGCTGATGCAGGTGGCGGCCGAGGCGCCGACCATGGCGAGGATCGCCGGGTCGTTCTCGTTGTCGGTGCAGAGCACCGTCGCGATGATCTGGATCTCCTTGCGCCAGTGCTTCGGGAACAGCGGCCGATTGGGCCGATCCACGAGGCGCGCATTGAGGATCTCCCACGGCGCCAGGCGTCCCTCGCGCTTGAAGTACCCGCCCGGGATCTTGCCCGCGGCGTAGTGCTTCTCGACGTACTCGACGGTCAGCGGCAGGAAATCCGTGCCGAACTTGGCCGAACGGGCTCCGCACACGGTCACCAGAACGACCGTCTCTCCCATCGTCACGAGCACCGCGCCGTCGGCCTGACGCGCGAGGCGGCCCGTTTCGATGATGATCTCATTTGCCCCGAAGGGCGCTCTCAGGGTGATGACCCCCATGACACTCCTTGTCTCCCAAAGAGGTCCGCCTCGAGAGCCCGCCTGCCTTCGGTCCCGACCGCAAGCCACCGCCAAGGCGAGGGATTCCGGTCAGATACGAAGCGCATCGGCCACGATTGAGGACCGATTAAAAAAAAGGGGGAGCCCAAAGGCTCCCCCGAAGAATCACTTGCGAAGGCCGAGATCGGCGATGGTCTTGCGATAACGCTCGACGTCCTGCGAGCGCAGGTAGTTGAGCAAGCGGCGTCGCTGACCGGTGAGCTTCAGCAGACCACGCCGCGAGTGGTGGTCGTGCTTGTGCACCTTGAAGTGCTCGGTCAGGTCGAGGATGCGCTGCGTGAGCAACGCGACCTGGACCTCGGGCGAGCCCGTGTCGTTCTCGCCCCGGGCGAACTTGGTGATGATGGTCTGCTTCACATCTGCGTCGAGCGGCATGTTTTTCTCCTCACAGTGCGACCGACCGGGCCGTCGTCCAGTCGGCGTGTAAACTGCGGCGCCCTTTACAGGCTCCGAGAGTGACTGTCAAGTCACGCCGACGCGCCAAAGCCGCGAACCACCCGCACCTGGCCCGTGTCGTCGCGGGCGACGAGCGCCAGGAGTCGATCGGTCGCATCCAGAACCCGGGTCAACTCGAGCCCAACGTCGTCCGGCGCCCGATGGGGCCTCCCCTGGAGAACGTCGTCGAGGGCGCGCCCTTCGGGTCGATAGGCCGGCAGCGCCTCGAGGGCGCGTGCCGGTGTCAGCGCGGCCGCCGCCGCCCCGGCCGGATCGGCCTCGATTGCGTCGAGCGTCCAGGCGTGCTCGAGCCGGTGCGGTCCCACGGCGAGTCTGCGCAAGCCCGCGAGGTGGCCGCCGCAGCCCAGCGCGCGGCCGAGGTCGACCGCGAGGCTCCGCACGTAGGTCCCCTTCCCGCACGCGATCTCGACGGAGGCGATGGGCGACCGCCACGCCCGGAGCTCGAGCCGGTCGATGCGCACCCGACGGGACGCCATCTCGACCTTCTCACCGGCGCGTGCGCGCTCGTAGGCCCGCTTGCCGTCGACACGAATCGCGGAGAAGACCGGGGGCACCTGGTCGATCTCGCCCACGAAGCCCCGCAGCGCGGTCTCGAGCTGCAGAGCGCTCAACGCGCCGGCGACCTCCAGCCCATCGTCCGGGCCCTCGACCGTCTCACCGTCGAGGTCGCCGCTGGTGGTCTCACGCCCCAGAGAGACCTCGGCAAGGTAGACCTTGTCGGCGTCCGTCAGCCACGGCACGAGGCGCGTCGCGGGGCCGACGCACACCAACATGAGCCCGGAAGCGAGCGGATCGAGGGTGCCCGTGTGCCCGACCCGCCGCTCTCGAAAAGCACGTCGGAGGCGCGCCACCACGTCGAAGCTCGTCGGACCGACGGGCTTGTCCACCGCGATGACGAGGCCTTCAGTCGTCGTCGCGGTCATTGTCGGGGGCATCGGACGCGGCCGCGGCCCCGCCGAGCCCGAGCCGCTCGAGGGCCGCGTCGATCCGTGCCCCCTGCTCGTAAGAGCGGTCGACCCGGAACGAGAGCGACGGGGTCACGCGCAGCGCGAGCTGTTCACCCAAAACCCGCCGCAACCAGCCCGCGGCGCTCTGGAGCCCCGCAGCAGCCGCTCGCTCGGCTTTCTCGCCGCCCGGAATCGAAAAGAAGACGCGCGCCTCGCGCAGGTCGCCCGTAACTTCGACGTCCGTCACGGTGACGCCCAGAACACGGGGGTCTTTCAAACCCCGCGTGATCTGGTCGGCCAGGATCTCCCTCAAGTTGGACGCGACCCTCGCGGTTCGCGGAACACCGCCAGCCAAGGTCGCCTCCGTCACGCGATCTGACGCGCGACCTCCTTGATTTCAACCGCCTCGATGACGTCGCCCGGCTGGATGTCCGAGTACCCTTCGACGCCGATGCCGCACTCGTAGCCGGTCGTCACCTCGCGGACGTCGTCCTTGAAGCGCTTGAGGCTCGTCAACTTGCCTTCGCCCACGAGCTTGCCCGCACGGAAGACCCGGGCGCGCGAGTTGCGGACGACCTTGCCGTCGAGGACGAAGCAACCCGCGACCGGACCGATGCGCGTGATGGTGAAGGCGACGCGCACCTCGGCTTTGCCGAGCGCGGTCTCGACGATCTCGGGCGCGAGGAGGCCGCCCATCATCTTCTTCACCTCGTCGGCGACCTCGTAAATGATGTCGAACCGACGCATCTTCACACCGACCTGCTCCGCGAGACGCTTGGCGTTCGCGTCGGGACCGATGTTGAAGCCGATGCAGATCGCCTCCGAGGCCTGCGCGAGCATCACGTCGGACTCGTTGAGCTGACCGACGCCGGTGTGCAGGATCTTGAGCCGGACCTCGTCCTTGGGGATCTGCTCCAGCACGACCTTCAAGGCTTCGAGCGAGCCCTGCACGTCGGCCTTCAGGATCAGGCAGAGGGTCTCCCGATCGGGCTTGCCCATGCGGGCGAGCATCTCCGAGGGCGACGCGGGGGCGGAGTCGGAGAATTCTTTCTCTCGCATCCGGTCCGCGCGGGTCTCGGCGATACGCTTGGCGTCCTTCTCGTTGGTGACGACGTGGAACGAATCGCCGGCGCCGGGGATACCGTCCAGGCCGAGCAGCTCGACGGGGGTCGAAGGTCCGGCCTCCTTGAGTCGGCCTCCCTTGTCGTCCACGAGCGCACGGACACGGCCGGCGAACGCACCCGAGACGACGAAGTCGCCGACACGGAGCGTGCCTTCCTGGACGAGCGCGGTCACGACCGGCCCGCGCCCCTTGTCCATCCGCGCTTCGACGACGCGCCCGGTGGCGGCCTTCTTCGGGTTGGCCCGCAGCTCGAGCACCTCGGCCTGAAGCGCGAGGTTCTCGAGGAGCTCCGGGACACCGTTGCCCTTCAGCGCCGACATCGGGATCATCATCGTGTCGCCGCCCCACTCCTCGGCGACCAGCTGGTACTTGGTGAGTTCCTGCTTGATGCGCTCGGGGTCGACGCCGGGCTTGTCCATCTTGTTGATGGCCACGATGATCGGCACCGAAGCGGCGCGGGCGTGGTTGATGGCCTCGATCGTCTGGGGCATGACGCCGTCGTCGGCTGCGACGACGAGGACCACGAGGTCCGTGACCTGAGCGCCGCGGGCGCGCATCGCGGTGAACGCCGCGTGGCCGGGCGTGTCGAGGAAGACCACGTCACCGTGGCTCGTCGAGACCCGATACGCGCCGATGTGCTGCGTGATGCCCCCAGCCTCGCCCGCCGCGACATTCGCTTTGCGGATCCGGTCCAGGAGCGAGGTCTTGCCGTGGTCGACGTGACCCATGACGGTCACGACGGGCGCACGAAGGATGGCGTCGGGGTCGACCTCGCCCTTGGCGGGCTCGTCGGCCTCGAGGATGTCGTCTTCGTCGAAGCCGACATCCTCGACCTCGTAGTCGTAGTCGTGGGCGACGAGAGACGCCGTGTCGAAGTCGAGCTGGGCGTTGATGTTCACCATCGTCCCCAGGCCGATCAGCTTCGAGATGATCTCGCCGGCCTTGATGCCGAGCTCCTTGCCGAGCTCGCCCACGCTGATGGTGCCGTCGATCCGCACCACACGCTTGTGCGCCGCGGGGGTCGTGACCTGGGTCTTGAAGCCCTTCTTCGTCGCGACTTTTCGCTTGCGGCCACGCGCACCGCGCTCACCGCCGGCGTAGATGTCCTCGCGAGACACCACCTGGCGCTTCTTGGCTCCGCCGGGTCCGCTGACACGGCTGGCGGCGCGTGCGCGCTCGGCGTCGCGGCTCTCCGGGGTCGTGCCCGGCACGTCGCTCGTCTTGCGGCGGCGTCCGCCGTCCTTGTCGACCGGGAGCGGTACGGCCTGATTGACGTCCAGAGGCAAGGGCCGAGCCCCGCCGCCGCCGCCGCCGCCGCCGCCGTAGGGCGGGCGACGCGGCCCGCCGAAGCCCCCGGGAGGGCCTCCGGGACCGGGAGGTCCGCCAGGACGACGATCGCCCATCGGGCCACCGGGGCCACCCGGGCCGCCGGGGCGACGCATCGGCGGTCGCGCCGTGCGACTGCGCAAGACGTCCAATGGGACTGTGCCCAGGATCTTCGCACCACCCGCTGCGGGGGGCGCCTGGCTGCCGGGCGCTGGGCGCGACACCACGGTCGCCCCAGGCTGAACGACCGTGCCAGGACCCGTGCCGACGGGCGGGGCGTTCCCCGGGGCGCCCTCGGCGCGGGGAGGCCTCGACACGATCCGCGCGGCGCTCTCTTCCGACTCTCCGGCGGGGCGCGGCGTGGCGATGATGCGCGGCGGCTCGAATGGGGCGGGCGTACGGGCATCCTCAGAGAGGTCCCCGGTCGCTTCGGCCGTCCGTGCGGCGCGCGGAGGCGCGTCGGCGCCCCGCGTCTCGGTCGACGGAGCCTCGCTCGCGGTCGAACGCGGCGCCTCGTCGGCCGCACGCTCTTCCCGCTGGGCCGGCGCCGCATCGTCGCGGTCGCGTGGCGGCGGCGCCTGGACCTCAGCCCGTGACTCGTCCTGCGGCGCGGGCGCCGAGGTGGGGACGGGCCGTGGCGGTGTCGTTCGCAGCGGCGTGGTGGCCACTGGGATCGACTGCTTCATAGGGATGGGCCTCGGGGCGGCCGTAGGCGTCGTCGGCTCCGGTGCACGACGACGGCGCACCACACCGGGGGCACCGCCCTTGTCGTCTCCGGCGCGGGAACTGTTCTCGGCCTCCACAGCGGATCGCAGACGCGAAACGTCGCGCTCCGAAATCTCGGCCATGTAGTTCTTGGCCGAGATGCCGAGATCGTCGCAACGCTTCAAGAGCGCCTCATGCTTGACGCCGAGATCTTTTGCGACTTCGAATATCTTCTTGCCCATGCGTGCTCCAAACCCCTCTACCGACCTGCGGGGCGGCGCGGGTTCGGCTTGCGGGCGCGTACTATATGGATTCCGAATCAGGTCGCAACACAAACCCGGTCTAGGCGCTCGAAGTCGGCCTTCAGACGCTCTGCAAGAGGCGCCGAGACCACCGCGACCGCGGCCCTCGGCGCCTTACCCTGATTTGCTCCGAGCGCATCCCGGGTCAAGTGGACGACCACCTCGACCTGGGCTGCCTCGCATTTCGCGCGCAGACGCGCTTCGGTCGCGTCGGCGACATCCCCCGCGAGCACGAGGAGCCCTACGCGGCCCCGCTCCAGGTTGGCCTCGACGACCTCGGCGCCACTGACCGTGCCGCCTGATCGACGCCCCAACGCCAACGCATCGGCGATCCGGGCCTCGAGGGCCTCGACCATCCAGGCGCGCAGCGTCGCGGTGTCCGGGAACTGCGTCACGACCGGGGCGCCTTGAAAGGCCCGGCTCAGCGCCCGCCGTTTCACGGCCATCTCGATGCAGCTCGACGACCAGCAAAGGTGGGCCCCGCGTCCCGGTGCACGCAGGTGCCGGTCGAGACCGACCTCGCCCGCCGGGCCGCGCACGAGTCGCGCGATGGCCGCCCGTTCGAACACGCCCCGACAGCCGATGCACGTCCGCACCGACCCCTCGGGGCGAGGGGTCGCCATGCGGGGGGCCTTACGGGCTCTGCTCATGGTGACCTCAGGTCAGGTCCTCGGCGTGCGCGGCGGAGAGGGCCTCGCGGGCGGATTGAATCGCCCGGCTGGCGCGGGTCGGCTCGATGCTCGCGGACCGCGCGAGGCGCTCGGGCGACTCGGACGCGGCGATCGCCTCGAGCGTGAAGATGCCGGCCCGCAGACACTTCTCGAAGGTGGCGCGATCGAGGCCCTCGGCGCCTCGGGGCCAACGGGCCCACTCGGCTTCCTTGTCGTAGCCGTCGGGGAGCGGCACGGACGGACGGATGTCCTCGCCGCGAGACTTGCGGTCGAGCAACCGCTCGGCACCGCTGCGCAGGCGCTCGGCGTCGTCGGGGCTGATGCCCGGGATGTTCGCGAGCTCCTCCTCGGCCGTCTGGGCGATCTGGTCGAGGGACCGGTAGCCGAGGCGCCAAAGGGTGTCGACGTGGTCGACGGTCACGCCCTCGAGGGCGGCGAGCGCCTGGCGGGCCTCGTCCTCGAGCTCACGGATCTTGCTCTCGGAGTGAATGTCGATCTTCCAGCCCGTGAGCTGGCTCGCGAGACGGACGTTCTGACCCCGTCGGCCGATGGCCTGGCTGAGCTGGTCGTCCGCGACGATGAGCTCCATGGTGAAGTTGTCCTCGTCGATCAGGACCTTCACGACCTCCGCGGGGGCGATGGCGTTGCACACGAAGCGCGCCGGGTCTTCCGAGTAGGGCACGATGTCGATCTTCTCGCCGCGAAGCTCCTGCACGACCGCCTGGACGCGCGAGCCCTTCATGCCGACGCACGCGCCGACGGGATCGACGTCGCCGTCGCGGCTCGAGACCGCGATCTTCGCGCGGCTCCCCGGCTCACGGGCGGCGCACTCGATACGGACGATGCCCTCGTAGATCTCGGGCACCTCCATCTCGAAGAGCTTGATGAGGAGCCCCGGCGAGGTCCGCGACAAAACGATCTGCGGGCCACGCGCGTTCCGAGCGACATCGAGCACGTAGGCCTGGATGCGCTCGCCCGGGCGATAGGACTCGCGCGGCACCTGCTCCCGCACGGGCAGGATCGCCTCGGCGTCTTGGCGCCCGAGGTCGACGATGATGTTGCCGCGCTCGAATCGACGGACGATGCCGGTGATCAGCGCGCCCTTGCGGTCGATGAACTCGTCGTAGATCTTGTCGCGCTCGGCCTCGCGCATCCGCTGCATGATGACCTGCTTGGCCGTCTGCGCCGCGATGCGCCCGAAGCTCTGCCGCTGGGACTTGATCTGGAGGATGTCGCCGTAGCGCTCGTCCTGGTTGCGCGCCTCTTCGGCGTCGATCGGCAAGTAGAAGATCTGGAAGAGGAGCTCTTCGCCGAGCTCGGCCTCGAGCCCGTGCTCCCGCGCCTCTTCGAGGGTCATCTCGTTGTAGGCGTCGTCGACCTCGTCGACCACGGTCATGATCTGGAAGAGCTCGACGGAGCCCTTCTCATTGTTGAACTGCGCCTCGATGTTGCGTTCCTGCCCGAAGACCTTCTTGGCGGCCTGGAGAATGGCCTGCTCGAGGGTCTCCTGCAACGACTTGCGGTCGATGCCCTTGTCCTTCGCCACCTGCTCGATGACGTGGTTGAGGTTGAACTCATTGGCGGGCTCGGGCGGGGTGGCGGGGCGCTTCATCGCTTGGCTCCGGGTGTCGGGGGGTCGTACTTGAGGCGGGCTTTGAGGATCTTCGACAGGGGGACGAGGTGGTCGCCGTCGGTGCACACCATCGTGACCGCGTCGTCGACCAGGGCGCCCAGGACGCCGGTGTACTTGCGCCGGCCCTCATGGGGCTCGCTGAGCTGGACCACGGCCTCACGACCGACGTAGGTCGTAAAGTCCGACGCACGCATCAGCGGTCGGTCCAGTCCGGGCGACGAGACGTGCAGGTTGTACGGCTCGGGCATCGGATCATCGACGTCGAGGGCCGGGGAGATCTCGTGGGAGATGCGTGAGCAGTCGTCGAGGGTGATGCCGCCGTCCTTGTCGGCGTAAACCCAGAGGACGGCCCGATGACCTTCTCGACCGAGCTCGACGCCGACCAGCGTGCAGCCCTGGGCTTGGATGATCGGCTCGATGGCGCGACGGACCCGCCCGTGGACGGGACGATCCGCCCCCCCAATCCATGGGTCGGGCACGGGGGCTCCGGTATCTTCGGTCATGCGGGGGCTCCGGCGCAGGTCGCCGGTGCATCGGGTTCTCCAAACGAAAAAGGGCCCCTGAGGAGCCCTTCACCCGCGGAGCACCGGCGAAAAGTGGGCGGGCACTAACATGGTGTCGGAGGCGATGCAAGCCTTTACGCGCGTCCGCGCTGGGGCAAGGTGCACCCATGCGCATCGCAGCCGTTCAGCTCTGCGTCGGGGACGACCCGGACGCGAACCTCGACCAGATCCGCCCGTTGGTGGCCGCGGCGGCGGCCGACGGCGCCCGGGTCGTCGCACTGCCCGAGAACGCGCTCTACATGGGCCCGACGGCCGGCAAGCTCGCGCTCGCCGGACCGCTCACGGCCGAGAATCGACACTTCGCCGCGTTCTCGGCGCTCGCCGCGCGCCACGGTTGCTGGCTCCTCGTCGGTGGCTTTCCCGAAGCCTCGTCGGACGCGGCGCGGCCCTACAACACCGCATTTCTGCTCGATCCGACAGGCGCGCTCGCGACTCACTATCGGAAGCTGCACCTCTTCGACGTCGACCTGCCCGGCGGGCCGCGTCTGTGTGAGAGCGAGCACACCCGCGCCGGGGACACGGCGGTCGTTGCTCAGGTGGAATCGACGCTGGTCGGCCTCACCATCTGCTACGACCTCCGCTTCCCCGAGCTCTTCCGCGCCCTCGTGGTCGACGCGGGCGCACGCATCGTCTTCGTCCTCGAGGGCGAGTGTCACGACCCGGAAGCGTTCGATAAGGCCGCTGCAGGAGCCTCCGTCGCCATCGCCGAGGACCTGCGCGAGCTCGGCATCAACGGCCTGACCGTGGACCCGAAGCCCCACCGCGACCTGGCCCGCCTCTACTTCCTCCCCAACTGCTTCGCCAAGGGCGTCCAGCGCCGGGCCGACGTCTACATCCTCCGCTCCGACCCGTACACCCTCAC
>JBMOFP010000054.1:0-33793 GCA_049318805.1 Bradymonadia bacterium
AGCCGCGCCATGCCCATGAGCGCGAGCAGACCCAGGGCGAGTGTGCCCGCCTCACCGGGTCGCCCGAGCACGAGGAGCAGGCGCGGCGCGGCCGCGGCGAGGAAAGTCGCAGTCACGGCGGCGCCGAAACGCGAGCGCGCCCCCGGACCGGCGGACTGGGCCACGAGCAGCCACAGCCCGAGTCCCAGGCCCAGCGCGACGGCTTGCCACGCGACCAGGAGGAAGCCACCGACCGCGAATCGGCGCCCCCCCAGGACCCGCCACAGCACGCACGCCAGCGCCAGGGCGCCGAAGAGGGCGAGTGAAGGCCCCTGGAGGCACGCCACGAGCGCGGGCGTCGCCACGGCCAGGGCCAGCGGTCGGCCAGACGGATCGCGTCCGACCAGGGGGCTCACGTGGGGATCCCCAGCGCTCGTGCGATCTCCGGCCCGGAGAGCTCGCGGTGCCCGGGCCCGCCCGCCGTCGAGGGGGTAGGCGCCTCGATGCGGCGGCGCACGACCACCCGCTCCCGCGGCCGCTGACCGAGGACGTCGAGTGTCTCGGCGTCGGCCAGGGGTGCGCCCTCGGCGACGATGAGGACGAGCCCCCCCGAGGCCTTTCCAATGCCCTCCAGGCGCGCCTGCCCCAGGTCGGCGTCGCCGGCCTCCGCGCGTCCGCTCTGGACGGCCGCGAGCAGGTCCATGGCCCCTTCGACGTGGGCCTGCCCGCGGATCCACACCTCGGCCGAGGTGGGTCCAAGGAGCAAGAGCCCGATGGTGGCCTCGCCCGTCGAGAGGCGCAGCAGCAGCCCCGCGGCGACGGAGACCGCGGACTCCACGACCTCTCGGCCCGCGTCCACACGCAGGTCGAGCACGACACCCACGGTCGGTGGCCGCGTCTCGCGGAGCTCGCGCACGATGGGCTCCCCGTGGCGCGCCCAGGCCCGCGCGTGGAGGTCGCGCGGTCGGTCTCCCGCGCGATAGGGCCGCACGCCCAACAGCTCGAAGGACTCGACGGTGCGGCGCTGCGCGCGGGCCTGAACGGACTCCGCCAGGCCCGCCTGAACGGTCTCGGCGGCGCCCTCGCCGAAGTACGGCCGCGGCAGGACCGTGAGGCGCACCTCGGCGGTCCGCACCGACCGACCGAGGACGAGCCCGAGCCCCCCTGCGCGCGCGACCTCGAAGCGACCCAGGACACGCTCGCCCCGGAGCCGCAGACGCAGCGCGACCTGGACCCGCACGCGCGCTCCGGGTGCGAGCTCCGACACGCCCGGGGCGGGGCCCTCCCAGTTCGCATCCCAGGGGAGGAACGGGCCGACCACACGCAGCGCGGTGAGGGTCGAGTCGCCGACGTTGTGCAGCTCGAGCTCGAGGACCGCGACCTCGCCGGCCGTGACTCGCCCGGCGCCGTGCACGGAGACCGCCAATACGCCGTCCCGCAGGTGGGTCCCCGACCGCATCAGCATCGCGCTGAACAGCATCGAGAAGAGCGCGCAGAAGACCAGGTACAGGTTCGAAAAGCGGACGTCGATGCCCGCTGCGCCCGCCACCAGCATCGCGACGAAGACCGTGCGACCCTCGACCGTCGTGGACCGCAGCACGTCCAACAACGGCCAGAAGAAGCGGTACGCGCGTGAGTTCTCCCAGCGCGTCCAGCTCTCCTGGGCACGGGGAATGAAGATGTAGTTGAGCTCTCTGAGGTTCACGTCGGCACCGGCAAACGCCGGACCAACTCCTCGACGAGCGTATTCGAGCTGCGTCCGGCCCAGCGGGCCTGGGCCCGCACCTCGAGCCGATGCGCCAGGGCCGGCACCGCGACGGCCTGGACGTCCTCGGGGCGGACCCAGCCCCGCGCATCCAGGAGCGCGTGGGCTTGCGCGGCCCGGAAGAGCGCGAGCGCCCCGCGCGGGCTCGCGCCGAGCGCGACCTCGGGGTGGGCGCGGGTCGCGCGCGCGAGCTCGACGACATAGCGGCCGAGCCCGGGCGAGACCTCGACCGCGCGGACCGCGGCCTGAGCCGCACGCAGCATCGCCGCGTCCGCGACCGGCTTCAGGGACTCCAACGGGTGTGTGTCGCGGTGCCCGTAGAGCATGGACAGCTCTTGCTCGGCGTCGGGGTAGCCCAGACGCAGCCGCACGAGGAACCGGTCGAGCTGCGCCTCGGGCAGCGGGTAGGTGCCCTGGGACTCGACCGGGTTCTGCGTGGCGAGCGTGAAAAACGGCCGCGGCAACGGGCGCGTCTCACCGTCCGTCGTGACCTGGCCTTCGCTCATCGCTTCGAGGAGCGCCGACTGGGTCCGCGGGGACGCGCGGTTGATCTCGTCCGCGAGCAGGACCTGGGTGAAAACGGGTCCCGGTTGGAACTCGAAGCTCCCGTCGCGGGGTCGCAGCACCGACGCGCCGACGATGTCCGCGGGCATCAGGTCCGGCGTGAACTGCACCCGGCGGAACTCCAGCGACAACGACCGGGCCAACGCGCGGGCGAGCGTGGTCTTGCCGACGCCCGGCACGTCCTCGAGCAGCACATGCCCTTCGGAGAGCAGGCCGATCGTGACGAGCTCGAGGACCTCGGTCTTGCCGAGGATCACACGCTCGAGGTTCGCCACCAACCGACGGCCGACCTGGGTCGCCGCCTCGAGCACGTCGGGCGCGAGGCTCACAGGGTCTTCAGCACCAGGTTGCGTGTGACTCGATTCGTGACCGCCCGGGACAGCGCATACACCGTGCATCGCGGCCCCACGACGTGCGCCACCGGCCGCTCCTGGAGCCGGGCCGCCTCGGCGTAGGCGCTCGTGACGTGCTCGGGCACCACCTCGGCGCCCCAGAGCACCAGCATGTCGCACCCTTCGACCCGTCCCTGGATGCGCGGCACCACCAGCTCCTCGAGCGCCGACACGAGCCGAAAGTCCACACGCAGGCCCTGAGACAGCGCTCGGACGCTCTCTTGAACGCCCTCGAGGCCGCCGACCAGCAGCAGTCGACGGATGCCCGCGCGCTCGCACTCCTGGGTCATCCGCAGGAACCAGCGGCGCTCGTTGCTGCCCTGGCAGACCTCGCACTCGCTCTCGGCGTCCACGCGCAAGGCCACGTGCCCGTGGTTCGCGGCGACCTGGTTGCAGAGCGGGTCGACGCACACGCGCCGGACTCTCTCGGTGAGCAGCCTCAGGCACTGCTCGCCGTCCGTCGGCTTCAGCAGGCGGAGCAGCGCTTGCGCCGCCTCACGTTGGGCGAGCACGGCCCGCAGCACCTCGGCCTGCGCCTCGATGTCCGAGAGGCCCACGCGGGTGAGGAGGCTCGAAAGCGCGCCGCCCGAAAGCGAGGCCCGCTCCAGCTCGAGCGCGCGGGCGCGCCACGCCATCTCGCGCTGCACCGCGGCCGCCAGCTCCTGGCCGGTCTGGCGCTGGTCATGGACCTGGGACTCTACGGCCGCAATGGCCGCGCGGGTCTCGCGCAGCTCGGCCTGGAGCTCCGTGCACGTGAACTCGAGCGTCGACCGCTCGTCGAGCGCGGCGTTGAGCGCCTGACCCACCCGAATCGACTCCGCCTCGAGGCGGTCCCGTGCGGCCCTCAGCCCCGGCGCCGCGGCCGCGTCGTCCCGCAAACGCGCGACCTCCGCCGCGAGGTCGTCTCGCTCGCTCCGGGCCCGGTTGAATCGCACGCGCCACTCGTCGGCCGAGGTGCGCGCGGCATCACGCTCCTCTTCGGCGCGACGCAGTCGGGCGTCGACCCGATCGCCCGGGGCCTCGGACACCTCGCCGCGGGCCTCGGGCGCCTGCTCGAGGTGGGTGTCCAGCAGCTCGGCGAAGCTCACACGCAGGTCGCGCCCGTGGCCCTGCATCGGCATCGCCTCGGCCCTGGGCGTGGCCCGTGGCGCCGCGGCGCGCAGCGCGCCCCCCGCACCGCCCATGCGCCCGAGGGCCTTCCGTGCAGCCACGGCGACCTCGGCACGGATCGTGTCCGCACGTCGGACGTTCGGGTACCCGTTGGCCTTCAACCAGTCGAGCAGCGGCTGCTCCTGGAGGCCGAGCTCTGCGGCCAGCTTGTAGGCCTTCGTCTTCACGGGACGATCATAACAGGTCGCGAGGAAAGCGCGACTCGTCAGAGTGTCGGGGTGGCGCTCGCGGGAAGAGGCAGTCGGACCTTGAACACGGCGCCCTCGCCCTCGACGGACGCGACCTGGACCTCCCCACCGTGGGCCTCGACGATCTTGCGCACGATGGCGAGGCCGGCCCCGGTGCCGGGGTACTCCGCGCGGCCATGGAGGCGGTGGAAGATGTTGAAGATCCGGTCCTGGTGTTCCAGCGGGATGCCGATGCCGTTGTCCCGGACCGAGACCTCGACGAAGGGGGGGACGACCCGCGCCGACAGGTCCACCCGCGGCGTCGCCGAGGCGTTGAACTTGAGTCCGTTCGACACCAGGTTCTGAAAGACGAGGACGAGCCGCGCGACGTCCCCCTCCACCGCGGGCAAGGGGCCCTCGATGTGCACGACCGCGCCGCGCTCGTCCACGACGCTGTGGAGGAGCTGCCGCACCTGCGCCAGCACCTCGTCCAGGGAGACCAACCCTCGACGCGCGGGCACGTTCTCGAGCTCACTCAGTCGAAGCAGGTCGTCCACGAGCTGCATCAAGTGCCCGGTGCATCGACCGATGCCCGCGAGGTAGTGCGCCGTATCACCCTGGACCTGGCCGCCCAGGTCCTCACCGAGGAACTGCGCGAACGCCTGAATGGTGCGCAGCGGCTCTTTCAGATCGTGGGCGACCGCGTGCGTGAAGCAGCGCAGCTCGGCGTTCAGCCGAACGAGACGGTCGTTCGTGCCCTCGAGTTCTCGGGCGATGCGGCGGTTCTCATCGGAGAGACGACGCCAGGCCACCGCCGACTCGACGGCCCGCTCGAGCTCCTCCTCGTTCCACGGTTTCCGCAGGAAGCCGAAGATCTGCCCGTGGTTCACGGCGTGCGCGAACGCCAGATCGTCGTAGTAGCCGGTCACGAGCAGTCGAACGACCTCGGGATGCCGCTGTCGAACCTCGGCGAGCAGACGCTCCCCCGAGAGACCGGGCAGCCGTTGGTCACAGAGGACCACCGACACCTGACGTTCGCCCAGGACACTCAGCGCCTCGTCGGCGTCTCCGGCCCCGAGGACGTCGTACCGGCGGCGCAGAGCATGCGCGACCGCGACCCGGGTGGGCGCCTCGTCGTCGACGATCAGGACCGTCGCTCGCTCCATACCACTGCTCCGCACTCGAAGGTCATCCGCACCCGAAGACCGCCTGCCCGCACCGGCTCGATGGTGAGGTGCCCCCCGTGATTGCGCACGACCCAGCGAACGACTGTCAATCCAATTCCGACGCGGTCGGGGCCCGCATGAGCGAAGGGTCCTTCGAGCAACGCGGTCCGCCCGGGCGGTAGTCCCGCCCCGGCATCCTGGACCTCCACCGACCACGCCTCGGGGCCGAGCTCGAGCGTCACGTGGACCTCGGATTGCCCCGCCGCGGCCGTGGCGGTCTCCGCGTTGCGCACCAGATGCTTCAGGGCCTCCGCCAGATGGTCCGGATCGCCGGTGTACTCGACGCGTCCCGGCGCCGCTTGCCGTCGCGCCACGATACGCCGCACACCGGGCTCCGGGAGGTGGCCCGCGAGGGTCTCGTCGAACCAGGTGCCCAGGTCGAAGGCCCGCGGCTCCGGCGTTTGCCAGCGCGCGAGCGGTCGCGCCGCGCGCAGCAGGTTCTGGGCGCGGCGGACACTCGTCTGCATGTCGATGACGACCCGCGCGAGCGTCGGCCCCAGGGGCTCGAGCTGGAGCGCTGCGCGCCGCGCGCGGAGCTCGGCCACATGGACGGGGTTCGGGCCCCCAGGGTCGGTGGCGACGCGCTCCCAACCGTCGAGCAAGTCGACCAGGTCGGCGAGATCGCGACGGAGGCTCAGGAGGTTCGTCCCGAGGGGCGTCGTCGCGTTGGCGAGAGCGTGAACGAGGCCGCCGAGCAGCTCGTCGAGCTCGTCGGCCGACAGGCTCATCGAGGTTCGAGCACCCAGGCGCCGGACGGGCTCAGGACGAGCCATCCCCCTTCGCCGCGCGGCACCAGGCGCGTGCCGCCGGCGATCCCTTCGACCGCGGCCCAAGGTGTGCTCGTGCCGCCGCGCCAGAGGCCCGACGCGGTCAGCCACAGCGCGCTGCCGTCCTGGGTGCGTCGCAGCTCGACCGGACCCGGCGCCCAGCCGGGCAACACGCCCACGATGCTCCCGCGCGTGCGGTCGCCCTCGAGGTCCGTTCGCAGATGCACCTCGGCGCCGTCGTCGACGATGGCGAGGCCCGTCACCCACGGGGCCAGGCTCCGCGCGCGCTCGTCGGCATGGACCGTGACGCGGGGCGGTGCGGCGATGGCGGCCCAGGAGAGGGTGACGACGCCGCCGTCCGACGCGACCCCGGAAACCTGCGCCTCGCCCGCTCGGGCAGACCACACACGGAGCCCCGAGACCGGGGCGGCGAGGTCGACCACCGACTCGACCTCCGGCGCCCGAAGCGCGCTGACCGAAGGCGGCTCCGACGGCGCGGAGACGACGACGACGCGGCCCTCTTCGCAGGCCACGACACACCGCGCGACCTCTGGGGCGCAAGCCACGTCCGTGGGACGGCAATCCGTCGGCCAATCCGTCATTCGAACGACCCGCCGACCCGCGTCCGGGCTGGTCCACACACCCGACGGACCGACAAAGAGCGCCCCGTGCTGCCCCGTTCGGGCGACCGCGTCCGCGACGACCACCTGGCCCGCGCCGCTCGCGAACCAGGTCGCGCCACCGTCCAGGGTTCGCTGGAGATGCCCGTCACGCGTCACCGCGACCCCGACCGCGGGGTGGGTGAAGACCGCGTCCCTCCAGGGTGCGCCGACCCGCAACAGCGGCGGCGGGGTTCGTGTCCCGAGCGCGACGAGGCCCTCGTTGGGGTGACCGCTCACGAACCCGCCGAAGGCGCCGACGATGGTCCTTCGACCGGGCTCGTCGGCGCCGACGAGCGTCCAGGTGCGGCCCAGATCTACGCTCTCGAACGCACCGTCGCCCTCGAGCGGGACGGCGCGCAGTCGACCCCCTTCGCTCGAGGCGACGGCGGCGAGCGCAGACGAGCCGCGGGGCAGGTCGGTGGGGAAGCGCCAGGTTTTGCCCCCGTCCCGACTCGTCGCGATGGGTGTGCCCGCGCCCCCGGGCCGCGCCTGCCCCACCGCGATGACCACCGACTTCGAGACGAACATCGCCTCACGGACATCTTCGAGCGGTGCGCGCTCAGGCCATTCCGTGCGGACGAAGGTCTCGCCCGCGTCTTCGGAGCGCCAGACCGCGTCCGGGGTGAAGACCAGCGCGAGTCGCCCCAACGCGGCGATCCCTCGAGCGCCGTCGAAGGGCAAGACGAAGCTCTCGACGCCGTCGCCGTCGGTCTCGCCCCTCAGCAGGGTGCGTGTGTCGGCCAGCGAGAGGTAGGCGCCGTCGACCAGCGCGAGGGTTCTACGGCCGTCCTCGCCGCACGCCACGGGCAAGAAGAGTCCGTGTGCGCCCGCATCGCTGGACGCCCAGGCCGGTGAAGCGTCGCCCCCGCAGACGACGACCTGCTCGCCCGAGAACTCCGCGCGGGTCACGACCGCCATCGGCAACGCCGCCACACTCCGCGGCGCCTCTCGGGGATGCCATGTCGTGATCCCGCCCATCGAGTCGACCACGATGAGTCGGTTCGTCGCTTCCGCATAGCCCAGGCCGACGACCCGCTCCGCCGCGACGACGCGGGCCGTGAGACGCGGCGCGATCGAGGGACTGTCGGTCTCTGCGAAGGGGCCCGGCAGAGGGTCCTCGAAGCGCCCGAAAGGGGCACTCGGGGCTTGAAGCGCGCCGGAATCCGGAGGCGTCGACGCGGGCGCGGACCCGGGCCAAACGGGGACCTCGGAGCCCGGCGAGGGCTCAGGGCGGGCCGGCGGCCTCGAGGCGGGCGGCGCCACGAAGACCCCACGGTCCGCGGGCGCAGGTCCGTCGAGGTGCCCACATCCGAAGCACACCGCGCCGACGACGCAGAGCGCCCAGGCTTGGCCTCGAACGGGGCGATGGGATCCGGCGCGCGTCACAATGGGCAAGTCTACCCATCAGCGCCTCGGGAATGCGAGCCTTCCGACTCAGCGGCTGGTGAAGATCACCCGCTCCCACTGCGCGTTGCCGTTGAGGAACTCGTTCCCGCAGCGATACCCGCTGCTCATGCGTCCCCCGTTCGTGTGCCAGCACATGCGCAGCTCGCCCCGCTCGTTCCCCGTATCGCACGAGTTCCGCGACGGCGCGCTGCCCTCGGCCACGAAGCCGATGCTGTAGCTCTCGCTGAAGTAGAACGAAACGCCGTTCGTGGTCGTGACGTTGTTGTTCCGGTCGCCGGTATTCGTGAACACGAGCCCGCGCTCGCCCATGGCCGCGAGACTGAAGAGCGGGCTGCCGACTCGCCGACACGCGAGCATCACGAATTCGCCCTGGCAGTTCGCCGGCAGGTTCGCCACGGGCACCGCGCTGTCGGTGTACAGATCCCGATGGCATTGCTCCCAACCGTTGAGTTCGCCCTCGTCGAGGTTCCGGGCGATGCCCTCGAAGGTGTAGAGCCCGCCGCAGGCCCCCTCGATGCACTCGATGCCCGGCTCACACACACGACCGCACCGCCCGCAGTTCGCTGCGTCGTTGACCAGGTCGACACACGCGCCGTCGCACAGCCCGTATCCAGCCTGCTCGCACTCCGCGCCCTGGGCCGCGCAGCCGTCGTCGTCGGGCCAGTCCACCGCGCCGTCGCCATCGTCGTCTCTGTCATTGGCGCAGAAAGGCACGACCCCTGCCGCCGGATCGGCTTCATCGTTGTCCCGACCGTTCATGCACCCGATGTCCGACAGGTCGACGGACCCGTCGTCATCGTTGTCGATGCCATCGCGGCATCGTTCGGGCGGTCGCCCGACGTTCACCTCGTCGTTGTCGGCGGCGTTCGCGCACCCCGGATCGTCGGGGAAGTCGATGCGCATGTCTCCATCGTCGTCGCGCCGATTCGCGCACTGCGGCGCGAAGCCCGGGTCCGTTTCGTCGGGGTCCGCCGCGTAGCGGCAGCCCGGGTCTCGAGGGAAGTCCGTGATGCCATCCCCGTCGTCGTCCATGCCATTCCGGCAGACCTGGGGAATCGCGGGATCCGTCTCATCGCGGTCCGCCGCCGCGTCGCAGCCCGGATCGACCGGGAAATCGACGAGTCCGTCGCGGTCGTCGTCCGCGAGGTTGGCGCAGGTCGGGCGAATGGCCGGGTCGCGCTCGCTGGGATCTCCGGCGGCGTCGCACCCGGGGTCGAACGGGTAGTCCGTGAGGCCGTCCATGTCCTGGTCCACGTTGTCGCCGCACTGCGGAGGCGGCACCGGGTTGCGCTCGTTCTCATCGCCCCGCGCCTGGCAGCCGGGGTCGATGGGGAAGTCGACGCGACCGTCGTCGTCGTCGTCCAGCCCGTTGTTGCACGCGGGCATGGCGTCCACGGGATCGGCCTCGTCCTGGTCGCCCTTCGTGGCGCAGCCCACGTCGAACGGATAGTCGGCGATCCCGTCGGCGTCGTCGTCCGCACCGTTGTCGCAGACTGGGGCCGGCGCGCCCGCGGGCGGATCGGTCTCGTCTTCGTCGACCGCGCTCTCGCACCCGCGGTCGTCCCCGTCGACCAGTGTGTCGCCGTCCCCGTCGGCGCCGTCGGCGCACCCCGCCGGGAGCCGCTCGACATCGACGGTCAGCTTGAACGCGCCGCCCGGTCCGAAGGGGTGGTCGACGACCACGAAGTAGTCGCCGGGACCGGAACGGTCGAGCCGCACGCGGCCTCGGCTCGTGGGTGGCAGGCCCGTGCTGCACCCGTTCGGGACCTCGCTGGCGGCGTTCCCGCACTCGCGTCGAACGTAGAGGTGCGTGCTCTCGACCGTCTCCGGGTAGTCGACGCTGAAGGTCAGGCGCGCGTTGAACGCGTTGCGATACCGAACGATCGTCTCTTGCCCGGTGCCCGCCGAGCAGCTCCCGCGGAACTGGTGCACGCCGAGCGAGGTGTCGCCGAGCACCGTCGTCTCGCCTTCGGGGAACTCGACGAAACGAATCCCCTGTCCGCACAGGTCGACCTCGTCCGCGTCCGCGGCCGACTCGCAGCCGAGGTCGAGCGGGTAGTCCACCAGGCCGTCGCCGTCGTCGTCGTCGTCGTTGGCGCAGACGCTGGGCTCGTCCGGGTCGGACTCGTCGCGGTCCGTCGGGCGCTCGCAGCCGGGATCGAAGGGGTAGTCGGTTCGGCCGTCGTCGTCGTCGTCCGCCCGATTCAGGCAGGCCGCGAGCGGCACCTCCGTCGCGGTCAGGGCGAACGCCCCGCCTCGGCCAGTCGCGCCGTCCACGTAGATGTAGTAGTCCCCCGGGGGCGGCTGCTCGACCCGAAGGGTGTTGGCGGCCACACCATCGTCCCGCGGCTCGAGGGCGCACGCGACCTCGGTGTCCCCGTTCAGACAGGCGCGCCGCACATAGATCGTGGTCTCGACCTCGGTCTCCGGGTGGGCGGTCGTGAGCTCCAGCGCCTCCAGCGTGCGCTCGACGCGGTACACGTAGACGATCTCGGCGGCCCCACGTCCTCCGCAGGATCCCTCTGAAGCGAATCGCCCCCCCCGGGTGTCGGAGAAGACCGTGACGTCCGGCGACAGCTCGACGGGATCCACGCCCTCGCCGCAGCTCCCCGCCTCGCTCGCATCGGCAGCGCTCTGGCAGCCCCGGTCCGCTGGGTAGTCCGTCTGGCCGTCGCGGTCGTTGTCGAAGTCGTCGGCGCAGGCGGACGGCACCTCCGGATCGGTCTCGTCCCGATCACCGACCCCGGCGCAGCCTGGGTCGTCGGGATAGTCGACGCGCCCGTCGTCGTCATCGTCCGTCGCGTTCGCGCACGCCGGCGCCGGACCGTCCGCCTCGTCGTCGTCCCCGGCCGCGGCGCACCCGGGCTCGAGCGGGAAGTCGATCACACCGTCGCCGTCGTCGTCCAAGCCATTGGAGCAGACGGGCACAGCGGCATCCGGCATCTCGGCTTCACGCGGATCCGCGGGGCTCGCGCAGCCCGGATCGGCGATGTCCACCAGACCGTCGCGGTCGTTGTCGGTGCCGTCGCTGCACTGCGGGAGCTGGTTGCCCGAGTTCGCCTCGTCGTCGTCGAACTCCGACCCGCAGCCCGGGTCGCTGGGGAAGTCGGTGTAGCCGTCGGCGTCGTCGTCCGCCAGATTGGCGCACTGCGGCGGTGCCGGGTCGTCACTCTCGTCGTCGTCCTGGGCCCGGGCGCACCCCGGGTCCGCCAGGTCGATCGCACCGTCGCCGTCGTCGTCCAGGTCGTTCGCGCACGCGAGCACTCGGACCGGGTCGGTCTCGTCGTCGTCGTCGGCCGCCGAGCAGCCGGGATCCGCCGGGAAGTCCGTCGAGCCGTCCCCGTCGTCATCCGCCCCGTTGCCGCAGGCCGAGCCGGAGACCGCACTGTCGGCGCCGCCCGAGCTTGCATCGTTCGGCGCGGCGTCCACGCCCGAGTCCTCTCGGGGCGGTGTGTCGGATCCCCCCCCGTCCTCGCCACCGCACCCGAACGCTCCAAGGACGAGCCCCAGGCAAAGCGCGCCGTGGAGTGTTCGTCGACCCCGTCCCCCGATGCCTCGTCGTGTCATGTGAGCAGCCACCTCCGTCCCGTTCTCGGTCCCGCGAGCATACCGAAAGCGGCGGCGCCACCGATTGACAAACCCGAGTGAGCGCGGAATAACCCGGCCCCCTCGCGCGTTTTTCCGCGTTCGGATGGGGTCGATCGCCATGCCCCGTGACAAGAGGCCAAGGTGGTAAGTCTATGATTTCAGTCAAGAAACTGGAAAAGCGGTACGGTGCATTCCGGGCCGTGAAGGACCTCGACTTCGAGGTCGCCCGGGGCGACATCGTGGGTCTGCTCGGGCAGAACGGCGCCGGCAAGACCACGGTGATGAAGGTCCTGACCGGGTACCTCGAGCCCACCTCGGGCACGGTGACGGTCGGCGGCGTCGACGTCCAGGTCGACCGTCTGGCCGTGCAGCGCCAGATTGGCTACCTGCCGGAGAACGCGCCGCTCTACCCGGAGATGCTCGTCCAAGAGTATCTGCTGATGATGGCCGAGCTCCGGGGCATCGCCGTCGAGAAGCGGGTCGCCGCGGTGCAGGAGGCCGTGCTTGCCACGGGCCTGGGCAAGTACCTGGTCCGGCCGATCTCGGAGCTCTCCAAGGGCTACCGTCAGCGTGTCGGGCTCGCCCAGGCGATCCTGCACAAGCCCGAGGTGCTCGTCCTCGACGAGCCGACCAACGGCCTCGATCCGGTCCAGATTCTCGAGATCCGCGCCCTCATCAAGCGGCTCGCCCAGCACGCGACGATCATCCTCTCGACCCACATCCTGCAGGAGATCGAGGCCGTCTGTAATCGAGTCGTGGTGCTCATCAACGGTGAGCTCGCCGCCGACTCCACGCTCGTCGACCTCCTGCGGAGTCGGCGCGTGCGTGTGAGCCTGAAGGCCGGCAGCGCGGACGTCGGCTCGACCCTGGGCCGCACGCCGGGCATTTCGAAGGTCACACGCCGCGGCGCCGATCCGGACCTCGCGGGCTACGACCAGTGGATCTGTGAGTACGACGGCGCCGAGCCGCCCGTGACGGCGTTGATCGAGGCCGCCCAGGCCGCCCACCTCGGTCTCGGGGCCATCGCGCCCGAGGTCGCGAGCCTCGAGAACGTCTTCCGTCAATTGATGTTCGACCACGCCGCGCGCTCGGCAGGCGGGTCCTCGGAGAAGGCCGCATGAGCACCAGCGGAATCCTGACGATGGCACGCAAGGAGCTCCGCTCCTACTTCCTGTCACCCGTCGCCCTCATCTTCCTCGCGCTCTTCCTCGTCGTCGTCCTCGTCGACTTCTTCTACTACTCGAAGTTCTTCGCCCGGAACCTGGCCGACGTCCGGCCCCTCTTCCAGTCGTTGCCCTTCCTCCTCGTCTTCCTCGTGGCCGCCGTGACGATGCGCCAGTGGAGTGAAGAGCAGAAGATGGGGACCCTCGAGGTCCTGCTCACCCTGCCCGTGCGCACGCGGGACCTGGTGCTCGGGAAGTTCCTGGCGGGCATGGGGCTCGTCGCCCTGGCGCTGGCCCTCACGGCCCCGTTGCCGATCACGGTCTCGCTCCTGGGCCAAATGGACTGGGGCCCGGTCGTCGGCGGCTACGTGGCGGCGCTTTTGCTCGCGTCGACCTACATGGCCATCGGCCTCTGTGTGAGCAGCCGCACCGACAACCAGGTCGTCTCGTTGCTCGTGACGGCCATCATCTGCTCGATCCTCTACGCCCTGGGCTCCGACACCGTGACGGGCTTCCTGGGCAACCGTGGGGCCGAGGTCGCCCGCGCCCTGGGCTCCGGCAGCCGCTTCTCGAGCATCGAGCGCGGCGTGCTGGACCTGCGGGACCTCTTTTACTACGCGAGCCTCACGACCTTCTTCCTGACCGTGAACGGCTACTTCCTGGAGCAGAAGCGCCTGGACCGCGCCGAGGGTGTGAAGAACAAGCGCTCGGCCGCGCTCGTGACCCTGGTGGCCGCGGCGGGGGCCAATGTGCTCATGGGCAATCTGTGGCTCGCCCCCGTGAGCGCGCTGCGTGCCGACCTCACACGCAACGGCGACTACAGCGTGAGCAGCGTCACCGAGGACATCCTCGAGAACCTGGCGGAGCCCCTGACCATCTCCGGGTACTTCTCGGAGAAAACGCACCCCTACCTCGCGCCGCTGGTGCCCCAGATCCGCGACTTCCTCGAGGAGTACGAGATCCGCGGGCAAGGCAAGGTCGTCGTCGAGTACGCCGATCCGAACCAGGACCCGGACCTCGAGGAGGAGCTCAACCAGCAGTACGGCATCAAGACCTTCCCCTTCCAGATCACGGGGCGCAACGAGGCGTCCGTCGTGAACTCCTACTTCCACCTGCTGGTGAAGTACGGGGACGAGTACCAGGTCCTCACTTTCCAGGACCTCATCGAGGTCAACGCGAGCGAGTCGAACGTCGAGCTGCGCCTGCGCAACATCGAGTACGACATCACCCGCGCCATCAAGAAGGTGAGCGAGGGCTTTCAGAGCATCGATGCGATGTTCGCCCGCGCCACGGAGACCGCTCGCCTCACGGCCTACATCTCCGCGGATTCGCTGCCGAAAGAGCTCGCCGAAGCCCCCGACCGCGTGCGCAAGGTCGCGAAGGAGATCGCCGAGAAGAGCAGCGGCAAGTTCGTCTTCGACGAGAAGGACCCGAGCAAGGACCAGGCGCTCGCGCAGGAGCTCAACCAGAAGTACGGCCTGCGGCCCATGGCGACGGACCTCTTCGCGAAGCAGTCCTTCTACTTCTACCTGATCTTCCAGAGCGGCCAGCGCATCGAGCCCGTCGTCGTCCAGGGCGAGAGCAGCGAGGCCGACGTCAAGAGCGCCATCGAAGCGGCGATCAAGCGCGCGACCCCGGGCTTCCTGAAGACCGTCGGTCTGCTCACCGAGGAGCCCAAGCAGGAGCCGCCCAACCCGATGATGCCCCCCGAGATGCAGCCGCCCCGCAAGCAGGGCGACTTCCGTCAGGTCCAGCGGCAGCTCTCCGAAGACCTGACCGTGAAGCGCATCGACGGCAAGAGCGGCACGATCCCGCAGGACATCGACGTGCTCATCGTCGCCAAGCCCGGCAAGCTCGACGAGAAACAACAGTTCGCCATCGACCAGTACCTCATGCGGGGCGGCGCGCTCATCGTGCTCAGCGGCTCCCACGCCATCTCCCCGGACCCGGACGGGCTGAAGGCCGTCAAACAGGACGAAGCGCTGAAGACCCTCCTCACCGCCTACGGGGTCGACCTGGGCGAGGGCTTCGTCATGGATGAGCAGAACGCGCGCTTCCCGATCCCGGTTCGGGAGCGCCGCGGCGGCTTCATGCTCGAGCGGATCGACCTGCAGCCTTACCCGTTCTTCCCCGACCTGCGCGCGGACCAGTTCAAGGAGGGGCATGTCGCCCTCGCCGGCCTGCCGGGTGTGGTCCTGACCTGGGCCTCGCCGGTCACGCTCAAGGACGGCCTGAAGCCCGAAGAGGTCAAGGCCGAGGTGTTGATCACGAGCACGGACAAGGCCTGGGTCCGCAAGGAAGCCGACATCGAACCCCGACCCGACCAGCCCGGCCTCGGCTTCGCCCACAAGGACGAGCCGTTGGCGAAGGTGTCCATGGCGGTCACGCTCGTCGGCCGTCTCCCGAGTGCGTTCAAGGAGAAGGCCTCGCCTCTCTTCGGCGGTGAGAACCCCGGCGAGGGCGCGGACCGCACGGGACGCACCCTGAAGGAGTCGACGCCGGATGCACGGCTCGCCGTGGTCGGCAGCTCGGAGTTCGCCGGCGACATCATCACCGGCATGGCCATGCAGGTCGGCCAGGGTGAGTTCCGCGGCAATCTGCAGTTCGTCCGGAACCTCATCGACTGGTCGATGGAAGACACCGACCTGCTCAAGATCCGCTCCGCCGGCGCCTATTCGCGCACCCTGAAGCCCATGGACGACGGTGAGAAGACCCGGGTCGAGGTGCTGAACTACCTGGCGGTCGCGGGCCTGCTGGCCGCGGCTGTCGTGTCCCTGTCCACCCGCCGCCGCCGCGCGCGGCCGATCTTCACGGTCGCCTGAGGCGCGGAAAGCGAAACCCGACATGAACGACACCCAGAAGATCATTCGAATTCTCGGCATCGCGCTGGCGGTCCAGACCCTGCTGGCGGTGGCGATGTGGACCACCGGCGGCCGCGCCCCGGGCCAACAGTCGCGCGCCCTCCTCGGCGTCGAAGAGAAGGCCATCACGGCCGTGGAGATCGGCGCGCGCCCCGGCCCCGACGGCAAGGCCGGGGAACGCGTCAAGCTCACACGCAGCGGCGAGGGCTGGGTCGTCTCGTCGGCGGACGACTTCCCGGCCAAGACCGACAAGGTCGACGAGATCGTCAAGAAGCTGGCGGCGATGAAGGTCAAGAGCCCCCTCGCCACCCAGGCGGCGAACCACAACGCGCTCCGTGTGGGCGACACGACCTGGGCGAAGGAGGTCATCGTCTCCGCGGGCGGTGAGCCGAAGAAGCTCATCGTCGGCTCGGGCTCCGGCTCCAGTGTCCATCTTCGCTTCGACGGCCAGAACGACGTCTTCCAGGGCCGCGGCCTCAGCGAGTTCCAGCTCTCGAACAACGCCCGGAACTACATCGAGACCGAGCTCGTCAAGACGGATGCCGACCGCCTGAACGCGGTCACCGTGACGAATGCGCGCGGGACCCTCACTTTCCGCAAGGAGGGCACGACCTGGCTGCTCGAGCAGACCCCGGCCGGCGCCACCCTCGACGAGACCAAGGTCACGAGCTTCATCAGCGCCGTCACACGCTTGAACCTCGACCGGCCGGTGGGCAAGGCGAGCAAGCCGGAGTACGGCCTGGACGCCGGCGCGACCCGGGTCGAGATCCTGTCGACCGAGGAGGACAAGCCGGTCACGGTCTCGTACGTCGTCGGTGGTCAGGCCGGCGCGGCGGACGCCGACGGCTTCTACGTGAAGGCCTCGACCAACGAGTGGGTGGTCGTCGCGACGAAGTGGGCCACGGAGAGCGCGCGCACCAAGGGTGTGGACGACTTCCTGAAGGCCCCCGAGCAGGCCGACAAGGCCGGCGGAGAGGGCGCGCTGCCGCCGCCGTCCCCCGAGTTCGAGTGAGAGCGTCGTCCCTTTGAGCGAGCTCGATCCCGAGAGCGCTGATTTCGCCGCACAGGTCGATGCCCTCGCGGGCGGTTGGGTGCGGGCCATGGGGCTGCGGTACACCCGAGCGACCCGGGACGCCGTGGACGCCGAGCTCACGGTCGACGCGTCTCACCTGCAACCCTACGGGCTGGTGCACGGCGGGGTGTATTGCAGCATCGTCGAGTCGATCGCTTCGGTCGGGGCGGCCATGGACTCGATGCGGCGCGGCCAGTGGGTCGTCGGGGTCGAGAACCACACACGTTTCCTCAAGGGCGTCCGCAGCGGCCGCCTCATCGGCCGGGGCCGACCGGAGACCATCGGGGAGCGTGAGATCTCGTGGGTGGTGAACATCCACGACGCCGACGAGCAGCTCGTCGCCACCGGACGCATGGTGGCCCGGGTGCTCCCCAAGGGCACACGGATCGGCGGCGTCGAGGTCGGCGTTCCCGGCGTCTTGCCCGGCGCGCCGCGCGTTGACTCCCCAACCGAAGGCGAATAACGTCGGCGCGCTTCTGCGACCGTGTAGGGCGAACGAGGAGTCCGATGGCCTGGTACTGTGTCCAATGCCGAAACGAGATCCCCACCGGCGAAGAGGTTCGCCTGCTGGAGGACGGCACCGTGAGCCCGCTGGCGGCCCCCCGACACGCGGACTGCGTGCCCGGCTACGTTGCCCCCGAGCGGAAGCCCGAGAGCGTCCGCACCGAGGTCGTCGACCTGGGCGGGCGCTTGGTGTGCCGAGGCCTGGACCCCGAGGGCCAGGTCGAGAGCTGGCTCGAGCTGCCGTCGAGCCTCAAGCAGCCTTTCATGGCGATGGTGGCCGACGTGACACGTCGCTCGAACCGCGCGGAGTTCCCCGTGCCCGGCGGCGACAAACTCGTCGTCCGTCGCGTGACCGAGGGCGGGCTCCTCACGGGTGTCCAGCTCAGCCGGGAGCCCGTCGGCTTCCCGAACGAGGGCCGCGATCTCCGCGTGAACGCGGGTGACCTCGAGCTCTTCATCGTCCAGTGTCGCAGCGTCTGAGCGGACAGAGGCGTCGTTCGTACGTTGGCTCTCGGGCGAACGTCGTCGCGCTCCTCCTCTTCGCTCTCGGGTTGACCGCTCCGCAAGGGGTCGTCGCCCGCACCCTGGGTCCCCTGGTGGCCCGCGTGGTCGACGCCGCGCAGTGGTCCGGTCCATCACTCACCGTCGGAGACGCGCAGACCTCCCTCTCCATCGGCGAGCCCAACCGGGGCCGACTGCTCCAGGGCGTCGCGCTGGAGTCCGACGACCTGCTCCTCGTCCGCAGCAGCACGCAGGGTGAGAACTTCGGGACCCGAGAGACCGTCGAGGCGGTCCGTCGCGCGGTCAAGCAAGTCGCGGAGCAGTTCCCGGGCGGGCACCGCCTCGTGGTGGGGGACCTGTCGCGCGCCCGCGGCGGGCGGATTCGACCCCACAAGTCCCACCAGTCGGGTCGCGACGTGGACCTCGGCTTCTATCTGCGGCAATCCACGCAGCCGACGGTCTTTGTCCCGGCGGGCCCCGGCAACCTCGACCTGGAGCGCAGCTGGGCGCTGATCGAAGCGCTGCATGCGGACGAGGGTGTGCAGTACATCTTCATCGATCGGCGCGTGCAGCGCCTGCTCTACGCGTACGCCCGCGACGTCCGGAAGGTCGACGCGGCCACGCTGGACCAGATCTTCGAGTACCCGCAGCGCAAGAGCCTCGTCTCCCTGGTGCGGCACCGGCGTGGGCACCGCAACCATCTGCACGTGCGCTACTTCTCTCCCGAGGCGGTGGCGGCCGGCGAGCGGCTCGGTCCGCAGATGTTGGCGCGCCTCGGCGAGTCACAGCCCTCGAACGACCGCCAGCGGGTCGTTCACCGCGTCAAACGCGGAGAGACACTCGCCCGCATCGCCCATCGCCACCGGGTCGACCTGACGGACCTGATGCGGTGGAACGGTCTGAAACGACGCTCGACGCTGCAGGTTGGACAGGGCGTGGTCGTTTGGAAGGCGGGGCGACGCGTCGCGGCCCGAGCCGACGCTCACGGGCCGGTCTGCCATGCCGGACCCTTTGGCGCGGTCGGCTGCTGGCCACCGCCCCGCACATGAGCCCCACGGGGCGCGAGGGCGCTTGAGCGCCCGACTCTTCACGGACCGGCTCGGCACCGAGGACACCGCGCTCGTCGACCAGGCTGCGCTCCAGCTCGGCCTGGAACGGGGCGTCGACCTCTCGGAGGCCGGCGTACAGGACCTGGTCGTGTGTGATGCCGCGCACGAAAGGCATGCCCAGGGACCGAGGCTCGAGGGCGAGCCCGAGAGCGCCCCCTCGCCCGTCGGGCTCGCGGGTCCGTGGCGATTGGCCCTGGGGAACGCGCCGACCCCCCAGGGCGCCGCGCCCTTCGACGACGAGCTCACACAGCCGGTCACACTCGATACGTTGGTCGCCCGACTGCGTGTCGGACTGCGTGCGGTCGCGCGCATGCGTCCGTGGATGGAGAGCCACACCCGGCGCGGCGCGGAGCTGGTCGCCGCCCGAGCGCAGAACGAGCGCTTGCGGAGGATCACCGACGCCGTGCCCGGCGGTGTGTATCAGTACACCCGCGCTCCAGACGGACAGCACCTCTTCACCTATCTCTCCGAGGGCGCGGCCCAGCTCATGGGGGTCGACCCGGCGCGCCGCGAGCGCGTGAACGAGGCCGACATCTCCAACGCGCACGCGGACGACCTCGAGGGTCTCGTCGAGAGCATTCGCCTCGCCACGGAGCAAGGCGTGCCGTGGCAACACGAATGGCGACACCGCACCTCGCCCGACCAGCCCTGGCGCTGGCTTCGAGGCGAGTCCCGCCCCGAACCGACCCGTATCAAGGGCCTGAAGCTCTACAACGGCATCTTCACGGACGTGACGGTGCGGAAGTCGTTGGAGTCGAGGCTCCGACTGGCCGCGAACCTCAACGCCCTGGGCACGCTGGCGGCCGGGCTCGCCCACGAGCTGAACAACCCGCTGTCGGCCCTCGCGGCGAACCTCGTGTACCTGAGGTCGATCTGGCTCGACGCCGCGCCCTCTCCGGCGGCCGACACCCCGCAGACGTTCACCGATCTCCAGTCGACGGTCGACCACATGCGCCGCCTCGTGATGGACCTGAAGTCCTTCACACGGGCGGACGTCGGCCCACAGGGTGTCATCGATCCCGGCCTCTGCCTGGACACCGCGTTGCGGCTCGCGGAGCCGCTGTGCAGGCACCGCGCACGTGTTCATGACCATCGAGGCCCGCTCGCGTCCGTTCGAGGCTCCGAAGGCCGCCTTTCACAGGTTTTCGTCAATCTGCTGGCCAACGCGGCGGAGGCGATGCCACCCGAGCGCCCGAGCGCCGAGAACCACATCACGTTGCGTGCGTCTCTCGCCGACGAGCATGTGGTGATCGAGGTGGTCGACAATGGGGTCGGTCTGCCCGTCGAAGGGCGAGACCGCCTGGGCGAGCCGTTCTTCACGAGCAAATCCGGCGCCTCCGGCACGGGGCTCGGTCTCGCGATCTGCCACGACATCCTCAGGGAGGTCGGCGGCACCCTCACCTTCCTCGACCACCAGCCCCAGGGGACGACGGCCATCGTGCGGTTGCCCAGGGCCGAGGCCCTGGCCGTACCCGTCGCCCCCGCGGCGCCCAGACCGACGTCGACGCCGCCGATGGTTCGCCCGCGCGTCCTCGTCGTCGACGACGACCTCGACATCCTCGAAGCTTCGCGACGTCTGCTCGCGCGGTCCTGCGTCGTCGACCTCGCGCATACCGTGGGCGAGGCGCTGGCACTCCTCGGCAAGCCCGAAGCGCCCGACCTCGTGCTGTGCGACCTCATGATGCCCGATGGGGGCGCTCTGACGCTCGTGCCCGAGGTGGAGCGAGTCTGGCCGCACCTGGCTTCACGCGTCTATGTGCTCACGGGCGGCGCGGTCTCCCCGGCCGCCAACGCCTTCGTCGCGAGTCGCGCGGACCGGGTCCTCGACAAGGCGGCCGAGCTGCCTCGGCTCGTAGAGCGGTTGCCCGCTCTCATCCAGTCGGCGCGGTCGTAACGGCCAAGCCCAGGAGTCGCGCCGCGTTGTCGTGCAAGAGCCCGCGCCGAAGGTCGGGGGCGGACTCCGTCGCCAGGAAGACCTTCGCGAGACCGATGGCCTGGGAGTAGAACGGCCAGTCGCTGCCGAAGACGATCCGGTCCGTGGGCGCGTGCTCGAGGAGCCGCCGGATCCCGCTCAAGGACTGGCTCGCGAGCTCCATCCACGCGTTGGGGTAGCGGCGGGCGAAGTCCAAGGCCTGTGGGAGTTGAAGCGCCCCGGAGTGTCCGAGGACAAACGTGGTCTCGGGGACCTCGGCCAGCGCACGTTCGTAGCGGTAGACCTGCGAGTAGCGCCGACCCAGGCCGGTCTCGATGTCCACCGGTCCGCAATGCCAGAAGACCGCCAGGTTCCGGGCCCCGCAGAGTCGATACAAGCGCATGCAGCGGTCGTGGTCGGGCGGTACGAGCTGCACCGCGGGATGCACCTTGACGCCCCGGGCACCCGCGGCCTTCTGCGCGTCCAGGCGCCGCTCGAGGCGCGGGTCGAAGGGATGCACCGAGCCAAAGGAGACGAAGTCGTCGCGCCCCCGCGCCGCCTCCATCCAGTCCTCGGCGTTCCGGGACAGAACGGGCCACTCGATGGGCAAGAGCACCGAGTGGCGGATGCCGAGCGCGCGCATCTCGCGGGCGAGGTTGGGGATCGTGTGTGTTCGACGCAGGCCGCCCGGTCGCAACGCGCCCAACGACAGGTCGTGGGTGAGCCGCGCCATGTCCGCCTCGGAGAAACACCGATTGAGGTAGACGTCCAGGTCCAGTGCCCGTTCGGGCGGCAGGTAGTGCTCGGTCTCCGGCCACTCGCGCAGCAGTTCGACGTTTTTGCGAACGCCGAAGGTGAGCGCGAGGTGGGTGTGCAGGTCGATGGTCGGGCCCAGCGACGGATCGGCCAGGGTGAGCACGCCCTCGCGGACCTCGAAGTACGGTAAACGTGCGAGATCGTTGAGATTCTCGAATCTCGTCTGGTCGAGGTTCATGTCAGCAGACTCCGCAAGGCGAGGACGAGGCCGGCGATGAGCAACATCGAGAAGAGGCCCTTTCGAAATCGAACGGCGTCGACCCGGTCATGAACCTTCTGGCCGACGAAGAGCCCGAAAAGCAACGCCACGACCAGGGTGGCGCTGCCGCGCAACGTGCTCGCATCGATACGGTCGTTGAAGAGGTAGCCGAGGACGAGCAGTCCGTTCAGCAGGACCCAGAGGACCGCCAAGGTGGCTCGAAACGCCCCCTTCTCGTGGAGCTGGCTCGCGAGCACAAAGACGATGAGGGGGCCGCCGGTCCCGAAGACGCCGTGCACGACCCCCCCTGAGGTCAGGACCAACGCCGCCGCGGGCCCGGACAGGGGTGCCGGCGGCGGCGCGTCGATACGTCGCATGGCCAGGAGCTCACGGACCGAGAGACCGACCACGAGGGCGCCGAAGACGACCAACATTCGCCTCGACGGCAGGCCGGCAAGCAGGCCCATGCCCACGGCCATGCCCACCAGGAGCGCCGGCAGCAGGCGGCGTCCGAGGAGACGCCACTGCACCGCGCGCAGATTCCGGCCGACGAGCCAGCACGACAAGGCCAGGTTGACCGGCACAAAGGTCGGGAGAAGTTGCTCCAGGGGCACGAAGAGCGCGCCGAGCGAGACGACGACGACCGTCGCGCCGAAGCCCACCACGGTCTCGACCGTGAAGGCCAGCGCCACGACGAGCAAGAGGGCGACCTGCTCGCCGACGCTCATCGCCGCCGCCGTGAGCACGGCCCGCTCAAGTCCGATCGAGGCCGTCCATGAAGTCGAGGATGAAGTCACGCACCATGCCGCGGTCCGGCAGGCTGCCGAGCATGCCGTACATGGCGGCGGCCCCCGAGGTCGCGGGGCCCTCGGCCACCGCGACGGCGTGCGCCGCCCTCAGGGCTTCGAGGAAGTGGTCCGAGCGCCCCTCGTGCGCGGCCGTGATCATCAAGTGCAGCGCGTTCGGGAAGTTCTGGCGATCGAGGCTCCACCCACGCTCCGCGAGGCCCTCGCCCACACGGAAGATGTCGGCGTCGCTCGCGGTGAAGGCGAAGACCGCCATATGCGGCCGCCCCAGCACCTGGAGCCCCGGCGTCGCGTTGATGCCGGCCTGAAGGATCGAGGCCGTGTCCATCGCGCTGCGGGCCATACGCAGATAGCCGTCGCGGCCCAGGTAGTTCAGCACGGCCCAGGCCGCCGCCATCGGGCCCCCGGCGCGGGTCCCGCACATCGTCGGCGACCCGTAGAGACCGCCGGTCCAGTCCGCGTACACGACGAACTGGTGCTTGCGCAGCTCGCGTGTCCGATACAGCACGACGGACGCACCCTTCGCCGCGTAGCCATACTTGTGCAGGTCGCAGCTCATGGAGGTCACGCCCGGCACTCGGAAGTCGAAGTCGGGCACCGCGTGACCGAGGTCGCGCACGAACGGCAAGAGCATGCCGCCGAGGCACGCGTCCACATGGCACAAGAGGTCGTGCTCCAGGGCGAGCGCGGCGATCTCGGTGATCGGGTCGACGACGCCCTGCGGGTAAGCGGGCGCCGAGCCCACGAGCAAGACGGTGTTCGGGGTGAGCGCCGCGCGCATCGCGTCCACGTCGGCGCGGAAGTCCTCACGCACGGGGACGTGCACGGCCTTCACGTCGAAGTAGTGGGCGGCTTTCTCGAAGGCCGGATGCACGGAGATCGGCAGCACCATCTCGGGCGACGCGATGCCCCGCGACCGCGCGTAGTCCCGAGCGGTCTTCACGGCCATGAGGATGCTTTCCGTCCCCCCGGTCGTCATCGAACCGACCGCCTCGGGGTGTCCGAGCAGGTCGCCGACCATCTGCACGACCTCGGTCTCCATACGGCGCAAGCTCGGGAACGCCATGGGATTCAGGGCGTTCTCCGAGAAGTACTTGAAGAACGCGTCCTTCAGCAGGCCGAGGAGCGCGTCGCCCCCGTGATAGACGAGGCTGAAGGTGCGGCCTTCACGCCAGTTCGCGTCCTGGGCACGCATCGCCTCGAGGGTTTCAAGGACCTCTGGGGCGGGACGACCTTGCTCGGGAATCTGCATCGATGGCTCCGTAGGGGGCTCGAGATCACGGGGTCACGGTGGGGGGGGCGCTCGAGGCGGGGGGGCGCTCGAGGCGCTGGGGCCGGAAGGGGGCACGTCCGGTCCCCCGATGTTCGCGCGGACGGTCACGCGGACCGGCTCTTGCGATACGACCGGCCTCGGCGGCTCGGGTGGCCGCGAGACGAACCAGGCGATACCACCCGCGAGGGCCGCGACGGTCGCGATGCCAATCCACGCAGCCCGAGACGGCCGCCTCACCCCGTCGACCCCGGGCGAGGACGGTTCGAGGTCGACCGCAGGGTGGATCACGAACGCATCGCGGGGATCGTTCGTCTCGCCCACGCTCCCCGGCAGGGTCGTCTCCATGGGTCCGAGCCGCTCAGGGGCCACGACGGCCGCCGCAGACGCGAGCGGCGTGAGTGTGGACTCCGCCCGGCTGGCGGCCGGTGCCGGAGCTCGAGGGCTCGACTCGACGGCCGGCTTTGGTCCTGAGCCCGTGCGCGGACCCGGCGCGGGGGCGCTCGCGGCGTTGGGGGCGGGGCTCGGGCCTGACCCGGACCGGGGCGCCGGGCTCGGTCCCGAACCTCGACGTGTGACGACGGCGTCTCCGCCCTCTGCGTCCGGTACCCTCTCGCCGGACGCACCGGCCGAAGAACGACCCGTGTCCACGCGCGGGAAGCGCTCGCGACCGACGCCCATCGCCTGGGCGAGCGCGCGCGAGAACTCCATCGCCGATTGGAACCGGTCGTCTTTCGCCTTTGCGAGTGCCTTGAAGACCACGTCCCGCAGCGCCTCGGGTACGGTCTCCGGCAAGGGCGCGGGCTTGGCGTTGACGACGCGGTGCAACACCGCGAGAGGTGTGCTGGCGAGGAACGGCGCCTGGCCGCTGAGCCCCTCGTAGAGGACCGCGCCCACGGCGTACAGGTCCGCGCGATGGTCTACCGCGCCCGGTACGCCGATCGCCTGCTCCGGCGCCATGTACTCCGGGGTGCCGAAGACCGTGCCGTCCTGGGTCAGCTTCACGTTCGACTGGTCGCGGAGCGACTTCGCGATCCCGAAGTCGATGAGCTTGATGCGGGGGATGTCCTCCTGGAACGGCGGGCCGTCCAGGACCATCACGTTGTCCGGCTTGATGTCCCGATGGATCAGGTCCTGGTCGTGGAACCGGACGAGGGCGTCCAGGAGTTGCAACACGATGCCCGTGAGGATGCGCGGGTCCATGCCGGGCAAGACATCGGTCAAGACCCGGCCCTGGAGTCGCTCCATCACCATGAAGAGCGTGCCATCGGGCTCTGCGCCGAAGTCCAGGAGCGTGACCACGGCGTGGTGGTTGAAGTCCGCCTGCAGCTGAGCCTCGCGTGAGAACCGCTGCACGAGCAGCTCCCGGGCCTTGGCGTTCCCGCCGGCCATGGGTCGAATGACCTTGACGGCCACCTCACGCTCCAGCGGGACCTGCCGGGCGAGGTACACCGCGCCCATCGCCCCTTCGCCGAGCAAACCGACCAGTGCGTACCGATCTCCGCCCAGGGAGCGGCCGAGATACGGATCGTGCGGGTTTTTCTCGTGCTCCTCGATGGGCACGAGCCTCAGGCCGTCACGCGGGCAGTGGCGCGCAGTCACTCCGGGGTCCGGGGTGAATCCGCAACGGTGACAGATGAAGTGTTTCAACATGGCCCGACCGGGAGAGCGAAGATCCTACCCCGGAAGGCCGAAGTCAAAGATGCCGGGCGACGCCCGTCAATTCGTACCGCCAGCCGGCTTCGGACGACTGCCGACGCGGGTCGCGAACATCATGTTGTTGTACTGCGCCACCGTCGCCGTCGACATGACCTTCTTGACGAGCTTGAAGTCGATGTTCTCGTCGGCCTGGATGATGACCCGGTGGTTGAACTCCTGGCCGGGGTTCATGGTGGTCCACTCACGCCGAGCCGCATCGAGCTGCGACATGAGCTCCTGGATCACCGGGGCCTCCGCGTTGAGCATGCTGCTGACGGAGGTCACCAGCTGCTGATTGAGCAGGATGCTGTCCTTCGTGATGCCGATGACCGGCACGCTCTCGAGCTGCTGCGTGCTGGTCGCCTCGGGCAGCGAGATGTCCTTCCCCACGAGGGACTCGGGCGAGGTCGAGAACTGCATGAGCAGGAAGATCACGACCACGGTCATGAAGTCGACCATCGAGGTGAGGTTCAGCGCCGCGAAGATGCTGCGGTTCGACTTACCCGCCATCGCGCGCTTGGCGGAGCGGAGCACGGCGCCGGAGCCCGCTCGTCGACCTGGGGGATGAATCGGCATGAGCGCTCGCCTCGGACTTCTTAGGGAACCATGGGCGCTGCTTCACGCAGCGTCTCGGGTTCGGCCATGCTCAGGTCCTTCAGACCGAGCGACATGCACACATCGAGCACCGACACCAACTCGCGGTACTTCACGTCGTTTTCGCTGGAGAGCTTGACGTTCGTGACCTCGGCGTTGACCTCGAGCATCTTCTTCAGGGCGTCCTCGAGCTCCCACACACGGTGTTTCTCGCCGCCCTCGAGGTCGATTCGACGGGGCGCGGCCTCCGTCGGCAGATTGATGTAGTACCCCTTCGTGTCGATGAGGATACGCGCCTCGGGCTTCTGCTCGGGCGGGGTCTCCGACTCGGACTGGGACGGGGGCGGCTGGTTCAGGTCGATTTTACCGAGCTGAGTCCACACCGCGGTCACGAGGAGGAACGAGATCAGACACGAGAGCAGGTCGATGAACGGTACGAGGTTGATCTCGAAATCGAGACCTCGTTTGCCGCCGCCTCCGGGGAGTGAAACGCCCATCTATCGATGCCTCCGGCCGAATCAGCCGTTGCCCTGCTCGCCCTGGAGCAGCTTCTCGCGATTGAGCAGGATGAGGTTCACGATGCGAACCGAGCCCTCGTTGATCTCGTCCACACACTTCTGGGTCCGGCTCTGCAGCACGGCGTAGGCCAGAAGCGCCGGAATCGCCACGAGGAGCCCGAACGCCGTGCAGTTCATGGCCTCGGAGATACCGGCGGCGAGCAGCGTGCCCTTCTGGGCCGGGTCCGCGTTCGACACGGCGCCGAAGGAGTGGATCAGACCGACGATGGTGCCGAGCAACCCCGTCAGCGTGGCCACGTTCGAGAGCATCGCAAGGTAACCCGTGCGGGTCTCGAGGTGCGGGACCTCGTTGAGGGCCGCCTCGTCCATGGCGGACTGAATGACCTCGTCCGGGCGACGCACCTGGAGGAGCCCCGCCTTGACGATGCGCGCGAGCGGGCTGTCCACCGTGTTCGCGAGCTTCACGGCCTTGACGAAGTTGCCGCCCAGGATGAGCTTGCGCATTTCGCGCGTGAACTCATCCTTTCGGTTCGTGGCCTTGAGGAAGAGCACGTTGGCCCGCTCGACCACGATGGCAATCGTAATGAGGCCGAGCACGAGGATCGGCCACATGAAGATGCCGCCCTCGTTGAAGTGCTGGATGACGACGTCCATTCGCGTTTCTCCTCAGGCCAGGCTCGGGTCGGTGGGGCGCGCGAAGCCCTCTTTGACATCCACGATGACGTTGTAGAGGCGCACCGCACCCGAATCGATCTCGTCGACGAGGTGATGCGTCTTGCTCTGCAGAACCGCGAAGAAGATCAGCGCGGGCACGGCGACGAGCAGACCAAAGGCCGTGCAGTTCATCGCCTCGGAGATGCCCTGGGCGAGCAGCATCGACTTCGTCGCGGCGTCGGCCTTGGCCACGGCGCCGAAGGAGTGAATCAGCCCGACGATGGTGCCGAGCAGACCCGCGAGCGTCGCCACGTTCGAGAGCATGGCGAGGTAGCCCGTGCGCGTCTCGAGCTTCGGCACCTCGGCGAGCGCTTGCTCGTCCATGATCATCTGGATGACTTCCTTGCGCTCGCTGAAGTTGCGCAAGCCGGCGACCATCACTCGCCCGAGCGGCGACTGGCTGTCGGTCGCGAGCTTGATGGCGCGTTCGACCTGTCCGGCGCGGACGAGCTTCTCGACTGCCCCCACGAGGGAGTCCTTCGAGACGCTTGCGCGGAAGTAGAGCACCATCGAGCGCTCGATGAGGATCGCGATCACGAAGATCGAGACCACGAAGATGGGCCACATGAAGATGCCGCCCGCCTCGAAAGCCTTCTGCAGCTCGCTCATTCCCCACTTCCCCGCACGAGATTGCTGCCCTGAAGGCGCATGCCCGCGCGCAGCCGACCAAGAAAAAGACAACGGGGTTCTAATCGAGGTTCCGCGAACGCGCAAGCTCGACGTGTTCGTTCAAGTCGAGGCGAGCGCCTCGCGCAGGAGCGCGGCAGCGCGCGCGGCGTCGGCGTCGCGGTCCAGCGCCTGCCACCGACGCAGTGCCTCGCGAATCGGCATCACGGCGCGCTTGAACTCCCGCCGAGAGAGGGACCACGACGCGATCCGCATGAGCAACTCGGCGTCCAGCGGGTCCAGGGTCGAAGCGCTCGCGAGCGCTTGAATCGCTTCATCCGCGGCCCTGTCCTCGAGGTCGGCGTCCGCCGCGGTCGCCGCTGCGGCGCACAGCCAGAGCCCCAGGCGCGCCGTGGCCGCGGGCCCTCGGAGGCCCCCGCGCAGGCAGGCATGCAGCCGCTGTTGGAGTCGCGGTTCGACGGCCACGACGGCCTCGTCGGGCTCGGACCGGGTGTCCTCGAGGGTCAACAAATCCAAGCCGATGCGGGCGAAGAGGCCGGTCAGGGCCCCCGTGGAGTCCGCGCGCCGGCTCGCTTCACGCAAACACTCGGACGCGCGCGTCGAGTCTCCGCGGTCCCAGCAAGCGAGGCCCGCGACGTAGGCGAGCTCCGCGGCGCCCGCCTCCCCGCTCAACGCCTCGTAGTGGTGCCGCGCGAGCTCCAGGAGGCTCGCGGACTCCGCGCCACGTGCGCCCCACCGCAGGGCCTCCGCGGCCTCGAGCGCACACCGCGCGGCGTCCGCGAGCGCTCCGAAGCGCTCGAACGTCGACACGGCCTCTCGGAGGCGCGCCGCCGCGACCTGCCATCGCCCGTCCAGCAGTGCGCGGCGCGCGCTGACACGCTCCAGCTCGGCCCCGAGGCGCGCGTCGCCCAGCGCGCCGACCTCGGACGGCAGCGCCGCGAGCAGTTGGTCGGCCCGGTTCACCTCGCCCAGGGTCAGCGCGATGCCCGCCCGCTCGACCCGAGCGGCCGCGTGGGTGCGTCGACCGGACGCGCGCAGCGCTTGAGACTCGGCCCGCGCGGCCCAGGCGTCGGCCTCCAGCGCGCGGCCTTGAGCGTGCAGCACGCGCGCGCGCAACATGGCGCCTTCGGCCGCGCGCCAGTCCGTCGGCCCGAGCCGCGCCTCGGCGAGCACCCGGTCCCGCACGGCGAGCACGCCCGCGGCGAAGAGCGGCTCTCCACGAGCGAGTCGCTCCGCGGTCGCCGTCGCCAACGGTTCGAGGGCATCTTCCGCGCGTGCCGCGGCGGCGAGGTGGCGCCCGAGCCGCTCGGCGCTCGCCGCGTCGAGGTGCCGCCCGCAGACCCGCGCGCACGCGGCGTGGGCCGACAACCACAAGTCCTGAGCCTCGGTCGCGAGCACCCTGGGCGCCAAGGGCGCGAGAAGATGCAGAACGGGTGCACCCGCGCGCGTGGAGCCCGGGCGCATCAAGCCGGCATCGAGGACCGCGGCCTGGAGTCGACCCAGCGAGACGCCGCTCAGCTCGGCGCACGTGAGGCGCCACTCGGCTTCGTCCACCGGCGATCGCACGCTGGCCGCCGCAAGCAGGCGCGCGATCCCCGCGAGTTCGTCGGCGCCCCGACGCGCGAAGAGCGCGAGCAATCTCTCGCGCTCGACGGCCACACGGTCCGCCTCCAGGTGCTGAAGCCCGAGTTGGACCCCCGGTGCGCATCGGTCTCCGTGCTCGTCGGAGACCGTGTCCCCGGCCGCCTCGAGTCCCTCGAGCCATCGGCGCGCCAACGCGAGGCTCGGGCCGGCGGCGTCGGAGAGCGCGGCGTTGAGTTCGTCCGACACACCGGCCCAGGTGCGCACGGCGGCGACGCGCGCGGAGACCGGCAAGGCGTCGACGACGACCCGCTCGGCGCACGGTCGGGTGAGCAGGTCGCGCACGCGCCGCCAGCTCTCGGAGGGCGTTCCGTGGGCGCTGCCCGTCGCCTCGTCTCGCACGACGATGACGACGAGAATCGGCCGAGGTGAGGAGAACTGCGCGTCCGCGATCCGGGTCGCGAACTCGAGCGAGCCCGTGTCCAGCTCCGCGTCGTCGAGGACCACACACCACGCCGGCGCGCCGGGCTCGGCCGTGAGGCTCTCGAGCGCTCTTCGGAGCGCGTCGGGCCCCCCGATGATGCGTTCGTCCCCGCCCTCGGCGAGCCAGGCGTCGAGGGGCCTCGGGCAGGGCCACCCGACCGCGCTCAGGCGTTCGGACACCTCGACGGCCGCGAGGCCATGCAGCCGGAGGCGAGCGCGGACTGCGGCCCTCAGTCCGGCACCCGGCGGAGCGGCCGCTCCCGAACGCAGCGACGCGCCGTAGAGCGCCAGCGCCCGCCCCGAGTGTTCGGCTTCGTGGGCGAGCCAGCGCGCCACCGCGCTGCGTCCGACCCCCTCCGGACCACTCAGAACGAGCACCTCGGCGGCACGATTGCGCGCCACACGTTCGAGCCGGGCGCGCAGGTCGGACTGCAGCCCGGCCCGACCGACGAGCCGGTCGTCTCGATACCGAAGCAAAGAGAGGCCGGAGCCGGGCAGCGCGGCGAGCGGCTCGTCGTGCGCGGGCGTCCGGACCTCCGCGACCATGGGACGCTCGAGCTCGGTCAGGACGACACGACGCAGCTCGAGGGGGGTGTGGTCGCTCGCGCCCGCCACGCCCTCGAGTGCCTCGGCGCTCAGCGTGCGCAGCCGCCGCGAGACCTCGAACGCCGAGGTCGTTCGGTCGCGGGGGGATTTTTGAAGCAAGCCGCGCAGGACGGCCTCGAGGCCGACCGGCACCTGCACCATGGGTCTGAAGTCCGGCGGTGCCGCCTCGAGGTGAGCCTGAAGCGTCGCCTCGGTCGACTCCCGCTCGAAGGGCGCCCGCCCGGTGACCAGCTCCCAGAGCATGCAGCCGAAGCCGTAAAGGTCACTCCAGGGCCCGGTGTCTCGCCAACGGCCCTCGACTTGCTCGGGCGCCATGTAGTCCGGCGTGCCCGTTGCGCCCTCGTGGTGCCCGAGCACCGCGCGGGCATCGATGCGCAAGGCGACGCCGAAGTCCGCGAGCCGCTCACCGCCCTGCGGATGGGCGCGCAGGACGTTGTCGGGCTTCAGGTCGCGGTGGATGACCCCGCGCGCGTGCGCATGCCCGAGCGCGCCCAGGACGGCCTCGCTCGCGCGCAAGACGTCCCGCCACGGCAGTCGGCCCACCAGCGGCGCGAGCGTGCCGCCGCTCATCCAGTCCAGGACGCAGTAGGGTCGACCGGCGAGCACCTCCCCGTCCCACACCATCTGCGGGTCGTCGGGTAGGTAGCCGTGGTCGTGCACCGAGACGATGGCGGGATGGGAAAGCCCCGCGGAGATGCGGACCTCGAGGTCGAACGCGCTTCGAAGGCGTCCCTCCGGGTCGTCGTCGACGCCGAGCACCTTGAGCGCGACCGGAATCCGCTGCGTGCGGTGAACGGCCGCGAAAACCACGCTCATGCCGCCGCGCGCGACCAGCCGGCGCACATCGAACGGACCGACACGCAAGGGTGTGCCCGGGGCCCCGACGCTCAGTGGTGATGACCGTGCGGGCCGTGAGGGTGCCCGTGGTCGAGTTCCTCGGGCGTCGCCGCGCGAATGCTGACGATCGTCACGTCGAAGACGAGGTTCACGCCGGCGAGCGGGTGGTTCGTGTCGCACCAGACCGACTCGGTGTCGACCTTCGAAACCCACACGGGGATGACCTCGCCCGCGTCGGACTCGAGCTCGAACTGCATCTCGGGCTGAATCCGCATGCGCGAAGGGAAGGCCGAGCGGGGCACGGCGCGGGCGGGCTGGCCGTCGTGTTCACCGTAGCCGTCGGCGGCGGAGACACGCACCTGCAGCGTGTCCCCGGCGCGCTTGCCGGCGAGGCTCTTCTCGAGACCCGGCACGATGTTCTCGGCGCCCTGCAGGTAGGCAAGCGGGTCGCCGGGCTCGGAGCGGTCCAGCTCCTTGCCGCTCTCATCACGCAGGACGTAGTCGATCTCGACGACGAGCCCGTCGCGCACGGTTTCAGTCTGAACGGCGTTGTCGGCGGCCATGGGGAAACTCTTTCGTCTGAAGGGTACGTCGAACATATCACGCGCCCCGGAAACCGCGGATGGAGCGTGCGCATCCTCGGGGCATGCGACTGCGTGTCCTCGACGACCGACCGCTCCGCGCGGACGGTGACTACGTACTGTATTGGATGGTCGCGGCCCGGCGCACGCGCTGGAACCTCGCGCTCGACCACGCGCTCGACCACGCGCGCCGACTCCGCCGACCGCTCGTCGTGCTCGAGGCGTTGCGGGTGGACTATCCCCACGCCTCGGTCCGTTTCCACACGTGGGTGCTGCAAGGCATGGAGGACAACGCGGCGCGCTTCGACGCCTCGCCCGTGACCTACCTGAACCACGTGGAGCGCGGACCCGGCGAGAGCCGAGGCCTCGTCGCCGCCCTGGCCGAGCGGGCGTGCCTCGTGGTGACGGACGACACCCCCACGTTTTTCCTGCCACGGATGCTCGCCGCGGTCGCGCCCCGCCTCGGCGCGCGGGTCGAGGCGGTGGACGGGCACGGGCTCGTGCCCCTGCGCGCGGCCCCCCAGGCCTACCCGGCCGCGGTCCACTTTCGTCGATTCGTGCAAAAGCACGCGGCGACCTTCCTCGAGACCTGCCCGACCCCGGATCCCCTGGACGGGCTGGACCTGCCCCGCCTCGCGCCGGAGGCGCTGGCGACCATCCGCGCCCGGTGGCCCTTCGACCGCCCGGATCCCGCTGCGTTGCCCATCTCCCGGCAGGTGAGCGCCGTGGAGGCGCGGGGCGGTGAAAACGCGGCCCAGAAGCGGTGGCGGGCCTTCCTGGAGACACGCCTCGCGGCCTATCCCGACGACCGGAACCATCCGGACCGCGACGGGCAGAGCGGGCTCTCCCCGGCGCTGCACTGGGGACACCTCGGCGCGCATCAGATGTTCTTCGAGCTCGCGGCGCAGTCCGGCTGGACGCCCGCGCGCCTGGGAGAGAAGGCGACGGGAAAACGCGAGGGCTTCTGGAACCTGGGCCCCGCGGCGGACGCCTTCGTCGACCAACTCGTGGTGTGGCGGGAGCTCGGGGCGAACTTCTGTGTCCACCGACCCGACGACGCCGCGCGCTACGAGGGGCTGCCCGCGTGGGCGATCCAAACCCTGAGTCGGCACGCGGGTGATGCCCGCGCACCCGCCTACGCGCTCTCGACCCTCGAGCGCGCCGAGACCCACGATCCGCTCTGGAACGCCGCGCAGCGACAGCTCGTGAGCGAGGGCATCGTGCACAACTACCTGCGGATGCTCTGGGGCAAGAAGGTCGTCGAGTGGAGCGCGACGCCGGAAGACGCGTTCAGGCACCTCGTCGTGCTCAACGACCGGTGGGCGCTGGACGGACGCGACCCCAACTCCTATGCGGGGATCGGATGGGTGATGGGCCGCTACGACCACCCGTGGCCGCCGGAGCGTCCCGTCTTCGGGACCGTGCGCTTCATGAGCAGCGACAGCGCACGGAAGAAGCTCGAGCTCGACGCGTACCTGCGTCGGCACGCCCGCGCGTGAGAGCTGGTTCGGGCCGACCCACACCGACAGCGTCGGCGCCGGGTCTCCGATGTGCAGGGCATGTACATCTGCGGACACTGCATGGAGTTGAGCGTCGCGCCGCACCGGTGTGACGTCTGTGTCGCGCAGATGGCGCCCTCGACCCGCATCCCGCA
>JBMOFP010000055.1:0-33660 GCA_049318805.1 Bradymonadia bacterium
CCGACGTTGCCGCCGGTCGAGCCGCCGACGTTGCCGCCGGTCGAGCCGCCGACGTTGCCGCCGGTCGAGCCGCCGACGTCTCCGCCGGTGGAACCGCCGACGTTGCCGCCGGTCGAGCCGCCGACGTTGCCGCCGGTCGAGCCACCGGTGGTACCGCCGGTGCCGGTGTCACGGTCTTCCGACCCGCCCGTTCCGCCCGTGGCGTTGTCGCCCCCCCCGCTGCCCCCGCTGTCGCACGCGGCGATCGTCGCCGCGATGAGACACAGGCGCAGCGCGCTCCAGGATGTGCTCCGCATGAAAAACGTTCTCCCCCGGAGAGCCGCGCTCTCCACTTGTTGTGGCCAATCCAGACGACGGTGCGATCCTTTTGTCCCCGGCGCGACCGTCGACGACGCCGGGATTCTTGCGCCGACGGTCGAATCGTCACAACCCGCAAAACGCAACGACCATGCGACCGGCCGGGTAAGTCGTGTCAGGATAGGCCTCGATGGCGCTCATACCGCTCAGCTCCGTGCCTCGCCGTGCCTTCGCGTGGTGGACGACGACCTGGTCCGAGATCGAGGCGACCCGGGATCCGACCGCGCGATTCGGCGGCTTCGAGGCGGGCGTCATCCTGGTTGCTTGCCTGGGTTTGATGGCCCCGCAGTTCCTCGGCAGCGAGCTCACTTTCCTCGAGTGGGCGCTGGCCGCGGGCCTCGCCGAAGACTGGGAAGGCGTCCGACTGCACCCGTGGGCGCCCCTGGGCTCGCTCTGGTTCTGGGTCGGGACCTGTGTCCTCGGCTACATGGTGCTGCCGATGGTGTACCTGCGCCTGACGGGTCGCTCGCTGCGGGACTACAACCTCAGCTTCAACGGGCTGACGGCGCACCTCGGAGTCTACGCGGCGCTCTGCGGGGCGGTGCTGCTCTGCGTGGCCGCGGTGTCGTTCCTGCCGGATTTCCAGCGCATCTACCCCTTTTACCCACTGGCCGACCGCTCGTGGCTCGACTTGCTGCTCTGGGAGTTGGGCTACGCGGCGCAGTTCGTTGCGCTCGAGTTCTTCTTCCGCGCGTTCCTGCTCGAGGGCCTCCGTCGGTGCCTGGGTCCCGGGGCCATCCTCGTCATGTTGCTGCCCTACTGCATGCTGCACTTCCCGAAGACGGGCCTCGAGACCGCGGGGTCGATCATCGCGGGGCTCGTCCTCGGCATGATGGCGATGCGGTGGCGCTCCATCTGGGGCGGGGTGCTCGTGCACACGACCATCGCCGTATCGATGGACGTGGCGAGCCTCCTGCAGCAGGACCGACTCCCGCCGCCCGGATGGCTCCCGTAAAACGCGGCGAACCTCAGCGCGCGCGTGTCGCCAGCCCGCACTCCGGCCAAGGCTGTCGCAGCACGCGGGCGCGCGCCTCGCCGACGAGGTAACACGAGCCCGTCACGAGGCGAGTCGCCAGACCGCCCGACAACGGCGCCTCGAGGGCCGACTGAACCCTCTCCACCGCAACGATCTCCACGGGTGCCGCGGTTCGGTCGCGGTGGGCCTCGAAGCGCCGGACCACCTCCGCCGCCGGTGCCCCACGTGGATGGTCGGGGGTCACCACCACGATCCGCGCAGCGGCCGGCGCCAGAATCGACAAGACGCCGAGGTAGTCCTTGTCGTGCATCGCACCGAAGACCAGCTCGACGGGTCCGAGGTGGGCGGCGCCGAGCCACTCGACCACCGCCCGCGCGCCCTCGACGTTGTGGGCGCAGTCGACCCACGTGCCTTCGGACACACGCTCCCCGCGTCCCGGCCACCGAACCGCGGCCAGGTCCTCGGGTCTGGGCCGAATGCCCAGGGCGGCCGCGAGTTCGAGGGCCACCGCCGCGTTCGCCGCCTGGTGCTCCCCGGGCAGCGGGAGCGCCCCGCCGTAGGGTGCGAAGTCCTCGCGGCAGACGCGCAGCCGGGGTTTCTCGGCCTCGGGGAGCCCGTCCACGCACCGCCGGAGTGCCCGCAGCCCCGGCCCCCGCGCGGCGGTGAGGGCGGGTCGACCGGGGCGAAACAGGGCCGCCTTCTCCCTTGCGATCGCGTCGAAGCCCGCCCCCAGGACATCCTCATGGTCGAGGTCTACGGTGACGACGGCCGAGGCCACGGGGTCGCACACGTTCGTCGCGTCCAGCCGGCCACCGAGGCCGACCTCCCAGACGACACAGTCGACCTGCGCATCCTCGAAGGCGAGCGCCGCCATGGCCCAGGTGCACTCGAAGAACGTGGCGTCGTAAGCGATGCGCTCCGCCGCACGAAGGACCCGCTGAGCCAGAGTCACGACCTCGGCCCCTTCCACGTCACGTCCGTCGACCCGAATCCGCTCCCGGAAGCTGCTCAGGTGCGGCGAGGTGAACAGCCCGACACGAAGGCCGCTCGCGCGCAGCAGCGCCTCGGTGAAGGCCGCCGTGCTCCCCTTCCCGTTCGTGCCCCCGACGAGCACACAGGGCCGGCGAGACACGGGCCCGCCGAGCGCTGCGTCCAGAGCGCGAGGACCTTCGAGCCCGTAGCGCTCTCCGAAGCGGACGCGGGCGAAAAGGTCGGCGAGGGTCGCGCAGTAGGCGTCCCGCTCCGTCTCAGACCAGGTCGCTGAACTGGTGTCGGAGCTCGAGGAACTCGAGGAATCGGTCGAGGCGCGTCGGTTCACCCAGCTCGATGTACTCGTCTGAGCGGTCCAGCACGATCCCTTTTTCGTGGAAGCGCGCGAGGACGGCCTCGACTTGTTCCGTGGGCAGCCCGAGCCGCTCGCCCAGCTCACCTGGGCCGAGCTCGATGCGGACGTGCCCGTTCCGGCGCTGCCCCACGCTGCACGCGAAGCGCTTGAGCGCGTGAGCGACCCGGCTCGACGGGTCCTTGTACAGCAGCAGCATCAGGTCCTGGTTGGCCTCCTCGAGTCGCATCGCCAGCCGCCGAATCAAGCGGAGCGCGACCTCTCGATGGTGGCCGACGAGGCCATCGAAGGTCTCCGGTCCCACGACCAGCAGCTCCGCGTCCTCGAGCACGGTGGCCGTAGCGCTCCGGGGTCGGTCGTTGAGGATGGCCATCTCGCCGAAGAACTCGCCGGCGGGCAACGTCGTCATGGCCTTCTCGACGTCGCGCACCCGCTTGCTGATCCGCACGCGTCCCGAGACGATGACGAACATCTCGCGCCCCGGATCACCCTCGCGGAACAGCACGGTGCCCGCGGGAAACGACCGCCGCGTCCCGGCCTCGGTCATCGTCGGTCGGGCAGCAGGCTCCACCGCTCGAGGCGACCGTCCAACCGCCACTTCGACAGAAGGCTGTCCGTCCGCGTAGGCCATCTTCCCCCCTGGGCACGCAGGCCCTCGATGTCGGCGAGCAGTCGGTACACGTCCTCGACGTGGTCCACGTCGTAGTCCACCGGCAACTCCGTCCATCGGACGCTCGATGCGGCGAGTCGAGCCCGTGTGTCGGCGCAGACCCGGTCCGTGCCCCACGGGATGTCCTGGAACACGGCCGGGCAAGGGCGACCGAGGCCCAGGAGGTAGTAGCCGCCGTCGTCGGCGGGGCCGAGGACGGCGTCGACCGTCGCGAGCGCCGCGAAGGCGGCGTCCACCTTCGACGGGGCGAGGGCCGGGCTGTCGGTGCCCAGCACCACGACGCGTGCGCCGACCTCCAGGTGCGGGGTGAAGGCCCGGTCGAGACGCGCCCCGAGGTCACCGTCCCCCTGGTCGCGCTGCTCCAGGTGCGCGGGCACCGTGCCCCAGAACGGGTGGAGCGGGTCCCCCGTCGTGCAGAGGATGAGCCGCCGCCCGGGCGCCGCGTGGCGCTCGAGCACGTCCAGCACGAAGGCGGCGTGCAGCGCAGCCGCCTCCACGGCGCCAATGACCGCGGCCAGCCGGGTCTTGCTGCGGCCCGGCTCGGGTGCCCGCGCGAAGACGAGCAAGACCTCCTCGGGCCGTGTCATCGTGAGAGTTCGCGGGCGATCACCCACAGGATCTTGGTGCCCGCGCGCACCGAGCCGCCGATCGTCCCGGCGATCTTGCTCTGGCCCGCCCGGCGACGCCGGTACCGGACCGGCACCTCGACGGTCCGGACACCCAGCCGAGCGGCCCGCGCCTGCATCTCGACGGTCCACCCGAAGTCGGGATCGGTCATCTCGAGTCGCTCGAGCGTTTCCCACCGCACCGCTCGGAAGGGACCGAGATCGGTGAAGCGACGGCCCCAGAGCGCGCCGATCAGCAGCCCGGCGAGGCCGTTGCCGAATCGTTGCACCGGCGTGAGTGCGCCGGCCTCCGCCTCGCCCGAGACCCGGGAGCCGATGACGAGCTCGGCCTCGCCCCGCTCGATCGGGCCGAGGAGCGCGTCGAGGTCGGTCGGGTCGTCGGCGCCGTCGGCGTCGAGGAAGACGACGACCTCGGGCGGCGCGTCACGCATGGCCTGGAGGCCCCTCAGGCACGCGGCGCCGTAGCCTCTGCGTCCACAGTAGAGAGCTCGTGCGCCCCCGGCACGCGCGGCGCGGTAGGTGTCGTCGCGGCTGCCGTTGTCGACGACCCAGACCGCGCGGAACCCGCAGCCCTCGAGGGCAGCGAGCACGGCCGGCAGACTTTCGCCCTCGTCGAGGGCGGGGATCAGGGCGTCGCACACCAACGCGCCGGTGCGTGCGCCCTGCGGAGACGCGTGGACTGAGGCGGACACCATGGCCGATCTGCAGGCTTTTCGAGACGACGGGCAAGGCCGTTGCGATGGCGTGGGCCATTCCGTAGGTTGCGCGCTCATGGGGACGACCTATCGGGACGCGGGAGTCGACATCGACGCGGGCGACGCCCTCGTCGAGCGTATCAAGCCACATGCGGCGTCGACGCGACGCGCGGGTGTGCTCGGAGGCCTCGGCGGCTTCGGTGGCCTCTTCGCCCTCAACGACGCGGGTCGGTGGGTCGACCCCGTGCTCGTCTCGGGCACGGACGGCGTGGGCACGAAGCTGAAGCTCGCGTTCCATCTGGGGCGCCACGACACGATCGGCGTCGACCTCGTCGCGATGTGTGTGAACGACATCCTCACGACCGGCGCCGAGCCGCTGTTCTTCCTCGACTACTACGGGACCGGCCGACTGGAGAACGACGTCGCGGAGGCCGTGATTCGCGGGATCGCCGAGGGCTGCCGGCAGGCCGGCTGCGCCCTCCTCGGCGGCGAGACGGCCGAGCTCCCCGGCTTCTACGCGGCGGGGGAGTACGACCTCGCCGGCTTCGCCGTCGGCGTCGTCGAGCGCGCGGCCCTGCTCGACGGCCAGCGCATCCGCGAGGGCGACGCCGTCGTCGGCATCGCCAGCAGCGGGCTGCACAGCAACGGCTACTCCCTGGCCCGTAGGGTGCTGCCCTGGCAAGACGACGCCGAGCTCGGCGCGGCGCTCCTGACGCCGACGCGCATCTACACCTCCACCTGCCGGGCGTTGCGGGCCGTCTGCGACGTCCGCGGCCTCGCCCACATCACGGGGGGCGGCCTGCCCGGCAACCTGCCTCGGTGTTTGCCGGAGGGCCTCGGGGTCGCGGTCGACCGCGACGCATGGCCCGTGCCGGCGCTCTTCGAGCGCATCGCCCTTGCAGGTGAGGTCGAGCGCGAGGAGATGTTCAGGACCTTCAACATGGGCATCGGCCTGTGCGCGGTCGTGCCCGAGGCGCAGGTGGACGCCGCCCTCGACGCGGTCCGTGCGGCGGGGGATGCCGCGTGGCGCCTTGGGCAGGTCGTACCCGGCGCCGACCTCTCATGGCGATGAACCCGCGGGACCCGACCTTCGGTCTCAGGCGGCCGCTGCGCCTCGGTGTGCTCGTGAGCGGAGGCGGAACGAACCTCCAGGCGGTCTTGAACGCCTCCGCACAGGGCGCCCCCTTCAATGTACAGGTCGTGGTGTCCAATCGCCCCGGGGTCTACGCGTTCGAGCGTGCCACCGCGGCGGGTGTGCCGACCCAGACCGTCGACCACCGCGGCTTCGGCCAAGACCGCGCGGCGTTCGAGCGCGCGATTCTCAGCGTCCTCGCGGCGCACGACGTCGACCTCGTGGTGCTCGCGGGTTTCATGCGGGTGCTCACGCCGACGCTGCTCGACGCCTTTCCCGACCGGGTGGTGAACGTGCACCCGGCGCTGTGTCCCGCTTTTCCGGGCGTCGACGCGCCCGCGCAGGCACTCGCCTGGGGCGTACACGTCACGGGCTGCACGGTCCACCTCGTCGACGCGGGCACGGACACCGGGCCCATCCTCGCGCAGCAGGTCGTGGCGGTTCACCCCGACGACGACCGACAGCGCTTGCATGAACGCATCCAGCGCGCGGAACATCGCCTTCTCCCCGAGGTCTTGACGCTGCTCGCCGAGGGCCGTGTGCGCCTCGACGGTCGCCGCGTCTCCGTACTCCCGGTCAAAACGTGCCCAACCCCACCACCCACTTCGACGTCGTCATCGTCGGGCACGGCTTCGCCGGACTGCTGACCGCAGCGCTGCTCTCGCACCTGCAGATCCGCGTCGGGGTCGTGGACTTCGATACGCCGGAGCCGCCGTGCCCCCTTCCGGTCTTCGGGCTGCACAGCGCGACCGTCGTTCGGCAAGTGCTCGAGACCTGCGGCCTGTGGCTGGACGTGCGCGCCCGCCTCGCCGCCCGCCCGCGGGCCGTCGGCATCGCGCTGCCGGACCGTCGCTTCCGCCTCGAGCCCGCCCTCGAAGCGCGGGGCCGAGAGCTGGGGCTCGCCTTCGCGGACGCACGCGAGGAGATGCTCGCCTTGATGGAGCGGGTCGCGGGCTACGGCGGTGGGCTCGACGCGCTCCTGGCATCGGACCTCCCACTGCCCCCGCGCGGCTTCGCGGAGCGTCGCGCCGTGCGACGGGCGGTGCGCGAGGTCTCCGCCTCACAGCTGGTCGACGACCCCCGACGCTGGTCCGAGAACCGCGCGCTGAGGGCCTTCGTCGGCGCGGCCCTGGCCGTCGCCGGGCGCGACGACGACCCCGATGGACCGATGACGCCCGGCGGGGCCCGAGCGCTCTGGCACCTGTGCCACGGTGTCTTCGGCGTGCGGGACCAGGACTCGCCGCATGATCCCTGGGCGGCCCTGGAAGCGGCCGCGCTGATTCGGTGTGCGGCCCACGGCGTCGTGGTCGAGGAGCGCCGACGCGCGACCCGTGCCGTGGTTTCGAATACGGGCTTCGAGGTCCGGCTCGATCGCGGTTCGGTCTGGCGCGCGACCGCTTTCGTCGCGGACCTCGACGACGCGCGCCTCCTCGCGCTCTTCGACGGGAACCATGACGCCGTCGACGCCGCGAACGGTCTCGCGCTCGAGGTCGACGCACCGCGCGCGACACGGCCCCGCCCGTTCGCGTCGCCGCTCGGGTGGGTCCCCGGACCCGGCTCCCGCGGGCACCTCGTGACCGATGCCCGGCGCCATGGCGCCCCAGACGCGCTCCGCGTCTCCGCGCCGGCTTCGGTGGTCGTGCAACCGAGCCCCGTGGAGTTGCTCCCGTCGATCCGTGAAGAGCACGAGGTCACCGTGGCGGCGAGTGTGCCCAATGGGGACCGGCCCCCCTTGGGTCTGTTCCGCGGGCTGCCCCGTCGGGTGCCCCCCCAGGTGCGCCGCGTGGGCTTCTGGACCGTGCCGGGCCTGGGCCTCGAGAGCCTCGCGTTGAGCGCCCACCAGGCGGCTCAGGTTTGCGAGCGGCAGGTGCGCGGCGGGTCGCTCTTCGACTTCTTGTTGCCGACCTGAAGCCGACCCCGCCGCGCCGCCGGAGCGCGCGCGGGCGGGCAGACTTGCGTCCGGCCGAAAACCTGCTATGAAAGCGCATGGTTACGCGGCACGGTGGGGCATGACCAAGGGAGAACTGATCGATCTCGTCGCGGCGAAGGACGGCTTCAACCTGCGGAAGGCCGAGATCGTCGTGAACACCATCTTCGACGCGATGACTGAGGCGCTGTCTCGCGGAGAACGGGTCGAGATACGCGGCTTCGGCTCCTTCGAGGTGAGGGAGTACGACGCCTACCGCGGGCGCAACCCGAAGACCGGCGCAGAGGTCTTCGTCAAGGCGAAACGCGCCCCGTTTTTCAAGACGGGCAAGGAGCTGCGTGAGCGGGTCGACGGGCCCGACGCGCCGGCGACGCCCGAGCCCGCGGGCCGCGCCGAACGTCGCACGACCGCCTCGCGCAAGGCGGACTGACCCGCCCGCGGCCCGGGCCGCAGACCGACCCGCGTTGACACTCGCCGCACCGGCGGGGCACAACCCGGGCGATGAACGACTTCGTACACCTGCACCTGCACAGCCAGTACAGCGTACTCGACGGCGCGATTCGGCTCGGCGACATGATGCCGCGGCTGAAGGAGTACGGCATGACCTCGGTGGCCGTGACCGACCACGGCAACATGTTCGGCGCCATCGACTTCTACAAGCAGGCGACGAAGGCGGGCATCAAGCCGATCCTGGGCGTCGAGGCGTATGTCGCCGAGGGCGACCACCGGGAGAAGGCGCGCGGCGCGTACCACCTGATCCTCCTCGCGCGAAACGAGACCGGGTACGCGAACCTGCGCAAGCTCGTGAGCTACGCGTACCTCGAGGGCTTCTACTACCACCCGCGCATGGACATGAGCCTGCTCAAGGCTCACAGCGAGGGCCTCATTGCGCTCTCGGCCTGCCTCGGCGGGCAGGTCGCCCAGGCCGTCCTGAAAGGCCAGAACGACCGCGCCCGGGAGCTCGCGCGCAAGTATCGGGACACCTTCGAGCCGGGCATGTTTTTCCTCGAGGTGCAGCCCAACGGCCTCCCCGAGCAGCGCACCGTCAACGCGATCTATCGACAGATCGGGCACGAGCTCGGCATCCCGCTGTGCGCGACCAACGACTGCCACTACCTCGACCAGAAGGACGCCCGCGCCCACGAGATTCTGATGTGCGTGCAGACGGGCAAGCTGCTCAGTGATCCCGACCGCATGCGCCACGACACGGACGCCTACTGGCTCCGGCCCGCGAGCGAGATGTGGCGGCTGATGAAGGACGACTTCGCCGACGCCCTCGAGAACACCGTGCGCATCGCCGAGATGTGCAACGTGAAGCTCCAGCTCGACAAGCCCGAGCTGCCGACCTATCGCGTCCCCGAGGACCAGACCATCGACTCGTTCCTGCTCCAGAAGGCCCAGCACGGCCTCGAGCAGCGCTTCACCGAGTTCTCGGCCGTGGACAAGAGCGTCGACCGCGCGCTGTACCAGCGTCGCCTCGACGACGAGCTCACCGTCATCCAGAAGATGGGCTTCGCCGGGTACTTCCTCATCGTCCAGGACTTCATCAACTGGGCGAAGGACCACGACATCCCGGTCGGACCCGGTCGCGGCTCGGGCGCCGGCTCGCTCGCGGCCTACGCGTTGCGGATCACGGACATCGACCCCCTGCCCTACGGGTTGCTCTTCGAGCGGTTCCTCAACCCCGAGCGGGTGTCGATGCCGGACTTCGACGTCGACTTCTGCATGAATCGCCGGAACGAGGTCATCGACTACGTCACGCACAAGTACGGCCGCGAGAACGTGGGCCAGATCGCGACGTTCGGGGCCTTGAAGGCGCGTGGCGTCATCAAGGACGTGGGTCGCGTGCTCGGCCTGACCTTCGGCGAGACCGACAAGCTCTCGAAGCTCGTCCCCGACAAACTCAACATCGAGCTCGCGGACGCGCTCAAGCAGGAGCCACGCCTCCAGGCCCTGTACGACGGCGACCCGAAGATGCGCGAGCTCCTGGACATCGCGCTCTCGCTCGAGGGTCTGCACCGCAGCGTCGGCATGCACGCCGCGGGCATCGTCATCGGCGACAAACCGCTGTGGGAGTACTGCCCCGTCTTCAAGGGCGCCAAGGACGAGATCGTCACGCAGTTCGCCAAGGACGAGGTCGAGGCCGCCGGCCTGGTGAAGTTCGACTTCCTCGGCTTGAAGACGCTGACCGTCGTCAAAGACGCCCTCCGCATGGTCAACCGGGGCCGTGCCGTCGAGGCGCGGCTGGACCTCGATCGGCTGGGTCTCGGCGACCCGGGGGTCTACGAGCTGATCAGCCGAGGGGACACCGAGGGTGTTTTCCAGCTCGAATCGAGCGGCTTCCAGGAGCTGCTCAAGAAGCTGCGGCCGGACAAGTTCGAGGACATCGTCGCGGCGGTCGCGCTGTACCGGCCGGGTCCGCTCAACTCCGGCATGCTCGACGACTTCATCGAGCGCAAGCACGGCAAGCAGCGCATCGTGTACCCGCACGACAGCCTGCGTCAGATCCTGGAAGAGACCTACGGGGTCATCGTCTACCAGGAGCAGGTGATGCAGATCGCCCAGGTGCTCGCGGGCTTCACGCTCGGCGGCGCCGACGTGCTGCGGCGCGCCATGGGCAAGAAGAAGGCCGACGAGATGGCGAAGCAGCGCGCCGCCTTCCTCACCGGCGCCGAGAAGAACGGCGTCGCCGCGTCGAAGGCCGGCGACATCTTCGACCTCATGGAGAAGTTCGCGGAGTACGGCTTCAACAAGTCGCACTCGGCAGCCTACGCGCTCATCACGTACCACACGGCCTACTTGAAGGCGCATCACCGCGTCGAGTTCATGGCGGCGGTGCTCTCCAACGACAAAGACAACAGTGAGAAGGTCTCGAGAGGCATTCGCACCGCGCGCATGATGGGCATCGAGGTGCTGCCGCCCTCGGTCAACCTGTCCGTCGCCGACTTCGACGCGGTGGAAGGCTCCATCCTCTTCGGCATGGCCGGGATTCGCGGGGTCGGCGAGCACGCCGTCACCGCCATTCTCGAAGCGCGCACCCAGGACGGCCCCTTCAAGGACCTGTTCGACTTCTGCGAGCGGGTCGACCTCAAGCGGGTCAACAAGAAGGTCCTCGAGGCGCTCGTGAAGTCCGGCGCGTTCGACTTCTGCGGCGCGCCCCGCGCACGCATGCACGCGGCGATCGACATCGCCTGTGATCGTGCGCAGCAGACTCAGAAGGACCGTGCGTCGGGGCAGGCCAGCCTCTTCGACCTCTTTGCCGCCGCATCGCCGGCGTCGGTCCAGAAGGGCATGCCCCCGGAGCTGCTCAAGGTCGACGAGTGGACGCAACGCCAGCTCCTCGCCCACGAGAAGGACTGCCTGGGCTTCTACGTGAGCGGGCACCCGCTCGACCGCTTCGCCGACCAGATCGAGCAATACGCGACGGCCTCGGTCGAGAACCTGCGCACGCTCGACGACTACACACGAGTCACACTCTGCGGCATCCAGTCGGCGTACAAGGCCCGACCGCTGAAGAGCGGCAACGGTCGTATGGGCATCGTCACCTTCGAAGACCACACGGGCTCCGTCGAGGTCATCGCCATGGGCGAAGAGCTCAACCAGTACGAGCCGCTCCTCACGAGTGACGAGCCCTTGCTCCTTCGAGGCACGGTCCGCGTCGAGCGGGACGAAGACCGCGTGAACGTCAGCGTTCGCCTCGGTTTCGGTCGCCCGCGGCGCGGCGAGGTCGAGTCCACGGACCCGCCCGTCGTTCTCCTGGCCGACGTGCGGACGGCGCGCGCGCGTGCGGTCGAGATCGGGCTGTCGACGGCGGCCGTCTCCGTGGAGCGCATGACCGCGCTCGGGGCGCTGTTGCGCGAGCCTCGACACGGCGGCCTGTGCGAGGCGTGGCTGAAGCTGACGACCGCCGATGCCTGCGACGTGACCCTGCGGATGCCCGACGTCAAGGTCTCGCCCAGCGAGGAGCTCTTCGACGAGCTCCGGCGTGTCTTCGGCGGTGAGGCCGACGTCCGCGTTCACTGACCAGTCCAGACGGTGCGCTTCCGCCGCTCAGTAAACCCACTCGAGCGGCAGTCGGTCCTTGGGCCCCGTCGGTTGCGGCGCGTCCTGGCTCAGGAGGATCGCCGCCGTGACACCGCCGGCGACGACCGCCGCCGCCCCCGCCCAGACCCACCACTGTCCGTACCAGGCCCCGGCGTCTGCATCGCCTGACCCCGGCGGCGCCGGCAGCAAGGTGAGCTCGAATCGATGCACCTCGCCCGCGACGAGCACGACGCTCTGCTTGTGGGTGAGCCGCCCCGGCGCGCGGACCTCGAGGACACGCTCTCCGGGCTCGACCTCCCCCGTGAACGGGGTGTTGCCCACCGGGCGCTGGTCGAAGGCCACGACCGCCTCGTAGGCATCCGCGCGCACCTCCACGACCGCGGCGATGGGCACGAGGTCGATCTCGAGCACCACACCCTGGCCCCGGCGCGCCTCGAAGGTGTCCAGGAAGGCCGCGTGCCCGGGCTTCACCACCTTGATGGTGTGTGTCCCGGGCGTCACCGGTACGGGCTTCGACATCGGCACCGTACCGACCTCGACATCATCGATGAAGATCGAGGCACCGTTCGACGTCGATTGCACGAGCACGCTCGTGCCGCGAGCGCGCGCACCTTCGCGGGGCTTCTTCGGCGCCGAATTCGCCTCGAGAGGGACGACGGCACCCCCGAGGCTGAGCAGCGTGATGCCGAGCACGATGACTGAACGAGAGAGAAACCCGGAACGCGAGGTCGGCATGCGAGTCGAAGTGTAGGAACCGAATGGAGACACGGTCAATCCGCGGGCGTTGCGTCTCGCTTCGACGCACAACTACGATGCCGCGCCGGCGCGACCGTCGCTGGCCGTCAGGAGGGAATGACTCATGAAAAAAGCACTGAAGATCCTGCTGGGGCTCGTGGCGATCCTCGTCGCGGGCGTCGTCGCGTTCTTCGCGTTCTTCGACTTCGATGGCCTGATCAATGAGCAGAAGGACAAGTATCTGCCCGAGGTCGAGAAGGCGTTGGGTCGGAAGGTGACCGTCGGCCGGGTCGAGACGACGTTCCTTCCGGTGCTCGGCGCCGAGGTCAAGGACGTGGCCATTCAGAGCCGCCAGGGGGCGGGCCCCGACGCGCTGCTCAAGATCGGCGACATCGTCTTCCAGGTCGACCTGTGGACGGCCCTCAAGTCCATGGGCACGGATGTTCGCCTGAGCGCATTGTTGGTCCGCGGACTCGAGGTGAACGTCGTTCGGGAAGCCGACGGCAAGATGAGCTTCGACGACATCGTCACCCGACTCGCCGAGGGCGCGCCGCCCGAGGAGAAGCCCAAGCCCCTCGACCCGGAGGCGCGCAAGTTCATCGAGAATCTGCACCTCAAGCGCATCGCCCTCGAGGACGGCAAGGTCCGCTTCATCGACAAGGCGACGGGCGGAGCGCCCGCGGAGACGCGGATCGAGAAGTTGCTCGTGGAGCTCAACGACGTCGTCCTGTCGAGCCCCTTCGAGGTCCATGTTTCCGCCGCGATCGCCTCCGACAAGCCCAACTTCGACTTCAAGACCCGCGTCGGACCGATCCCGATCGGCGTCGAGAACGCGCCCCCGCCGCCCATTGCCTACCTCAAGCTGGCGATGCAGGACGTGAACCTCGCACCCTTCGCGCCCTACGTACCGGCGGGCTCGCCCATCGGGCTGGGTGCCGCGCGGGTCTCGGCGGACCTCGAGATCGACGATCCCCTCGCGAAGTCCGGCCGCATCAAGTCCAAGGGCACCTTCGACGTGAAGCAGATCGCCGTCGGCACCCGGTCCCTCGGCAAGCCCTTCGACCTGAGCCTCAAGCCGAACGTCGTGGTGGACCCGAAAGGCGGCGTCGTGGACCTCACGGGCTTCTCCGTGGCCATCGACGACATGAAGCTCCTCGCGGGGGGCAAGCTTACGGGCCTCGCCGAGGCCAAGCCCGCCTTCGAGAATCTGAGCATCAAGACCGAGAACTTCGACCTGGGCCGACTCTTCGAGGCGCTCCCGGACGCCGCCGCCGGGCTCCCGAAGGGCGCGATCCTCAAGGGGCCGCTTTCGCTGGACGTCACCGCCACGGGCGACCAAACGAACCAGAAGATCCTCTTCGGGCTCTCGCTCGACGGCGCCACCGTGGTGTTGCCGGGCACCTTCGAGAAGGGCGCCGGCACCCCGCTGAACACGGCCTTCGACGCGGAGATCGAGAGCCAGACCAACCTGAAGCTCAACGCCTTCCGCGTCGCGGTCGGAGACCTCGCCTTGAGCCTCTCGGGGACGGTGAAGAACTTCGCCGCACCGACGATCGACATCAAGGGCGGGACGGGTCGCTTCGACATCAACGGGCCGGCACGGCTGCTGCCCGCGGTGAAGGCGGGCATCCCTCCGGACGTCACGATCGCCGGTCAGGCGGAGATTGACCTGAAGCTCACCGGCAACGCCGAGAACGTGGACGCGCGGGTGCTTCTCGGGCTGGTCGGCGCGAACCTCGCGGTCCCGGGTGTGACCGTCCAGGGCAGCGGGCAGGTCGAGGTCACCGCCAAGGGCAGCCCATCGAAGGACATCGCCGTGCGCGTGGACGCCGCTCTCGGCGGCCTGAACATCGACACCGAAGGACTCAAGAAGGCCGGTGGCGCGCCCTTCGACATCAAGGCGGGCGTCACGCGCGCCGGCTCGGTCATCACGCTGTCGGAGCTTCTGGTTCATCTTGGACCGCTGAAGCTCACCGGCTCCGGCACGGTCGACCAGTCGAGCCAGGTCGTGGACCTCAAGGCCGAGCTGGCACGCTTCGACGTCTCCGGCCTCGTGGCGATGCTGCCGGCGCTGGCCGACTCCCCCATCGCCAACGCACAGCTCGGCATGACGGTGGCCGTGAGCGGGAATCCCAACGACCAGGCAACGATCAAGGCCGAGATGAAGGACTTCTTCTTCGGCATGGCCGGCAGCTCCGTCGCGGGCGACCTCTCCGTGGAGAACCCCACCGCGCCGAAGATCCGATTCGGCTTCACCTCGCCGAACCTCGATCTGGACACGATGTTCCCGCCCACCGGTGAGCAGGCGGCCGAGGAGGAGAGCGGCGGCGGGGCCGTGCCCCCGATCGTGAAGGCGATGGACGTACAAGGCGACATCCGGATCGCAAAGGGACGCGCCGGTGGCTTCCCCTTCACGAACTTCGTCGCGTCGATCCAGATGCTCGCCGGCAAGCTCACCTTCAACGCGCTCGACTTCGCCGCCTACCAGGGCACGTTCTCGGCGGCGTCCACGAGCGTCGACCTCTCCGGCGCGAAGCCTCGCTTCACGCTGAAGTCGAGCCTGAAGAACGTCGACGTCATGCAGATGCTCACCGAGCAGGCGAACCTGAAGGGCACCCTCAGCGGTCGTTTCTCCGGCGACATCGCGGTCCAGGGCGAGGGTGATGTCTGGGACGACGTGTCCAAGAACCTCACGGGTTCCATGGGCGCTTCGCTCGTCAACGGCCGCTTCCACAAGGCCGACCTTCGACGCTCCGTCATCGAGCCGCTCTCGAGCAAGGTCCCCGGCATGAAGGCGCCCCAGGGCCCGGCGGGCATCGCGCTCCAGAACCTCGCGGGTCAGTTCGAGATCAGCGACGGCAAAGCCAAGCTGCGCGAGCCCATGAAGATCACCACCCCCGACGGCCCCATCGTGCTCGACGGGTACATCGGCCTCGACAAGGCGCTGAACCTGAAGGGCACCTTCGAGGTCTCCCCTGCCCTCATCGCCCAGGCGACCGGCGGCAAGCTGAAGATCGACAAGGGCGCGCCCGTGGGGCTCACCATCGGCGGCACGGCCGACGACCCCGAGATCAGCGGCATCGACGTCAAGGACCTGGGCGAGACCCTCCTGATGGCCTATGCGAAGTCCATGGGGGCCGACAAGGCGCTCGCGGCCGCGAAGGAGGCCGAGGAGCTGGCGCGCAAGAAGGCCGAGGAGGCCCGCGCCGCGGCGCAGGCCAAGGTCGACGCCGGCAAGGCCGCTGCGCAGAAGAAGATCGACGAAGCCAAGAAGAAGGCCGACGAGGCCAAGGCCGCGGCCAAGAAGAAGGCCGACGAGGCCAAGAAGAAGGCCGAAGCCGAAGCCAAGAAAAAAGCGAAAGACGCCGTCAAGGGTCTGTTCTGAGCTGCACCGCCGCGGGCCGATCCGGCCGTTGACGGTCGCCGGGGCGCGTGCTACTCCGCCGGGCCATTCCTTGCGGTTCTCCGGAGGTCGGCCCCTTGAAGCAGCGCGTTCTTGGCCCCTTGTCCCTCGCTCTCGCGGCGACGTCCGTGGCCCATGCCCAGACGGCCCCCGAGCAGCCGCCCGCGGACGCACCGCCCCCCGTGAGCGCCGCCGCCGAGGCCCCTGCGCCTGCCACGGCCGCCGAGGCTCCGGCACCGGCGACCGAAGCCCCGCCGCCGCCGCCTCCGCCCACCGAGGCTCCGCCCGCGCCGGCCACGACCGCCGCGGACGCCGACCTGCCCTCGTGGGAGCCCGCGCCCGGGGTCGGTCCGACCCCCGCGTCGCCGACCGCGGCCATGCGGCCCAACTGGGACGCGACGACGAGCAGCACGCAGGCCGTCACGTTCCCGTGGATCGAGCAGCACGGGTACATGCGCCTGCGCCTTCAGCTGTTCCACAACTTCGACCTCGATACCTTCTACTCGAAGTACGACAACGCCTACTCGTCGCCGTACCTCCCGCCCTTGACCGAGACGAACCTCGGCGGCAGCGGACACGTGGCCGAAGAGGACCCGAACAATCGACACAGCTACCGTCGCGGGGCCGACACGCTGTCCATGGCCAATATGCGGGCGCGGTGGCAGCCGACGATCCACGTCGCCGAGACCATGCGCATCAAGGCGACCATCGACGCCCTCGACAATCTCGTGCTGGGGAGCACGCCCGACGGCGGCCTCTGGGGCCAGACCTACGAGCGGCCCGACGTCGCCTTGCCCACCTTCTCCGGAGGTCAGCGGCCGCCGGAGTCGGGGGTGAACGGGTGGCAGGACTCCGTGCGGGTGAAGAACCTGTGGGGTGAGTGGAAGACCCCGCTCGGCCTCCTCGTTTTCGGCCGCACCCCCAGCAACTGGGGCATGGGCATCCTCGCCAACGGCGGCGAGTGCCTGGACTGCAACTTCGGCGACGCGGTCGACCGTGTCATGGGTGTGACGAAGCTCTTCGGCACCTACCTGGCGCTCGGTTGGGACTTCGTGCACGAGGGCCCGGTCGGGTATCCCGGCGCCCAGGACTCGATCAACCAGCCCGCGGGGCAGGCCTACGACCTCGACCAGCGCGACGACGTGAACGAATACGTCATCGCGCTCTTCCAGCGCCCGGTCACCAAGGAAGAGAAGGACGTCCGCGACCGCGACCTGAACGAGGTCCGTAAGCCCGTCTTCGACTGGGGCGTCTACAACGTGATCCGCACCCAGGAGTTCGTGACCGACATCGCGCGGCCCTTCGCCCCCTACTCGGACGCGCGCCCCGAAGAGGGCTCGAACACCGCGATGCGGGACATCAAGGCCTTCGCCTACATCCCCGACCTCTGGCTGAAGTTCGAGTACCGACCCCAGCGCAACCACTTCTATCGGGTGCAGTTCGAGTCGGCCTTTGTGCTCGGCGTCATCAAGGAGCTCCCGCAGCGCTTCGACAAGCCGGCGCGCGACTGCCTCGACACCAGCGTCGTCGACATCGAGGACTGCCCCTCGGGCGACGTCATCAAGCCCCGGCAGCGCGACATCACCCAGTTCGGCTACGCGCTGGAGTTCGACCACCGCATGGAGAAGCTCCAGTGGGGCTTCCACCACGGCGTCGCGTCCGGCGACAAGACGGACGGCTTCGGGGTCATCGACAAGACCCCCATCGACCCGGCGGACAGCACCGACCAGGAGATCACGAACTTCAAGTTCGACCGCGACTACATCGTCGACCTGATCATGTTCCGGCAGATCATCGGCGCGGTCACGAACGCGGCCTACTTCAAGCCGTACATCCAGTACGACATCGTGCAGACGGACCGGGACGCGATCGGCTTCAAGCTGGCGTCGATCTACGCCTTCGCCCTCGAAGAGACCGCGACCCCCGGCGACGAGTCGCCCCTTGGGCTCGAGTTCGACTTCAGCTTCTACATCACCGAGCTCGATCGGTTCCGGTGGTCGCTGGACTACGGCCTGCTCGTGCCCTTCGGCGCGTTCAACGTGAAGAGCTTCGACCAGAACCTCGGTCGCTCGGTGACCCGCGGTGAGCCCGGCGTCGCCCAGACCCTGCAGATGTTCGTGGGGATGCAGTTCTGAGCGGCTCGCAGAAGACCTGGGGCGGTCGGTTCAGCGAAGCGACGGACGCGCTCGTCGAGCGCATGAACGCTTCGGTCGAGGTGGACCGGCGGCTGTGGCGCGAGGACCTCGACGGTTCTCGGGCCCACGCGTCCATGCTCGGCGCTCAGGGCATCGTCTCCGCCGAGGACGCGAGCGCCATCGAGGCCGGCCTCGAGCGGGTCCGCGCGCGCATCGAGGCCGGGGACTTCGAGTGGTCCGTCGCCCTCGAAGACGTCCACATGAACATCGAGCAGCGGCTCACGGACGACATCGGCCCGGCCGGCGGGCGGCTCCACACCGGTCGCAGCCGCAACGACCAGGTCGCCACGGATGTGCGCCTCTGGCTGGTGCGCCGCATCGACACACTCACGACCTCGCTCCGCGCCCTCCAGCGGGCCTTCGTCGAGGTCGCCGAGCGAGACGGCGAGGCGATCCTGCCGGGCTACACACATCTGCAGCGGGCTCAGCCGATCCTGCTCGCCCATCACCTGCTCGCGTACGTGGAGATGTTCGAGCGAGACGTTGGCCGCCTCGCCGACTGTCGGCGGCGCGCGAACTGGTCTCCCCTCGGCGCCGCCGCGCTCGCCGGCACCCCGTTTCCCCTCGACCGGCGTCGAACGGCGCTCGCCCTCGGCTTCGAGGGCCCCATGGCCAACAGCCTGGATGCCGTCGCGGACCGAGACTTCGCGGTCGAGTTCACGGCGGCCGCGGCCCTGGCGATGGTGCACCTGTCTCGCCTCGGCGAGGAGCTGGTCCTCTGGTCGAGCCAGGAGTTCGCCTTCGTGACCCTGGGCGATGCGTTCGCGACCGGCTCCAGCATCATGCCGCAGAAGAAGAACCCCGACATCCCGGAGCTCGTCCGCGGAAAAACGGGGCGCGTCTTCGGAGACCTCGTCGCTCTGCTCACGGTCTTGAAGGGTCTGCCCCTCGCCTACAACAAGGACCTGCAAGAGGACAAAGAGGCGCTCTTCGACGCCGCCGACACCCTCCTCGACTGTGTCACGGTCATGGCGCGCCTCCTGCCCGCGTGCACCTTCCACCCGGCCCGGATGCGCGCGGCCTGTGACGCGGGCTACGTCACGGCGACGGACGTCGCGGACTATCTCGCGCGCCGGCAGGTGCCCTTCCGTGAAGCCCACCACATCACCGGTCGCCTCGTGGGCTGGTGTATCGCCGAAGGGCGAACGCTGCCGTCCCTTTCGTTGGACGAGTTCCGCCGCTTCTCCGACCGATTCGAGGTCGACATTCTGGACGCGGTGACGGTCGAACGCAGCGTCGCCGCCCGAACGAGCGAAGGGGGCACCGCCCCGGAGCGGGTCCGGCGCGCGCTCGCTCTGGCACGGGCCCGACTCGACACGCCGGTCTCCTAGGGTCTCGGCGTGCGCGCGCTCCTGGTCGTGGCGGTTCTGGTCGGGGGCTGCGGCGCCGCGGGACGCCCCAGACCCGACGCGCCGACCCCCGAGGCGCCGAGCCTGGTTTGGCGCCGGGCCCCGGACGGTTGGGAGGTCGAGTCGACGCCCTCCGGCCGAGTCGAGACCGGTCTCCCCGGTCCGTCCGTCCACCTCTTCGTGGACCCACCGGGCGCGCGGGGACAACCGCTCTACGTCGTCCCCGCCGAACAGGCGCTGCGACTCAGGCCCCTGGACGCCTCGCAGCGCCTCGTGGGGGTGGTCTCCGGCCCTCCAGGGGCCCCCACGGTCTTTCCCGTCCCTGTGCCCCGCTGGACGCCCCCGCCGACGGGTCCGGACGAGCCGCCGCTGGCCTTTCGTGTCGATGCCCACGTCGTCGAGCTCGCCTTTGGACCGCCGCCCGCCGACACGACGGAGGTCGAGCTGCTGCGGGATGGCGCGCCCGTCGCTCGTGTACCGGCCGATCGCGCCGTGCACGTCGACACCGAGGCCCCGAGCGGCGGCGCGCTCTATGCGGTTCGATGGCGCGGTCTCGACTATGTGACGGCTGCGTCGCCGACGGTCGCCGTCGAAGCCGCGGCGACCGTCACTTCGCCTTGACGGGCCCCTCGTCCTCGAAAACGGTATGGACAGTGGCCCCCCCGAAGTCGAGCTCGATGAGCTGATTCCGACCAGGGAGCACCTTGAAGGTGCGCTTCTCGAGGCCCACCACGGGGCCCGCGGCGGCCGCCTTCTTCCGGACCTGCACCACCAGGTCGCCGGCCGGCACTTCCTGGTAGCTCGTCATCGCGACGGAAAGTCGCTTGAAGAGCTTGTCGAGGCCGACCTGGATCTCGATGACGTCCCGACTCCGCGCGCGGAAGTGCACCTGGCCCTGGGCCAGGGGTGAGCCGGTCGGCGCCGCGACCTGAGCGACCGCGGAGACGTCGGCCTTCCCGGCCGCGCAGCCCGAGAGGTCGACGCTCCAGGCCCCCCCCTGCGCGAAGGCGAGCCGCGCAATCTCCGTCGTCGACGCGCCGACGAGGCTCAACGGCAGCGCCTCTCCGGGCTTGTCGGGGGTGAAGGTCAGCGGGGTCGAGGCCCCTGGCGCGACCGAGAGTGTGTGCGCGCCGAGCGTGAGCGAGAGCGGCTCGGCGCATCGATTCGAGAAGGTCGCCTCCACCGGCGTGGCAGCGGGCTTGACGCTCTTGGGCCCGGCCGTGGCCTGCGTGGACAGGCAGATCGAGGCGAGGGCGGCGAGAACGAGGGCAGGCTTCATCGGGTCGCATTCTCCAGGGTCGTGGGCGTACCGGATCCTCGGACGCCGGCCGTGCCCTGGAAATTTACCACGCCCCACGACTTCGTGGCCCGAAGTCGAGCGCGGAGAAACGACGCTCTCAGTCCGGACGCTGGCGGCGCGCGAAGCTGGGCATCGACGGATCGGACTCGCCGCTGGCGGACGGTTCGCTCCAGAAGTCGGCCCCCATCTTCGACTCGCCCGTCTGGCGGACGGCCCGATGCGCCGGCGGCAGCGCGAGCTCCTCGGGATCCTTGTCGATGGTCATCACCCGCGAGTGGGAGCGCAACGGTGCGACGGCGGGCGGCGCCGAGTTGCGCGCCGAGGAGAGGTTCGACGGCGCAAAGACGGGCGGGCTCACACCGGGGACCGGCATCGAGGTCGCCCGATCGAGAAGTCGACCGCGCTGCGGCCGCTGTCCGCTCGCCGCGGGGGCGGGGCTCGGCACCGCGGCAGGCAACGGGGTCGGCGCCGACACGACGAGCGCGGGCACCGGAGTGAGGCCGGGAACGGGGTGCGATTCGACGGCGACGATGGGCAGCGGTCGGTGGAAAACCTCGACGGCCGGCGTCGGCGCGGTGTCGTGCTGGGCCCGCTGACTGGCCGCCTGGATCGCGTGGTACTGCGGGGCGACCTTGTCGAAGCCCGTGGCCACGACGGTCACGCGGATCTCGTCGCTCATGTTCGGGTCGACGCTCGCCCCGAAAATCAGGTTCACGTCGTCGTGCGCCGCACGCTCCACGATGTCGGCGGCGCGCCGGATCTCGTTGAGCGTCATGTTCGGCCCGCCGGTGAAGTGGAGCAGGACACCCCGCGCCCCTTCGATCCCGACGTTGTCCAGGAGCGGACTCGAGATCGCCTGGTGCACGGCCTCGAGCGAGCGGCGCTCGCCGCGCCCGATGCCGGTGCCCATCAACGCGACGCCCCGGAGCGAGAGCACGGTCCGTACGTCCGCGAAGTCGACGTTCACGAGGCCGTGCTCACGGACGAGGCGGCTCAAGCCCGCGACGGCGTTGAAGAGGACCTGGTCCGCGAGTCGGAAGGACTCCTCGACGGTCGCGTCTTCAGAGATGACGGAGAGGAGCTGCTGATTGGGAACGACGATGAGCGAGTCGACCTCGCCCGCGAGCTCGGTCAGGCCCACCTCGGCGTGCCGACGACGCGCCTTGCCCTCGAAGTCGAACGGTCGAGTCACGACCCCCACGGTCAGCGCGCCACACTTCCGCGCGACCCGCGCCACGATCGGCGCCGCGCCCGTGCCCGTGCCGCCGCCCATGCCCGCGGCGACGAAGACGAGGTCCTTCCCCTGGAGCAACGACTCGATCGCGTCTTCGTTCTCCGCGGCCGCCGCCCGGCCCATGGTCGGGTTCGCGCCTGCCCCGAGGCCCTTGGTCGTGGTGGTGCCGATGACGAGTTTCATCGAGGCATGGGAGTGGTCCAGCGCTTGCCGATCCGTGTTGACGGCAATGACCTCGACGCCCTGCAGGCCCTGATGGACCATCGTGTTGACGGCGTTGCCGCCGGCGCCACCGACCCCAACGACGCAGAGTCTGGCCTTCTCGTCGTGGATTCCCGGAAACAGGTGCTGCATCTTCGTTCCCCCCTCAGTCTCAGCGAATCCAATCCATCAAGCGTGACAAGAACGTCCGCGTCTGCGCCGTCGGCGCGACCCGCGTGAACACATCGGCCTTGCGCCGCGCGGTGTGGAGCGCGATGCCCGTCGCCGCGGCGTACTTCGGGTTGCGCACCATGTCGACCATGCCTCGAACCGCCCTCGGCTCACCGAAGACGCAGTGCGTGACGAGGACCCGCTCCGCGAGGTCGACGAGGTGCGGCATCTGCGAAGCCCCCCCGGTGAAAACCACGTTCGGCAAGCGACCGTCCGTCCCGACCCGGTGCCGCTGGAACAGCTCGAGCACCATCTGTAGGATCTCTTCGTAGCGGTTCTCACACACCTGGGCGACCTCGACCCGCGGCACGGTGCGGGCCTTTTTTCCGCCCGGCATCGGCAGCTCGACCTGCTCGTGCTCGCCCACCTTCCAGGCCAGCGCTGAACCCGACTGCTGCTTGAGCCGCTCGGCCTCCACGATCGGGATCTGGAACGAGATGCTCAGGTCGCTCGTCACCCGCTCGCCGCCGACCGGCAGGCTCGCGGTAAAGACGAGGGCGCCGGCCGCGTACACCGAGACCTCGGTCGTCGACCCGCCCAACTCGACCAGGGCGATGCCCATCTCCCGGTCCTCGGACCGCAGGAGCGACTCGCTGCTCGCCAGGTACGGAGGCAGGAAAGTCCGCACGTTGAGGCCCGCCTCTAGGCAGCAGCGCGAGATCTCGTCGAAGGTCTCGCGAACACCGATGTTCAGGTGCACGTCCACCTCGAGACGCACACCTTTCATCCCGACGGGCGCGGCGATGTCCACGTGACGGTCGAGCATGAAATGCCCGGGGACACAGAACAGCACGTCCGTATTGGGCGCGACCTGTCGAGCCCGGGCGATGGACAGAACGCCGTCGATGTCGGCCTGCTCCACCACGGGGCCGTTCACACGCCAGGCCCCGAAGCTGTTGTCGCATTCGAGGGGAACACCCGAGACCGAGACGACGACGTCGTTGAGCTCGACGCCGGCCATCAGCTCGGCCTCTTCCTTGGCGCGTCGAATCGCGGCCACGAAGTCCGAGCGGTTCTGCACCTCGCCCGCGCGGATCCCACGCGTCGCAGCACTCCCGGTGCCGATCACGTCGATGCTGCCCTGCTTGTCGGCCACACCCACGACGCACTTGATCGAATGCGTGCCGATGTCGAGCCCTGCGAGGATCTCGTCGTTCGCCATGACCTTCAAGTCCCCCTCAAAAGCGCCTAGAGCGAGCCCATCATGGGGCGTTTGGCAGCAGATTCCCGGACGACCGCGCGCTCACCCTTCTCATCGAGAAGAATCCAAGCCGCATCGGACTTGCGCGCGCCGAGGTCCGCATAGATGCGCTGGACACGATCCAGCTTCAAGGGAAAAAGGCCGGTACCCATGACAATCCGTGTGTGTCCCACCATCAACTCGAGTTCACCACCCGGGCCGATGTTCAGATTGCCGAGCGGTCGTGTGTCCGCGAGCGCGGACTGGGCGTACAGACGCCCGAGGGCCAACGCATTCCGGATCCACGACCTGGAGAGGTCGGGGTTCTCTTCGTAAGCGGCCCGATCCAGGCCCGTAACCAGGGGCAGGTTCTGCACATCTTCCGGAGAGGCACGCACGAACGGCTCACCGCTGCCGTCGACGACGTACAAGTGGCCGAGAGTGACCACGGCCGACGGCACACGCTCGATGAGATGAATCGACACCGAAACGGGTAAGCGCACCTCGATGCGAGCAGAAGCGACCCACGCATGCTCTTCGAGCGCCTCTTCGGCAAGCCGCGCATCGAACATGAGCAAATTGACCGGGGTATCGAGCTTCGTCAGCGCGAGGATCTGCTCACGTGTGACTCGCTGGGTTTCGTTGACCTCGATCTCGCGCACGAGAAAGTGCGACGAGGTCCGCAGAAGGTCCGCACCCACCTGGAACAGCACCGCCACGGCGACGAGAAGAACGATGGGACGCCACGTACTGCGCCCCAGAGACACGGTCCGGCGGAGAATGCGGGGCAGGATGGAGGCACCCGCGCGCTTGTAGGCGTTACGACGCATGGTCGGTCTCCAGTCCGGAACGCGCATGGTCCAACATGCACTCCACGAGCGCGGGGAACTCCAGACCGGCCGCGCGAGCGACTTTGGGTACGAGGCTCGTCGCGGTCATGCCCGGAAGGGTGTTCACTTCGAGTACGATTGGACCGCTCGGACCCAGGATCACGTCCGTCCGGGTCACACCGGAGCAGCCGAGGGCCTGATGCGCGGCCAGGCCGACCTGCAGGCACGCCTCGAGCTCAGGTCCAGAGAATCGCGGAGGCACATGGTACCGGGTACCCGAGTTGCCGTACTTCGCTTCATAGTCGTAGAAGGCCCGCGCCGGCTCGATCTCGACCGCGCCGAGGGGTCGGTCGAAGAACGTGACCACCGACAGCTCGATGCCTTCCACGAACTCCTCGATCAGGATCCGGTCCGAGACCTCGAAGGCCGCTCGAACGGCTTCCTGGAACGAATCTCCGGTCCGAACGATGGTGACACCGACACTCGAACCCTCGGCGACGGGCTTGACGACGACCTGACCGGGGAATGGACTCACGGCGGTCGTCGGATCCGCTCGACGTGTGCCCTTGTCCCAGACCTCGTCCGCTGCGACCGGGACGCCCCGAAGGCGGAACAGCTGCTTGCTGATCGCCTTGTCCATCGACAGCAAACATGCACGCAGCCCGTCACCGGTGTAGGGCACGCGCATCCAGTCGAGCAGGCCCTGAACCCGGCCGTCCTCACCCCACGTTCCGTGGAGGGCGTTGAAGACGACCTCGATGCGCTCGGCACGCAGTCGCTCAGGCAGGTCGTGTCCCGCGTCAATCTCGGTGACGTCGTATCCCACGCTCCGCAGCGCGTCGGCGATGGCCGCACCCGTACGGAGGCTCACGTCACGCTCGCTGGACAGGCCGCCGAGCAGCACACCGACACGGCGACCCCGGAACACACCCCGTGGACCCATTGCGCTCATGAGTCGGCCTCCACACGTCGAGGCGCCGTGAGCATCGACTCGCTGTGTCCGCTCAGGGCCCACAGGTCCCGCACGATGTCTACGGCGGCATTCGGTCGACCGCGTTCTCGCGCTCGGCGGCCCATCTCCGCGCGGAGCGTCGGCTCCGTGGCGAGGTCGAGGAGCGCTTCCACGAGGGACTCGGTGTTCAGGTCGGCTTCGCGGATCATCCGCGCGGCGGACGCGTCGACGAGTGATCGCGCGTTCAGCGTCTGGTGGTCGTCGGCGGCGTGGGGGAACGGGATGAACACCGCCGGGCGGCCGACGCACGAGAGCTCCGCCACCGTGGTGGCCCCCGCCCGCGCGACGACGACGTCCACCTCCGCGAGCGCTCCGGCGACGTCATCGATGAACTCCTCGACGCGCACGGCGTTCAGTCCTACGGCGTCGTAGGCCGCGCGCACCGCGGCCGCATTCCCGCGCCCACACTGGTGACGCACCGAGATGGGCGCGCGGGACGCGAGCGCCGCCAGGCCCGCCGGCACACGCTCGTTCAGGGCGCGGGCCCCCTGACTGCCCCCCATCACCAGGATTCGGCAGGGACCCGACTGCGTCGGCGCGGTCGACGCCAACGCACGGATGCCCTCTCGGACCGGGTTCCCCAGCAACCGGATCTTGCCGGCCGGCAACCCGGACGCCGCCTCGGGAAAGGCCGTGTAGATGCGGCGAACGAATCGCGACAGCAACCGGTTGGTCAGACCGGGCAACGCATTCTGCTCAGCCACGGCACACGGCAGCCCCAGAGCGGCGGCGGCAAGCACCACGGGGCCAGAGACGAACCCACCGACGCCGAGAACGGCGACGGGCGACGCTTTACGGACCACCTTCGCCGCCGCCCAGAGCGCGAGCGGCATTCGGACCAATCCACGCAGTCGCTCCACCGCGCCGGCGTTCTTGAGACGGTGCGTCTCCACGTGCACGAGCGAGTAGCCCAACGCGGGCACGATCCGAGACTCCAGACCACGCTCTGAACCCACAAAGACGACACTCGCCCCCGGAACGAGCCGGAGCCAGGCTTCCGCGATGGCGACACCGGGGTAGATGTGCCCCCCAGTCCCCCCGCCCGCGATCAAGAGGCGATTCGTCGTAGTCATGGTCTCGGATCCGCTGCTGGACTCTCTCCATAGGCGGAGTCCGGGCAAGCTTCAAGCGATTTTTTTTGACAACGACGAGTTTTGTGCTCTCAGTGTTCAGTGGTTTACTGAACACGCGGTGACAGACACAGTTTTATGGCGCCAGCGACTTGGTTCCCAGGCGGATCTGCAGCCAGCTCTCGAGCTGGTCCAGCTTGGACAGCAAGGGCCGTTCTGCGTGGAGCCAACCTGGCGGTGGCGTCTGCCGGGAGACGTTGAGCAGCACCCCGACGCTCGTACACAGGACGATGACCGAACTGCCACCGTAGCTGATGAACGGGAGCGTCAGCCCCTTGGTCGGTAGCAACGCCATTACGACCGCCATGTTGATGCAGGCTTGCAATGCGATGAGGCCGGTCACTCCAAATGCGAGCAAGGCACCGAAAGCCGTGCTTGCGTTCCTCGCGATGCGAATTCCTCGCCAAATCAGCGCGATGAAGCCGACCAGCAGACAGGCTGCCCCCAAGAGTCCGAGCTCTTCGCCCACAATCGAGAAGATGAAGTCCGTATGGGCATCCGGCAGATACATCAACTTCTGGCGACTCTCGCCCAGCCCGACGCCGAACCACTCTCCACTCCCAAAGCTGATGAGGGCCTGGTTGATCTGATAGCCGGCGCCGAGTGGATCACTGTCCGGATTGAGAAACGTGAGCACACGCTTCATTCGATAGGCTTGTGTCGTCACGGCCAGCACGATGAGGCCGATACCGATACAGGAGAACACCACGATGTGCCTCAGCGCGCCGCCCGCCGCGAAGATCATCAGGAACATCATGGCGCCACAGAGAACGGTGCTGCCGAAGTCGGGCTGCTTCATCAACAAGGCCGCAATCACGGCCAATACGAGCGTCGGGACGCCCCAAGCGACCTTGAGCTTGTCCAGGTCCAACTGTCGACGGCTGAGGTACTGCGCCATGAAGAGCAAAAATCCGAACTTCACGAACTCACTCGGCTGCAGACGCACAACACCCAGGTTCAACCAGCGACTTGCCCCTTTGGCGGAGCTGGAAAGTCCCGGCATAAGCACGAGAACCAACAACAGGACGGCGATGAGCAGGCAAACCGACGCGTAGCGCTCGAGAATCTGGTGCGGAATCAGAAGGAATCCGACCATGCCGCAAAGTCCGAGCCCGAGAAAGACGAGCTGGCGCTTCAAGTAGTAGGCCCCGTCGCCAAACTGGTGCTCGGCACTCACGACACTCGCCGAGTAGACCATGACGAGCCCGAACCCGATCAGTCCGAACACGATCGCCAACAGGACGCGGTCGTACCGGTGACTCAGGAACTGGGTATCCATGCTGGGCTTCGACATCAGCGCACCTTCAGGCTGGCGAGCGCGACGAGCGCCAACATCACGGAGATGATCCAGAAACGAACGACGATCTTGGGTTCCTGCCAACCGAGCTTCTCGAAGTGGTGGTGGATGGGCGCCATCCTGAACACCCGTTTTCCGGTCAGCTTGAACGAGGTCGTCTGCGCAATCACCGACAGCGCCTCTACGAGAAACAGTCCGCAGATGATGGCCGAGAGCAGTTCGGTCTTGGTGAGGACGGCGAGCATACCCAGCGCCCCCCCGAGAGACAGTGAACCCACATCGCCCATGAAGACCTGTGCCGGGAACGTGTTGAACCACAGGAATCCGACACCAGCACCGATGATCGCGGCCGCGAAAACCGCCAGCTCGTTCACACCCCGCACGTGTGGAATGCGCAGATAGTCCGCAATGTTGAACTGAAAGTAGCCCCCGCCGGTCGTGGGGAGCTGCAGCACGGTCCCTGCGCCGTAAGCGAGGATCAGAAACGCGGTGGCTGCGACCATGACGGGCCCGATGGCGAGCCCATCCAGCCCATCCGTCAGGTTCACGGCGTTCGAAGTGCCCACGACGACGAACAGCGCGAAGACGATGAACAATCCGAAAGGCAGCTCGAAGCTGAGCCAATCGGCCTTGACGAAGGGCAGGTACAGCGTGCGGTCGAAGCCCGTGTCCTCACGGAAGAGCGCGGTCAGCACGATGCCGCCCAGAAGGAACTGAAACAGCAGCTTGTAGCGCCCGGGCAGCCCCCGGCTGTTCTTCTGCTGGAGCTTTTTGTAGTCGTCGATGAAGCCGATGATCCCGTAGCCGACGGTGATCGTGAGCGCCGCCCACACGTAGAGGTTCGAGAGGTCCGCCCAAAGAATCGTGGGGATCACGAGCGCGAAGAGCACGAGCGACCCGCCCATGGTCGGCGTGCCCGCCTTGCTGAAGTGGGACTCGGGACCGTCCTTGCGGACGACCTGCCCGATCTGTCGCGACTGCAGGCGGCGAATGAACCACGGATGCAGGACGAAGCTGATCGCCATCGCCGTCAGCATCGCGGCGATGATTCGAAAGCTGACGTAGCGGAACACACGCAGCGGCGTGAAGTACTCGCGCAGCTCCTGGATGAGCCAAAGCAGCATCAGTGCTCCCCTCTCGTCTCACCGGAAAGTCCAGTCCAAATGCGCTCCAGGCCCATGCCGCGTGAGCCCTTCAGCAGGGTCCACCCGCCCGGGGCCGCCAGAGCGCGCACCTCGTCGAGCGCGGCGGCCGCGTCCGCGACCCAGCGCGCGCGCCCTGCGTCGAGCCCACTCGCGCGCGCGGCATCCACGAGCGCTCGGCTCAGAGGCCCCACGCCGAGCAAGGCACCGCCGAAGTCGCCGAGCGTGTGGCCGATCTCGGCGTGCGCCTGGACCGACGCGGGTCCGAGCTCGAGCATGTCGCCCAACACGAGGAGCCCATGCGGCGCCCGCTGTCGAAACGACCGAAGCGCCGCGCGCATCGACTGCGGGTTCGCGTTGTAGCAATCGAGCAGCACCCGTCGGCCATCGGCCAGCGTGCGGATCTCGCCTCGCATCGCGGACGGGGGCATCGCCGCCAGCGCGGCCAGAGCGGGCGCGATGTCGACACCGAGGGCGCGCCCCACAGCGAGCGCCAGCAACGCGTTCTCCAGGGTGTGGGCGCCCGGCGTCTGGAGCGACAAGGTCCACGTCCGGGCCCCGAGCCGTACACGCCCCACCGCGCCGTGCGTGTCCTCGCGCGCCGTCAGGAGTCGAACGCCGCGACCCGGACCGCGTCCGACGGTCTCGAGCGCGGCGTGCAGCCCCCGCGTCACGATCCACGGGAACTCGATGTGCTCCGGCATGAACGCGAGCCCGTCGAGCGGAAGCGCCTGGAACAACGCCCCCTTCTCCCGAGCGACGTTGCTCAACGAGCCCACACCTTCGAGGTGGGCCGCGCCGACGGAGGTGATCACACCGATGCGCGGCTGCGCCCAGGCGGCGAGCAGCGCGATCTCACCCGGCGAGTTCATCCCCATCTCGATGACGGCGAAGCGGGTGTCCTCGGTCAGCCGCAACAACGTCAGGGGTAAGCCGAGCTGGTTGTTCTGGTTGCCCCGTGTCGCGAGGGTGGTGCCTCGGGTGCCGAGCACGGCGGCGAGCTGGTCCTTCGTGGTCGTCTTGCCGCTCGAGCCCGTGACCCCGATCACCTCGCCGCGGAATCGGCGGCGCGCTTCCCGAGCGCCTTCGACGAGCGCGCGCTCCGGCTCTCCGACGGCCACGACCGTGCAGCGACCGTCCCGAAGCTCCGCGGGGAGGTGCGGCAGCCCGCTCTCGCGCACCACCAGCGTGCTCGCGCCCTTCTCGTGGGCGACGCGCGCGAAGTCCTGGCCGTCGAAGCGGGGCCCCCGAATGCAGAAGAACGTGCCCGCCGGCTCCACGCTCCGTGAGTCGATCGAGGCCGGACCGAGCGCGCAGTCGTGACCCGCGGCGATGCGCCCGCCGACGAGCTGAGCCAGGACGCTGGCGGTCAACCCCATCATGCGCGTCGTCCCCGCGCGGCGAGCGCGGCCGCCGCGACCTCGAGGTCGTCGAAGGGCGTCCGAACCCCTTGGACCTCCTGGTAGGTCTCGTGGCCCTTCCCCGCGATGAGCACCACGTCGTCGTCGGCTGCGAGCTCGATCGCCGCACGAATGGCCGACGCGCGGTCGAGCTCTACCCAGGTGGCGCCGAATCGGGGTCGCGGGTCGGCGGTGCGAGGCCGCCCCCCCTGCGCCGCGCCCTCCGCAGCCGCGGCCGCGATCTGCTCGGGCGACTCGCCCCGCGGATTGTCGGTGGTCACGATCACCGCGTCGGCGGCGGCTGCGGCCTTGCCCATCGGGCCCCGCTTGGACGGGTCGCGGTCGCCCCCGCAGCCGAAGACGCAGACCAAACGCGCGTCGGTCGTGGATCGCAACGCCTCGAGGACCCGCTCGAGCGCGTCGGCGGTGTGCGCGTAGTCGACGAGCACGACCGGCCGTGTGTCGAGCGTGCCCGCGCGCTCCAGCCGGCCCCGCACGCGCGCGTGGCGCAGCCCCTCGACGACGGCGTCCGCGGGCAAACCGGCGCCCAGCGCGCAGCCGATCGCCACGAGCACGTTCGAGGCGTTGAACCGACCGAAGAGCGTGGTCTCGATCTCGAGGTCGCCCATGGGCGTCCGAACGGTGCCCGCGAGCCCGCCGGCGGTGTGCGTCAAGTGAACGAAGTGCAGCGCGGCCGCCGTCTCGTCGACGGACACCGTCCACACACACGCGCCGGAGGGGGCGCGCTCGACCAGCGAACGTCCGAACGCATCGTCGACGTTCACCACCCAGGTCGCGGTCGGGTTGCGCTTCACGTGCTCGGTGAAGAGCCGCACCTTGGCGTCGCCGTAGGCTTCCATGGTGCCGTGGTGGTCGAGGTGGTCGGGGGTCAGGTTCGTGAACGCGACCACGTCGAACTCGAGGCCGTCGAGCCGATGCTCCACCAGGCCGATGGAGCTGACCTCCATCGCGACCACGCGCCCACCCGCATCTCGAACACCCGCGAGCAAGCGGTGGAGCTCGGGGGCCTCGGGTGTGGTGTGGCGCGCCGGCAAGACCGTCGCCCCGATCCGGTGCTCGACGGTGCCGATGAGCCCCGGTGTCCAGCCCGCACATCGCGCCATGCCGTGTACGAGGGTCGTGGTCGTCGTCTTGCCGTTCGTGCCCGTCACCCCGACCAAACACAGCGACCGCGCCGGCTCACCGTGGACCGCCGCGGCGAGCAGGCCCAGCGCCGCGCGGGCAGAGCCGACCTCGATCCACGGCGTGCCCGTCGGGACCTCCGCGGCGCAGTCGGCCTCGCCGATGACCGCCGACGCCCCGCGCTCCACGGCCTGGGAGATGAACCGCCGACCGTCGACCCGCGCGCCCGGGACAGCGACGAAGGCCCACCCCGGCCGAACCTCGCGACTGTCGTGCGTCAGCTCCGCGATTCGCGCGTCGGCGCCGGCGCGCACGGACGCCCCGGGCACTCGGCGCGCAAGCTCGGCGACCGTCAGATTCACGGCGTGTCCGCCTCGATCGGAGCCCCGCCCTCCGCCGCCTCGGCGCCACGACCATCTCGGGCCTCGCGCGCGGCCTCGGCGAGTCGAACCGGCTCACCGGGCAACGCCAAGGTCAAGCTGACGGACTCGCCGGCCTCGAGTCGCGCGCCGGCGAGCGGGCGCTGCGAGACGACCAAACCCGCGCCCTCGATGCGGGGGTCCGCGCCGATCGGTCTCAGCTCGGCGAGGGCCTCACCCACCGTGGCACCGTGCAGGTCCGGCATCGTCGTGCGCGGTGCGTCCACGGCCGTGTCGTTCAGCCACCACGCCTGCGCGCGGGCCTCGACCGTCTCGAAGACCTCGACCTGGTCCGACTCGCCGAGCACCTCCGCTTCGTCCTCCGAGCCCGCCGCCGCGACGATCGGCTCTGTCGGCGGCACACCCAGGTACGGCAGGACCTCCTGCCCGATCATGCGGAAGATGGGCGCCGCGACGACGCCGCCGTACTCGGCCTTGGTCGGCTCGTCCACGAGGACGTACATCACCAGCTTCGGATCGTCGACGGGGACCATGCCCACGAAGCTCGAGCGCACCTTGGTCTTGGAGTAGCCCCGGACGACCGGGTCGACCTTGTGGGCCGTGCCCGTCTTCCCGCCGACGCGGTACCCGGGGACCACCGCCCGCCCACCGGTGCCCCCCTTCTGGGTGACCATCCAGAGCGCCTCGCCGATCTGACGCGCGGCGTGCTCCGAGATGACCCGACGCACCTCGCGCGGCGGGAACTCCTCGAGCAGCTGCCCACGCACGTTCTGCACGGACTTGACGATGCGCGGACGCATGAGCCGCCCGCCGTTGGCGAAGACCGCCATGGCACGACACATCTGGAGCGGTGTGACACTGAGCCCGTACCCGTAGCTCATGGTGGCGAGGTGGATCTGACCCCACTTCGACGCCGGGTGCAGGATCCCGGACTGCTCGCCCGCGAGCCCGATGCCCGTAGGCTCGCCGAAGCCATAGGCCTGCAGATAGCTGCTGTACAGCTCCTTGCCGAGACGCTGTCCGACCTGCACCGCGCCGATGTTCGAGCTGAACTTCACGACCTCGTAGGTGGTCATGCGACCGACACCGTGGACGTCCCGGATGAGCTTCTTGCCGAACTGCATCGCGCCGCCGTGCCCGTCGAAGGTCGACTCCGGCGTGACCTTGCCGGCGTCGAGGGCCGCGGCGACGAGGAACGGCTTGATGGTCGAGCCCGGCTCCAGCGAGTCGGTCACGGGCTGGTTCCGCCACTCTTCGGCGCGCGCCTCCTGGAAGAGGTTCGGGTCGAACGGCGGGGTCTGCGCCATGGCGAGCACGTCCCCCGACTTGGGCTCCATGACGACGACGAAGCCGGCGCGCGCGCCCATCTCCTCGACCTGGCGCGCCAGCGCGGCCTCGGCGACCTGCTGAATCCGCAGGTCGATCGTGCTCACGATGCTCGAGCCCGCGAGCTGCACCTCGGGCAGGAAGCCGCCCGTCAGCAGCTCGCGCCCGCGGGCGTCGCGCATGATGCCGAAGGTGTACTCCTTGCCCCGCAGATGCCGGTCGTAGTCGCGCTCCAGGCCCTCGAGGCCGGCGCCATCGACGCCCGCGAAGCCGATGAGCGCGCCCGCGATGGTCCGGTTGGGGTAGAAGCGGCGCGACTCGTCGACGAGATGGATGCCCGGCAACGCCTCGGTCATGAGGCGGTCGGCCACGACGGGGGTGATCTGGCGCGCGATCCACGCGA
>JBMOFP010000056.1:0-33176 GCA_049318805.1 Bradymonadia bacterium
ATCCGGTCGAGGGCGAGGGGCGGGTCGAGCGGAGGCGGGGTGCTGCGACCCTCCGGGCCCGGTCGTCGCGCGCTGAGGATGCGCGACACCTCGCCCCCGGGGCCGTCGTAGCTCAGCCACACGGTGACGCCGTCGTCCGGCGCGCCCTCCGACTCGACCGTGTAGGCCCGCAGGCGCCCCACGTCGTCCCACCGCAGGTGCTCGGTGCGGGTGCGGGTGTCGGCGCACTGGCGGATGCGCGCGGGTCGCCCAGACGCGTCCAGTTCGTCGCGGACCCAGGCGCCGAGCGCCCCGGCGCACGGATCGGCCTCGACCTCCGGATCCCCGGCATCGGGGCACCCGGGCGCCTCGAGCCAGCGGACGAACCGCAAGGTCCGGTCCGGGTGCCATGCGTGGCAGGCGGCGACGGGTGCGGCGTTCGGCGCGGCATAGACCGCCGCGTCCGGGCGTCCGTCGGGGAGCCACGTGAGTGTGTCCTCGAGGCCGCCGCCGTAGCGCACATGGGTTGGTCGCTGGGTCCCGGGCTCGAAGTCGAGCACCGTGTAGCCGGCGCCGTCGACCAGGTCGGCGCCCTCGACCCGTCCCCCGGCGGAGAGCCGCGTGCCCGAGACGACCGCGCCGTCGATGCTCGTGCCCTGGAGCCGGTCGCTGGTGTGCCAGGTGTGTGTCTCCACCTGCTGAGTGCCGTCGGCCCAGGTTCGGGTGGTGCGTGTGCCGCGACCCCGTAGGTCGGGCTCGCCGTAGGTCACGCTGCGGAGTCCGCCGCCGCCGGCCGGGGTGGTGCGTCGTGCATCAAGCCATGGCGTCGCCCCCCGCCACTCGAGCGCGAAGCCGCTCTCCCGCGCGTCGAGGACACGCGTCGGTCGATCCAGAGCGTCGTACTCGACGCGCCGCACGCGCCGGCCGTTGTGGAGCGTCTCGACCAAGCGCCCGGCGTCGTCCCGGCGCAGGTCCCGGCGCAAGGCGCTGGCCGCGTCCGTCACCCGCGTGAGGCCCGCCTCGAGCCGCCCGTCGGGCGCGTAGCCGAGCTCCGTGACCTGCGCACCGCGCGCCACCCGTGAGAGCCACCCCCGCGTCACGGTCCGCGTCTCCGACTCCACGCCGCGACTCACGGTCACAGTCGCCTCACCGGGGACCGCGTCGTCGTACTCGAGGCTCTGGAGGCGCACGCCGTCGACCTCGACCGACGTCGGCCGACCGCTGAAGGACCACGCGGTGCGCTCGACCTCACCGTGGGGCAGCACGCGCAGCGTCGGGGCGTCGGTGTCGAGCAGGAACTCTGTGGTGCGGGTCGTACCACCGCTCGTCGTCGCCTCGACGACCCGCCCGGACCCGTCGTACCGCCACGCCTCGACCTCGCCTGTCGCGGAGACGCGCCGCGTCGGGCGACCCAGCGCGTCGTAGTCCCACCGCTCGACCTCGCCGCCTCGGACCGCGGCCCAGGGCGTACCCTGCGGCTCCACGAGCCGCGTCCAGGTGTCCGTAGGGTCCGAGGCCCGCACCGTGACCTGCCTCAGCCCCTGGAAGACGTGCGTAAAGCTCGCCCAGGGGGCGTCGGCCTGCTGGCTCTCGAGCATTCGACCGGCGGCGTCCCACCGCAGCGCCGTGGACTCACCCGGACCGGCGATCGGGCCCCGCCGCGTCGCGCTCAGGACCCGCGCGACCGGATCGAAGGCGACCTGCTCGACCCGCTCCGTGCCGCGCCCGGGCCGCGTGGCCACGCGGTTCAAGCCCAGCGCGTCCACGGTCGCTTCATACGCGCGGCCGAGCGGGTCCGTGCTGCTCAGTTGCGCCGCGCCGTCCAGTCCGAGCGCGGCCCGCACCCGCGAGGTCTGGCTCAGCGCCGGGTCCCGACACGCCGACGCGTCCGCAGGCCCTGCTGCATCGAGCGGTGACGGCACCTCCGGCGGCGCTGGCGCGCAGACCACTTCCGGCTCGCCGAGCACGTTCGCATACACATCGGTCACCAGCGAGGCGTCCCCGCACTCCCCCGTCGAGGACAACCGCGCGTGCCGGTGGTCCGCGCCGTACCACTTGCCATCTGGTCCGGAGTGCACCACCGGGCGACCCTCGAGGTCGAGCACCTGCGCCGAGGGCAGGAAGCCGCTGCCGTGGCCACTCCGCACCACCCGGCCCAGGCCGTCGTAGGTGAAGCGCCGCAACACCCTGCCCGTCCGGGTCTCCACGACCCGCCCGAGTCCATCGTGCAGCTCGACCTCGGTGGTGGGCGGCAGGGCCTCGCCGTCGCTGCCGACGCCGGTCGACGTGCGCTCGACGCCGTCGACCCTCCACGTCCAGTCGACCGCCAATCGTGTGACCCGTGCAGGCACGGGCCCGAGCGCCGGCACCCGCGTCTCGAGGCTGTGGCTCGAGGGCCGCGCCCCCGCACCGCCGTAGGTCCATTGAGCGTCGGTGTGCAGCTCGCCCCCCCGCCAGGTGCGGTGCCGGGCGGGTCGGTCACTGCCCGGCGCCTGCCCGGGCGCGCCGTAGTCCACCTGGTCCGCGACCTCGTCGCCAGCGCCCAGCGACTCGACGCGCTGCACCACGCGGTCCGAGCGGTCATGGGTGAAGCGGGTCTCGGGCCCTCGCGCCGTGGTCGCCCGCACCACGCGACCGAGCACGTCACGCGTCGTCGTCTCGACGTCCTCCGCGGGCGCGCTCGGGTCAACCGGCGCGGTCTGGGCGACCTCGCCGGCGCGGTCCCACACCCACCGACGCACGTAGCCCTCGTCGGCCTGGGTCACGACGCGCCCCAGGGCGTCGTAGCTCTGCGCCGACACCGCACGCTCCGGGCCCTCGCCCACACCGAAGCGGTCTACGGCGCGCAGGGCCCACGCGACCTCGCGGCCCCGCAGGTCGTAGGTCGGACGCAGCTCCGTCTGCGCGTCCACGTCGACCTCGGCGGCCAGGCGGCCCCGAGCGTCGTACTCGAAGCGGGTCTCGCGGTCGCGCCGCTCCAGAGTGCACGCCGGTAGCGAGGTCCCCAGGTCCGCCTCCAGCACACGCTGTAGGCGACCCGTCTGCCCGTCGTAGTCGAAGCGCCGATGGACCTCGATCCGAGACGCGTCGGGTGTTGCCTCGCCCTGCGCGCCGCCCGGGTCCGAGGCCGCGAGGCCGGGGGCGTCGCGCCGGAGACGGCCCGCGGGGTCGAAGGCCTGCTCCACGAGAAACGCCTCGCCTCGACCCTGGGCAGGGGTCACGACCGTGCGGACGCGCAACCCCAGGGAGGTCGGGTCCGAGCCGTAGGTGGTGGTGCGAGTCGCACCGCCTGGGGTGCGCTCGACACGGGTGCGCCCGAGCAGGTCGACCTCGTAGGTCCACAGCTCGCCCTCCGCGTCCACGACCGTCGTGGCGGCCCCCGTCACGGGGTCCCGCGAGCGGACCTCCGTGGTGCCGTCGGCGCCCTCGACCCGCATCGGCTGCCCGGCCCCGCTCCGCGCCGTCACCCGGGTCGCGACGTCCCCCGGACCCTCTACTCGGTCGACGACCGCCCCGCGGACGGTCGTCTCCTGCCCCAGCGCGCTGCGCTCCACAGCGCGCACGGGCGCGGCCTCGCCCTCGAGGGCCGCGGCTTCCAGAGGCACGACCCGCCGCGACTCCCGTTCCCACCATACGACCGGCCCGGGACCGTCAGTCGCTGGTCGACTCAGATACGTTCGGCGCTCGCGCCCGCCCGCTGCGCCGCGCTCGCCGACCAGGGGGCGATCTCCCGGCAACCCGCGCCAGGTCTCGACGAGCACCCGGTCGGCGTTCGGCTCGGCCTCGGCCAATGCTTCGGCGCAGACCGGGTCGACGGCCTCCCCCGGGTCGCCGATACACAGCGCGGCCTGCGCGATCAGGGTCGCGTTTCGGTACACCCGCGAAGGCACGTCGATGCCGGAGAGGCGGCACAGGGCGGTGGTCTCCGCGTCCGGACCGCCCCAGGCGTGCTCCAGCAAACGACCGTCCGGGCCATGCACGTAGGTCTCGGGCACCTCGATGCGCCCGTCGTCGACCTGCGTCACCCGCACCGACGCGCCCACCTCGGGCCAGTCTGCGCATGCGACGTCGGGCCGTGCCCCGGGTCCGAGCCCCCGAACCCCATGCGTGTAGGTTCTCCGGGTGCCGTCGGCGCGGGTCCAGCCCGTGTAGACGAGGCGGGGGCGCGCCAAGGCCTCGTCGTCCACGCCCGCGATCGCCTTGCCGCGCAGACACGCGACCTGGGCGTTCGCGCACCAGTCGGCCGCCTCGACCAGGTCGTCGCACGCCGCGCCCATCTCGCCCAGGGCGGGCGCGATGGCGTCGGCGGGGGGCGGGCCAGCCTCGGGTTGGGGGGCAGGGCGCGGCGTCACCTCCCGGACCACGTCGAAACGCTCGCGGGTGCCGTCCGGGTCGACCCGGCCCACGAGGACAGAGCGACCGGCGACCACACCCCACTCGAAGCGTGTCGACCTCTCGGGTGTGCCGTCGAGCGTGACGCGGTCGTGCATGGCCGTCAGCCGGCCGGCGTCGTAGTCGAAGCGGGCCTCGGCCAATACGGTGCCCGCGCCGTCCGCGCCCGGGGCGGGCGTGCCGAGGCAGGGGTCGTCGGGCGGCGCGGTCCACGGCGCCGCGAGCGCGGCCAGCTGCACACGGCGGAGACGCTCGGCCTCGAAGCTCAGCCCCGTGGGGCCGCGGTCCACCCGGAAGGTCTCGTATTCAAAGGACATTTGGTGGTGGCCGGGGGCCCCCGCCACACGCGTCCGCACCGCCTCGAGGCGGCCTGTTTGTGGGTCTCGGGCCAGGTCGACGCCGTTGTCGAAGGGGTCACGCACGCGTGTGAGAAGCGCCTCGACGGGTCCACGCGCCGAGCCTACGGGCGTCGAGGCCCGAGCGCCCCAGGCCCGGGCCCGGTCGTGCTCGAAGAAGAACCGGACGCCGTCGGTGGCGTGGTAGACGAAGCCGGCCCAGGCCGGGAGACACCCCGGGACCTCGACCGACGTCGGGCGCGCCGCGACGCGTCGTTCGAGCACGCCCCGTTCGTCGCTGCGGTCGGGGACCCAGCAGTGGCCGTCGGCGTCGAAGGGCCGCTGCCCGCAGAGCAGGTCGGCGTTGGGCAGCGGCACCGCGCGCCCGTTCTCGAAGCGCGCCGCCCGCACGCGTCGCCACGTCACCGACGCCGCCGTGCCCCGGTGCAGCGTGACGGCGTCGCCGTCGCCTACGGACACGCGCGCATCCCAGGTGTGGCGGAAGCCGGGGCCCAGGTCGCCGTCGAGGTCGCTGTCGAAGCTCGCGTAGCGCGCCTCGAACTCGACCTCGCCGCCGGGGTAGGGGCCTCGAAGGCGCGTCGGCACGGTGAGCCGGAGCTGGCCGGAGTCCGTGTCGATGGGCGCGACACTCTCGGCGCCGCGGTCATCCTCGAGCCACGGGCCGAAGGTGCGGTTCGGCGGCGCGCCGTCGTTGACCCGGCGGGTGATGCGCCACGCGCCGTCGACCTGTTGGACCGCGGCGCATGCCTCGGCCGAGGGGTTCACCGCGGGCGCGACGACCACGGACCACGCGCCCTCGTCCGGCAGACTCGGGTGCGCCTCGAAGACCCAGTCGAAGCGTAAGGTCTCGGCGCCGGCCCGCTCGAAGTTCGTCAGCGCGCCGAGCTGTCCGGGGAAACGCAGCTCCGGCAGGAGGCCGTCGGCCCCGGGAAGCTGGGCGACGAGCGCGTTCAGGTCTGGCCCGGCGAAGAGGCGCGCCAGTGGCAGCTCGGCCTTGAACACCGGGCGCCCGTTCAACAGCACCGCGACGACCTTGTCCGCACCGAGCGGGTCGACCTCGCAGGGATTCCCGGGTCCGCCGTCGGGATCGAGCGCGCACCCTACGGCGGCGCCCGCGGCGCAGGGTCGACACGTCGCGCCCCAGGTAAAGTCCGCGGGCGCCTCGGGCTCGGCCGGCGCTTCGAAGCGGCAGCGATGGCCCGTGGGGCTCGGGGCGGGCGGCCGACCGTGCGCCCCGGCGGCGGCGCCCTCGGCCTGCGGCACACATGCGCCCGCCCGAGGCGCGCGCAGGGACAAGTGCAGCCGGCCCCCCGCCTGAGACGCCGACTCCGGGCCGAGCGCCGGGGCGCGAGACACATCGACCCACGCCTGGAGCACTCCGCCGTCCGCACCGGCGCCGCCCATGGGTCGCGCGAGCAGGAAGTAGCCCCCGTTGAGCGCCGGCTCGATGAGATAGGCACCGGCCCCGGTCCGGGGGTCGAACCCCACGAACGCCGCCAGAGCGACCTGCCCCGCGCCGTCCCCCGCGGGCACCGGCCGCTCGGGCACCCGAACCCGCCAGTCGTCGTCGTAAGCGAGCCGGTACATCTCCCGCGCGAGGTCGGCGGGGGGCCTGATCTGCCCGCTCACGAGCAGGTGGCGCAGCTCGATGTCCACCACGTCGAAGACCCGCTGACCCTGGGCGCGGGCGGTCGCGAGCACGCGCTGCGCCGAGTAACCGTCCCCCGCGTAGAACTCGCCGGGGATGCGGCCCTCGAGGTGGCTGCTCTCGTGGCCCAGCAGCCGGAGCGCATCGACCAGACGGCCCGCGTCCCCCGCACGGGCGTAGGGTGTGAGCACGATGCCGGGCACGTCGAGCACGACGGCGTCGCGGGTGAGCGAGATCGGCAGGCCGCCTAGGTCGGTCACACGGGGCTCGAGGGTGACGAGGGCCACGCGCGGCTCGCGCACCGCCTCGGCGCCGTAGGCGTCCAGGATGCGGGTCGATGCCGCCTCGAGCGCGTCGAAATAACGCAGCCCGAGGGCGGCGTTGCGGTCGGCCGAGGTGAGGGTGCCGTTGGGGCGGCCAGCGGCCAGGACCAGCGCGCCCCGCACGCCCCGGCGCACGTCGAAGGTGCGCGCCGTGGGGCCGAAGGCTGGGTGGTCGACTTCGACCGTGAGCGTGGCCGCGCGGCCTGCCGGACCGGGCGCGGAGTCGGCGAGAACGGCGTCTCTCCGGGTGAAGCGCAGCGCGAGGGCCAGGTCGGCGACAGGGGCGCGCTCCAGGTCGCCCCCTGCGGCCTCGAGCAGCGCCCGCGACGCGGGATCGGCGGGCACGGTGTCGACCCCGAGCAGGTCGCCATAGAGCGCGGCCGTGTCCGAGGTGAGAAGCGGCGCGCCGTCCAGCCGCAGGCGAACCGCCCAGCGCTCGCTGACGGGCGCGGCGCGCACGAGCCCCAGGGAGGCGAGCTTCACCACGGGCGGCGCCTGCGGCAGGAACCGGTCCGACCACACGGGCCAGGTGCGCGTCACGCTCAGGGGCGCACCCGCGGCGGAGAAGAGCGCGCTCGGCGCCTCGAGGCCGTAGAGCAGGTCGTCCGTCAGCGGGGGCAGGCTCACGAACTCCGCGCCGTTCTCCGACAGGGCGACGGGCTTCAAGAGCGGCGCCAGGTGAATCCACGCCGCCTCGCTCTGGCCCGGGGCGTTGTTCGTCGCGAGCCACGCCCGGACGAACCAGTGCGTCGTGCGCACTCCCACGTCGACCCCGGCGGCGACGACCCGCTCCGCCTCGAGGCCCGCGGAGCGCATCGCCCGGACGGCCCACTCGAGGTCGCGGGTCCCCGTGAGGCTCAGCGCCATCGTCGGCGTCAGGACCACGCGGGCGAGCTCGAGCCGGGCAGGCACCTCGGCGCGGCGAAGCAGGTCCACCAGGCACAGGGCCGCGTCCAGATCGTTCGCGCGCCCCTCGTCGAGCACGCCGCGCGGGGCGAGGCGGGCGCCGCGGTACAGGTCCGGCGCCACGCGGTCGTGAACGTGTCGGAAGAGCGAGAGCGGGTCTCGCCCGCGGGCCGCCACAAGCGCGTCGAGCGTCGGTTCGTCCGGGCGGTCGAGCTCGAGATCATCCGGCGAGGGCGGACTGTCCGCGGGGATCCGGTCCACGAGGGCCGGGGGGCGCACGGCGTTCGCCTGCGCGTCTCGCGGGGCCAGGCTGGGGCCGGGGGGGCGCGCGGGCGAACGCGGGGCGAGGGCCACGAACGTCACGGCCGCGTCGAGTCGGTCCGTCTCCAGAAGCGTGCGCAAGGTGCGAACGCGCTCACCGAGGGCGCCCCGGGGCCGCTCGCGCTCGGCGGCCGCGAGGACCGTCGCGCCGGCGGCACGCAGTCGATTGCGGGCGCGGAGGTCCCCGGCCTTCACCGCCGCGGCGAGCTGCCGAGCTGCCTGGGCGTAGGCGAGGAGCGCGTCATCGAGGCTGGCCTCGCGGCGGTATTCGGCCAGGTGGTCGAAGAGCTCGGCCTCGGCTGCGTCCGCACGCTGGGCTGCGGTCGGACGCGGCGATGGGGGCACGGGCGCGAGACGCGAGGGTCGCTCGGCGAGGGGCGGGGGCTCCGGAGCGTCCTGCCCGAGCCGCCGCGCATGGGCTCGACGCGCTTGCTCGATCGCGCGGTGGTGCCTTCGGACCAGGGCCTCGGGGTCGGCGTCCGGGAACGGCGGCGCAGGGGCGGCGAGCGGTGGCGCCGGTGAGCGTGGCGCGGGCGCGGGTGCAAGCGGTGCAGGACCGGCCGCAGGCTGTACGGGCCCGGACACGAGGGACGCGGACCCTGCGATTCCGACGGCCCCCGACGCCGCCTGCGAATCTACGGCCACCTCGCTCTGCGGCGCATCGTCGGCCGGAGTCTGGGCCGGTCGCGACCCCTGCGTGACCCAGACCAGGGCCAGCAGCGCTACGAGCGCCACCACGATGCCGGAGCTCCCCCGCATACCGCTCTCCTGCCCGACGGTGAAAGAATCACCTCACTTTGGAGAGAGGTCAACGTCGGTACGACGCCCGCCACCGTCGGCCGTGCCGCCGTGGGTGCGCGTTCGGCGCCTGAGGGTCGAATCCCGTACGGAAAGAAGGGGCGGCGGATTGACAACGCGACCGCGCTCCCCCAATGGAGCCCGTGCATCTTCACCGGGGTCTCCCTCATGCACTTCGAGCAGGTCGTCATCGCCGGTCTCGCGCACGTCGAGGCGCCGCACCGCATCCCGTCGTCACAGTTCGAGGATCGCCTGGCGCCCGTCTGCGCGCGCCTGGGCATCCGGCCCGACATGCTGACCGGGGTCGCCGGCATCGAGGCCCGCCGCTGGTGGGACCCCGGCACCACGCCGAGCGACGCGGCGACCCTCGCGGCGCGCAAGCTCCTCGACGAGACGGGCGTGGCGCGGGAGCGCATCGGGGTGCTGGTCAACACGTCGGTCTGCCGCGACTTTCTCGAGCCGAGCACGGCGAGCCTCGTGCACTCGAACCTGCGGCTGCCCGCGTCGTGCCGCAACTACGACCTGGGCAACGCCTGCCTGGCCTTCGTGAACGCCATCGAGCTCGTCGGCCTGCAGATCGAGCGCGGCCTCATCGACTACGGCCTCATCGTGGACGGCGAGACCTCCCGCGACATTCAGGAGGCGACGCTCGACCGGATGGCCCGGCCCGAGATGACCGCCGACCAGTTCCGCGCGGAGTTCGCGTCGCTCACGCTCGGCTCCGGCGCCGTGGCGATGCTCCTCACCCGGCGCGACCTCAGCCCCGACTCGCCGTCGGTCGTGCGCGGGGTGATGCGCGCGGCCACGCAGCACGCGCGCCTGTGCTGGGGCCACCCGACCCACATGGAGACCCAAACGAAGGCGCTGCTCTTCGCCGGGGTCGAGCTGGCGCAGGAGACCTGGGCCGACGCCGAGCGGGTGCTCGGCTGGAAGCCGGAGCTGCTCGACCTGCTCGTGCTCCATCAGGTGAGCGCGGTGCACACGATGACCCTGTGCACGACGCTCGGCCTCGACCCGATGAAGGCCGTGCTCACCTACCCGGAGTACGGCAACATCGGCCCCGCGGCCGTGCCCTTCACGCTCTCCAAGGCGGTCGAACTGGGCCGCACCGCGAAAGGCCAACGCGTCGCGCTGATGGGCATCGGCAGCGGCCTGAACTGCGCGATGTTCGAGCTGGGCTGGTGAACCGCGACTCGCCCGCGTTCAAGGCGCTGTACCCCTTCGAGTCCCGGTTCTTCGACCGCGACGGCCTGCGCTACCACTACCTGGACGAGGGCCCGCGCGACGCGGCCGTCCCGGTGGTCATGGTGCACGGCAACCCGTCGTGGTCCTTCTACTGGCGCGCGCTCGTGAAGGCCCTGCGCGCCGAGCGCCGGTGCCTGGTGCCCGACCACATCGGCTGCGGCTTCAGCGACAAGCCCGACGACGCAGCGTACCGCTACACCCTCGCCTCGCGGGTGGACGACCTTGGCCGATGGCTCGACGCCGTGGACGCCCCGCTGGTGGACGTGGTGGCCCACGACTGGGGCGGCATGATCGCCACCGCCTGGATGACGCAGCACCCCGAGCGCGTGCGCCGCATCGTGCTGCTGAACACCGGCACGTTCCGCAATCCGAAGGGTCGGCGCATCCCCCCGTCGCTGCGGCTCGCGCGCGATTCGTCGCTCGGCGCGCTCCTGGTCCGCGGGCTCAACGCCTTCAGCGCCGGGGCCACGCGCCTCGCCGTGGAGCGCCCGCTCTCGGCCGAGGTCCGCGCCGCCTACACGCTGCCCTACGACTCCTGGGCGAACCGCATCGCGACCTTGCGCTTCGTGCAGGACATCCCCCTCGATGCGCGGGATCCCGCCTGGGCCGTGGTCGAGCGCACGGAGGCCGCGCTCCCGGCGCTCGCCGACAAGCCCATCCTGCTGCCCTGGGGCCTGAAGGACTTCGTCTTCGACGCCGCGTTCCTCGAGCGGTTCATCGAGGCCTGGCCGCACGCCGAGGTCGAGCGTTACCCCGACTGCGGTCACTACCTGATGGAGGATGGCGGGGCGCCGGTCGTCGAGCGCATCGCGAGGTTCCTGGGGCCATGAGCGAGACCGCGATCGTCAACATCGCGGCGGCGCTCCCGAAGATCGCCGCCCGGCAGCCAGACGTGCCCGCGCTCCATGTGCCCGTAGGGCGCGAGGCCGACGGTCGCCGCAAGTACGCGACCTGGACCTACCGCCAGCTCGACACCGAGAGCGACCGGATCGCGCGCGGGCTGGACGCCGTGGGCATCGGCCGGGGCGTGCGCGCGGCGCTGCTCGTGAAGCCGAGCCTCGACTTCTTCGCGCTCGTCTTCGGCCTGTTCAAGGCCGGCGCCGTGCCTGTGATGATCGATCCGGGGATCGGGCCGCGGCACCTGAAGGCCTGCCTGGACGAGTCGGCGCCCGCGGCGTTCATCGGCATCCCGGCCGCCCATGTCGCCCGGCTGGTGCTCGGCTGGGCGCGACGCACCGCCCGGATTCACGTGACTGTGGGGCGCCGCTGGTTCTGGGGCGGCCTCACGCTGGAGCAGGTCAAGGCCCGGGGCGACGCCGCCGGGACAGGGCCGTGGTTGGCGCCGACGACCGGGGACGAGACTGCGGCCATCCTGTTCACGAGCGGCAGTACGGGTGTGCCGAAGGGCGTGGTCTACGCGCATCGGCACTTCGTCGCGCAAGTCGAGCTGATCCGGTCGAGCTACGGCATCGAGCCCGGCGAGGTGGACCTGCCCACCTTCCCGCTCTTCGCGCTCTTCGACCCGGCGTTGGGCATGACGACCGTGGTGCCCGACATGGACTTCACACGCCCGGCCCGCCTGGACCCGGTGCACTTCCTCGACATCGCGCAACGCTTCGGCGCGACCAGTATGTTCGGCTCGCCGGCGGTGCTCGACACGCTGGGACGCCACGCGGCCTCGGTCGGGGCGCGCAGCGATGCGCCCCTCGTGCCGACGCTGCGGCGGGTCATCTCGGCAGGCGCGCCTGTGCCCGGCCCCGTGATGGCGCGCATGCACACGCTGCTGCCCGCCGACGCGCGCATCCACACACCCTACGGCGCCACAGAGAACCTGCCCGTCGCGACCATCTCGAGCGACGTGCTCCTGAGCGAGACCTGGGCGCGGTCCCGCGAGGGCGCGGGGGTCTGTGTCGGGACGCCCGTCCCGCCGAACGACGTGCGGGTCATCCGCATCGACGACGGGGTGATCGCGCGGTGGGACGACACGCTCGAGGTCCCCACGGGCACCGTGGGAGAGATCACGGTGCTCGGCCCCACCACGACCGAGGCCTACTTCCACCGCGAGGCGGCGACACGCCTCGCGAAGATTCAGCACGGGGACGGCATTCGCCACCGCATGGGGGACCTGGGCTACTTCGACGCGCAGGGGCGCCTGTGGTTCTGCGGGCGCAAGGCCCACCGCGTGCGCACCGCCGCCGGTGAGCTCTACACCGTGCAGGTCGAGGGGGTCTTCGATGCGCACCCGGACGTGCGGCGCACGGCCCTCGTCGGTCTCGGCCCGCGCGAGGACCAGACCCCGGTGCTCTGCGTCGAGCTCGAGGCCGGGTGCAAGACCCCGTTCGAGAAGGTCGTCGAGGGCCTTCGGACCCTCGGGGCGGGCCACGCGCACACGCGCGGCATCACACGCTTTCTGCGGCACGAGGGCTTCCCCGTGGACATCCGCCACAACGCCAAGATCGGCTACGAGAAGCTGACCGAGTGGGCGGTGAAACAGGGCGCGGGGCCGAAATGACTCAGCACGCGCTCGTGACCGGCGGCGGTGGGTTCCTGGGCGGCGCGATCGTGCGCAAGCTGCTGGAGCGCGGCGTTCGAGTCACGAGCTTCGCGCGCGGCGCCTATCCCGCCCTCGAGGCGGTGGGCGTGCGGGTCGTGCGCGGCGACCTGGCCGACGCGGACGCGGTCCTGCGCGCGGCCGAGGGCTGCGACGCGGTCTTCCACGTGGCCGCGCTCCCGGGGGTCTGGGGCCCCTACGACCGCTTCTTCTCGGCCAATGTGCTGGGGACCCGCAACGTGCTCGCGGCGTGTCGCACCCTCGGCATCCCGCGCCTCGTCTACACCAGCACGCCCAGCGTGGTGCACGGCGGCGGCGACCTCGAGGGTGTGGACCACACGGCGCCCTATCCCGAGCAGTTCCACGCGGCGTATCCCGAGACGAAGGCCCTCGCCGAGCGTGAGGTGCTCGCGGCCGACGGGCCGACGCTCTCCACAGTCGCCCTGCGGCCGCACCTCGTATGGGGCCCGGGGGACAATCACCTCATGCCGCGGGTGGTGGCCCGGGCGCGCGCGGGCAGGCTGCGGCTCGTGGGCGGGGGGCTCGCGAAGGTCGATACGGTCTACGTGGACAACGCGGCCGACGCCCACCTGTGCGCGCTCGACCGCCTTTCGCCCGGGGCCGCGTGCGCCGGGCGCGCCTACTTCGTGACGAACGAATCACCCCGCCCCCAGAAAGAGATCATCGACCGGATGCTGGCGGCCAACGGGCTCCCCCCCTGCGACCGCAGCATCTCGCCGGGGCTGGCGTGGTTCGCGGGGGCGGTCCTCGAGGGCGTGCACACGGTCTTTCGCCGCGAGGGTGAGCCGCTGATGACGCGCTTCGTGGCGCGCCAGCTCGCGACGGCCCACTGGTACGACACCCGCGCCACCCGAGAGCACCTGGGCTACGTCCCGGCCATCTCGCTCGACGAGGGCTTCGAGCGCCTGGGGGCGTGGGTGCGCACGGGCCACCCGACTTGACGCCGGGCCCCGATCTGGGGCCTATCACGCGACGCAGCGCGGCAAGCGTGCCGCGGGGAGACGCGCGCATGGGCACGGCGCCCGAGATACACAACGAACACCTCGACTGGCTCGAAGCCGAGTCCATCCACATCATTCGCGAGGTCGCGGCGCAGTGCACGAACGCCGGGCTGCTCTTCTCGGGCGGCAAAGACTCGATCGTGATGTTCCACCTGGCGCGCAAGGCCTTCCGCTTCGGCCAGCGCCCGATTCGGTTGCCCTTCCCGCTGGTGCACATCGACACCGGGCACAACTACCCCGAGGTCATCGCGTTTCGCGACGCGACCGTGGCCGAGACGGGCTCGCGGTTGATCGTCGGGCACGTCGAGGACTCCATCCGACGCGGCACCGTGAAGCTGCGCAAGCCCACGGACTCGCGCAACGCGGCCCAGGCCACGACCCTGCTCGAGACCATCGCCGCCCACGGCTTCGACGCCCTGATGGGCGGGGCTCGGCGCGACGAGGAGAAGGCCCGCGCCAAGGAGCGGATCTTCTCGTTCCGCGACGAGTTCGGGCAGTGGGACCCGAAGGCCCAGCGGCCGGAGCTGTGGAACCTCTACAACGCGCGCATCGCCCGCGGTGAGAACATGCGGGTGTTTCCGATCTCGAACTGGACCGAGCTGGACGTGTGGCAATACATCGCCCGCGAGAAGCTCGCGCTGCCGTCGATCTACTACGCCCACGCGCGTGAGGTCGTGCGCCGCGGCGACCTGCTCGTGCCCGTGACGGACATCACCCCGAAACAGCCTGGGGACACGAGCGAGGTGCTGAGCGTGCGGTTCCGCACCGTCGGTGACATCTCGTGCACCTGCCCCGTCGCCAGTACGGCGGACACCCCCGAGGCCATCATCGGCGAGACCGCGATCACGGAGATCACCGAGCGGGGCGCGACGCGCATGGACGACCAGACGAACGAGGCCTCGATGGAGCGCCGCAAGAAAGAGGGCTACTTCTGATGGGCCACGGCGTCTTGCGTTTCATCACCGCCGGCAGCGTCGACGACGGCAAGAGCACGCTCATCGGGCGCCTGCTCTTCGACACGAAGGCGGTGCTCGCCGACCAGCTCCTTGCGCTCTCGAAGGCGCGGCACGCGCGAGTGACCGCCACGGACGCGGCCTTCGATCTGGCCCTGCTGACCGACGGCCTCGAGGCGGAGCGGGAGCAGGGCATCACCATCGACGTGGCTTATCGTTACTTCGCGACCGCGAACCGCAAGTTCATCGTCGCGGATGCCCCGGGTCACGAGCAGTACACCCGGAACCTCGTCACGGGGGCTTCGCAGGCCGATGTCGCCGTGCTCATCGTGGACGCGACGCGGGTCGACCTGAGCACCACGCCCGCGACTCTGTTGCCGCAGACGAAACGACACTCGGCCCTCGTGAAGTTGTTGGGGCTCAAACACGTGGGCGTCGCGGTGAACAAGATGGACCTCGTCGGCTACGACGCCGGGACCTTCGACGCCATCCGCGTGGCCCTCGACGCCCTGTGCGTGACGCTCGGGCTCCCGCCGCCGCAGGTCGTGCCAGTCTCGGCGCTCCAGGGCGACAACGTCGTGCGCGGTACGGACCGCATGCCCTGGTACACCGGGCCCACCCTGCTCGACTGGCTCGAAGGGCTCGACACCCGCCCGGACCCGACCGTGCACACGCTGCGCATGCCCGTGCAGCTCGTCGCGCGGCAGGACGGCGCCGCGACCGACGATTTCCGGGGCTACCTCGGCCGCATCGAGGCGGGCAGCCTCCGGCGCGGGCAGCAGGTCGGCATCCTGCCGAGCGGTCAGGTCGCCACCGTGGCCGAGCTGCACGTGTCCAACGACCACACCCAGCCCCCGGGCGCCGAGGGCGCGGACGTCGCCCGGGTGGGTCACACCGTGGCCGTCAGCCTCGTCGAGGACGTCGACGTCTCGCGGGGGGACATGCTCGTCGCTGCCGAGCCCGAAGCCCGACCCACCGTGGCGAAGCTGCTCCGCGCGGACCTGTGCTGGCTCGATGCCGAGCCGCTGTCGACCGCGCGCAAGTACGTGCTGCGGCACACGACGAACACCGTCTTCGCCCGGGTGCGCTCGGTCGACGAGGTGCTCGAGGTCAAGACGCTCTCCCATGGCACGGGCGAGTCGACGCTGCGGATGAACGACATCGGCCGCGTCTCGTTGACGCTCCAGAAGCCCATCGTGTGCGACCCCTACGACCGACTCCCGAGCACAGGGGCCTTCGTGCTCATCGACGAGGCGAGCAACGCCACCGTCGCCGCCGGCATGGTGCGCAGCGTCGAGGGCTGAGTCACGCGTCCGGAAGCGCGTCCAGCTCGGTCTGCACCAGCGTCCACGCCCTCGGGTGCACGAGCCACGAGAGGTGCGTGAAGCCCGGCACCGACACGAGCCGCGCGCCCTCGAGGCAGGCGGACTCCGGCGGCATGAGGACCAGGTCGTCGGGGCTCCAGAAGCTCGTGAGCGGCGGCATGTCGGCGGGCCAGGGGACCTGGGCGGCGAGGCGCGCCTGGACGGCCGAGCCGGGGCGCAGGGCCAGGGTCTTCGGGGTGCGCGCGAGGCGCGCGAGGCCCGTGCCCGCGTGGGGGGTGCCCAGGGTGACCAGGCCGGCGACGGCCGCACGGGTCGCAGGGTCTTCCAGGGCGAGCCGACAGACCAGGCCGCCCATGCTGTGCCCCACGAGCTCGACGCTGCGCTCGTCGGCCAGCCCCCAGGTCGTGCGCACCTCGGCGATGAGCGCCGAGAGCTGGGTGGCGAGGTCCTCGAGGGTCGGTCCGGGCTCGAAGCCCAGGGCCAGCGTGCGGGTGCGCCCGTGCCACTTGAACCACGCCTGCATCGGCAGGAAGTTCCCGCGGGGCCCGCCGAAGCCGTGCACAAAGAGCAGCGCGCGCCGGCCATCGGTGGCCACGGGCTGAATCGGCGCGCGCCCCGGCATCAGGTGCGTGAGCCCCACAAGCGGGGTCTGGGCGAGGTGCTCGAGCAAGGTCGGGTCGAGCGCGCGCCAGCCGTCGGCCACGGCCCCGCCGACGGCCGTGGCGCCGCGACCGACCGCGCGTCCCAGGGCCGCGGCCGCCCGCTTCCACTGCGCGGTCTCGGGGGTCGGCTCGGGGATGGGCGTCGGTTCGGTGTCCAAGGCTGGCTCCTGCGTCTCGGCGAATCAGCGCGGCTTCGGCAAGGTCGCGCGGAAGACCGGGAGGGCGTCGTCGAGCGCGTCGGAGCCGAAGTAGAGGTAGCGATAGACCGCATAGCTCGCGGTCACGCGTTTCGTATACCCCCGCGCTTCCTCGAAGGGCATCGACTCCACGAAGAGGTCGAGCGGCAGGTCGGCGCGGGCCTTGAGCCACCGGACGAGCGCGCCCTCGCCGGCGTTGTAGCCCGCGGGCAGGACCGGCAACGCGGATGCACCCCCGGCGGTGGAGAGCACGTGCGCCATGTAGCGCGCGCCCAGCGTCACGTTGAGCCGGGGGTCCGTCAGGCGCTCGCGATCGATGGGCTTCTCTTCGGGCCGGGCCATGCGCTCGGCCGTGGGGAGGATGAGCTGCAAGAGCCCGACGGCGTTCGCCCAGGACTCGACCCGCGCGTTGAAGCCGCTCTCCTCGCGCATGATGCCCCACACCAGCGCGGGCTCGAGGCCGTTGGCCTTCGCGGCGGGGACGACGAGGTCGGCGAAGGGGTTCGGGTACGCCAACGTCCACAGGCGGCGACCGGGTCCGACGGGCCCAAAACGTCGAAAAAACGGGAGCTTACGGCGCAGCAGGTCGTGGCTGAAGCGCACCGCGCCCGCACGATCGAGCAGCCAGGCCTCGAGCCACAGGTCCCCGGTCGTGTCATCGTCGAAGAGGACCTCGAGCGCCTCGCGGGCCGGATCGACGAGCCCGAGGCGCGCCAGGAGCAGCGCCCGTTCGAGGGCGCGGGCGTCGACCGTCGCCGGCACCTCGAAGGCCCAGCTCGGACCGCTCCCGCCCGGCAGGCCGGGCAACGCGGCGTCGGTCTCGAGCGCCTCACGCAACGCCGCGCGCGCCGCCTTCGGTCCGACGCTCTTCATGCGGTGGAGCTCGGCGTAGGCCATCAGGGCGTACCACTGCATCGGCCAGGTCGAGAGCACCGACCGAAAGCCCGCCTCGGCGGCGTCCCGGCGCCCGAGGGCCTGGTCGACGCGGGCGCGCCAGTATTCCGTGCGGCCGGCCTCGTGGTCCCGATAGCCCGTGCGAGGCAGGCGGTCGTAGAGTCGGAGCACGGCGTCGGCGTCCTTCCAACGCGACTCGACCAGCGCCCGCAAGGCCACGAAAAAGACCGCCTCGTGCACCATGTCGCCCTGGGGATGACGCTCGACGAGGGCCTCGGCCAGGGCTCGGGCCGCGGCCCATCCCTTCTCTCCGCCCACGTCGTCGAGCTGATGCTTCACGAGGTAGAAGCCGGCGTCGTCGGCGAGGCTGTGCTCCACATGGGCCGTACGCAGGGCCTCGTAGGCGGCGGCCGACTCGGCCTCGAGCCCGAGGCGTTCGAGCACCTGAGCCTGCTGGTACAAGGCCCAGGGCGCGCTCTCGTGCCGGGCGCCGCGGCACGCGTCGACGGCCTCGTCCAGCGGCGCCTTCGCCTTCTTCCACACCCGCGCCTTTCGGAACGCGCGGCCGAGCGCGTACCGCTGGCGACAGGTCTGCGCGGGGTCGAGCGAGAGCTTGCTCAGCGGCTCGAGCGCCGCCGCGGCCTCGGTGTTGCGGTGCGCCTCGAGGAGGCGCTCGCCCCGCGCGAGGCGCTCCTCGGCCGTGCGCTCCTCGAAACGACGCGCGCTCTTGGGGTGGGCGGCGATGAGGGTCTTCGCGAGGGCTCGGCCCAGCTCGGCGGGGCCGAGCGCCGGGAACTCCAGGTCGAGCGCCTTCAGGTGGGTGAGCGCGCGGTCGGGATCGCCGGCGTCGGCCTCGAGGCGGGCGGCGCCCAGCAGGGCGACGGCCCGGGTCTCACCCGTCCGCGCGAGCAGCGTGCCGTAGAGCGTGCGCGCCTCGGCCGTGGCCCCGGACTCCCGCAGGGCGCGGGCCCGTAGGCGCAGCGCGAGGTCGTCGTCGAGCCCCGCGAGGGCCTTCACCGCCTCGGCGCTCCGCCCCAGCTCGATGAGGGCCTCGCCCCGCATGCGGCGCACGTCGTCCGCCAGCGCCGGCACGCGCGACTCTTGCCCCGCGAGCAGGACGAGCGCGGACTCCGCGTTCTTGGGCCCCGCGGCCTTGAGGCGCATCCACGCCCGCGCGAAGCGGACCTCGGCGGCCTCGCCGCTCGCCGCGTCCGCGGCCTTCGCCCACAGCCCCTGCGCCAGCGCGGCGCGGACCTCGGCGCTGCGGGGTCCGTAATTGATCGGCGCGAGGTCCGCGTCGACGAGCGTCCGCGGACTCTGGGCGTGCGCGCCCGCGGAGAGCCACAGAGGCAGCAGGGTGAGGCCGAGTCGAAGCAGACGGTTCACGCAGGAGAACCTACGCGTTTCCGCGCCTCGACGTCATCGGTCACTCAGCCCCGGTCGGGTTCGAAGAGACCGATCACACCGCCGGTCGGGTCCTGAATCACGGCGATCAGGCCGACGCCGGGCACGGCGATCTCGGGCATGAGCACCGTCGCGCCGAGTCGGGCGGCCGCGTCGCGGCGGTCCGCCAGCGAGGGCACGGAGACGAACGTCAACCAGTTCGGGGGCACACCCTCGGGCACACCCTGGAGGTCCGCGACCGGCCCGCTGGCTGCGACGAGCGTGGTCATGCCGTTGAACTCACCCTTCGCCCAGCCCACCACCTCGGTGTAGAAGGCCGACGCCGCCCCGATGTCCCGCGTGTTCAGAGTCTCCCAGCAGAACGTGAAGGGACCGGGCATCGCGCCGTTGGTCTCGGGGTCGCCCTTCACGTCGCGGAAGAGGTTGATCATCGCGCCCTCCGGGTCCGCGACCAGGGCGGCGCGGCCGGCGCCGGGGATGTCGGTGGGACCGAAGTAGAGCTGACCGCCGAGGGCGGTGGCCTTCGCCGCGGCGGCGTCCACGTCGGGCACGGAGACGTAGCTCGACCAGTAGGTCACGGCCGGCGCTTCAGGCGGCAGGGCCATCAGACCGGCCAGGCTCTTCTCGCCCTGCTTCACCAGCCAGTACTGCGCATCGGGCATCTGGGCCAGCTCGAAGCTCCAGTTGAAGAGCTCCCCGTAGAAGCCCTTCGCGGCCTCCACGTTCGTGGTCATCAGCTCGCGCCAAACGAAGTTCCCATGGAAGTACGCCATCGTTCATCTCCTCGGTTGGCGGTCCCGCACCCGCTGGGGGGGCAGCCTCGCGCCGCCCCGCGACCCGCACAAGCCGTGTCGAAGGTTCGTGACGAGAAAGTTGCCGGCCACTCGGGTGAACCCGAATGCCGCTCTCAGACCATACGACGCAGCACGTCGTGCGCGGCGCTCGACAGCCACTCGCGGGTGTCGTCGGCGAGGCGCTGGGGGGCGTCGTTGTCGGCCCACCCCACCGCGAGGGTCTCGAGCAGGTTGACGAGCCCCCGATAGTCCGTGAGCGAGAAACGCTCCGCCTCGAGGCGCAGTCGCCCGTCCGCTCCGAGACCCAGGTTCAGGGCGTTTTCGATGGGCACGGCGATCGCCCCGGCGCGTCGACCGAAGAGCGAGAGGACCCCCGCGTCGGCGGCGCCCAGGGGTAGGTGCGAGAGCTGCCAGCGGGCGTTCGCGTGGCTCGCCGCGTAGCGTCCGGCGGCCTCCTGGAGCGACCGCAAGAGCGCGCCGTCGTAGAGTGAGAGCGCGTCCCCGACCCGAACGACCGGGCCCGCGCCGGGCTGCGCGCCGACCTGCGCGGCCACACCGCCCACGGTGACCACACACTGCCCGGGGAGCAGGGCGCCGCGCTCGAGCAGCCCGATCGTGCCGGCGAAGCCGAGCGTGCTCGCGCGCACGCAGAAGAGCTGGACGCGGCAGGCGGGGCGATGGGTCACGAAGCGCTCGAGCAGGTCGAGCAGGGCCGCGACCCCCACGAGGTGGAGCGTGCTCCGGCCGACGACGACGTCCCCCTCGAGCCTGAGTCCGGGCAGGTCGAGCGCCGCCAGGTCGCCTACCTGGGCGCGGCCCTCGAGCTGAAGCAGGACCCGATCCACACACTCGCCGATGGGCGTCTCGCGGCTCGTCCAGCTCACAACCCGCGCGGTGGCCTGGGTCTGTCGACCGTGCACACGCACACGGGTGTCCCGGGCGAGCGCCGTGGGCAGGTCGCCGTGCCAAAGGCCCTCGGCCGCGTCCCCGGCCACGGCGACCAGCTCGCAGCCCGGGTGGTCCATGGCCACGAGGAAGGCGAGGGGCAGGTCCTCGGACCGCCCGCCCCGCCCGTCGTAGGTCAGCACGAGGTTGCCGTGCGGGTCCTGGGCCAACGGGAGCTGATGTTGAGCGGAAAAAGACCGGACCCAATGGGCCACGCGTTCCTCGAGGAGGGGCGCGGTGGGCGCGTCCAGCACGGCCGATAGATATCTGGAGGGCATATGGGCTCCGTAAACCTCGAAGCGCTCCCCCGCAAGCCACTCGCGTCCCGCGGTCGATTCGGGGGAACCTCGCGTTCGAGGTCGATGTCCAACTCCTCGATGCCCACCTTCGCCGAGCCCACCTCTCCGCTGGCCCCCGAAGGCGGAGCCCTGGCAGGTGAGCTCGCGAGCGGTCCAGTGGGCGAGCCGTGGCTGCTTCGGCGCCTACGGCGACGCGACCCTCAGGCGTTCCAGGAGATGGTGCTGCGTCACCAGGTCCCGGTCTACAGCCTCTGTTTCCGGATGCTCGGCAACGCCGCCGAGGCCGAGGATGTCGCCCAGGACGTCTTCGTGCGTTGTTTTTTGTCCATCGAGCGCTTCCGCGGCGACTCGAGCCTCAGCACCTGGCTGTATCGAATCGCGATCAACCTCTGCAAGAACCGGATCAAGCACCTCTCGCGCCGCCGTTGGGGCTTCTTCGACCGCTTCGAGGACGTGCCCGAGGGCGCGCTCAACGAGAGCAGCGGGGTGGGGAACAGTGTGGGTGAGCCCGCGCCTGCGCCCGACGCCGCGCTCACGGGCTCGCAGACCGAGGCGCTCGTGCAGCGCGCGCTCGCCCGACTCGATCCCGAACACCGCGAGCTCCTCGTGTTGCGGGACATCGAGGGTCTCAGCTATTCCGATGTGCAGGCCATCACAGGCCTGGCCGAGGGGACCGTAAAGTCGAGGCTTCACCGGGCCCGCATCGCGCTGAAGGAAGCCTACGAGCAGTTGACGAGGGCCACGAGCGCAGGAGATCCAGGCCGATGACGAACCCCCCACAGACCGAGAACGACGCGTTCATCACGCGTTTTCTCGATGACGACCCGGACGCGCTGGCGATGCGCGCCCGCCTGGAGCGTGATCCGGCGCTCTCGAAGGCCATCGAGGACGCGGACGCCGCGCGGACCCTGCTGCGCAACCTGCAGCCCATCGCGCCGCCCGTCGACCTGGCGCGCGCGGCGCGGCGTCGGTTGCGCAAACGGTCCGCGAGCACCTTTCGCACCTTTGTCGCGGGCCGGCTCTCCGTGGAGGTCTTCGTGGTCGTCGCGGTCGCGGCCACGGCCGCGGTGCTGTGGCTCATGCTGTCGCACGCACGGGCCGAGGTCGGTCCCCCTGCCGAGGGGCCGGCGTCGCTGCTACCCTGACCGGCATGCTCGGTCCCCTCGCTCTCCTTCGGGCGCTCGGCCTGCTCGCCGAACGCCCCAGTCTCCTGCTCCTGGCCCTCCTGCCCACCGTGACCGCGCTCGTGGGCATGGGCGTGGCCTTCTGGGCCGTGTTCACGCAGATCGACCCGCTCGTGGCGGGGTGGATGAAGCCCGACGACTGGTGGGTCGGCGTGTGGTGGCTCGCGTGGGTACTCGACCACCTGGCGCGCTTGCTGCTCGTGGCGTTCGTGGTGCCGTGGATCGTGATGCTGATCGGGGTGCCGCTGTGTGAGCCCCTCGCCGTGCGCGTCGAGCGTGTTCTCGGAGGCCCGGCGCTGCCGGAGGTCGGGTTCTTCACCGAGGTCGCGCACTCGGTGCGGGTCTCGGCGGGGCTGATGGCGGTCAATCTCGTTGGCGGGCTCACCCTGCTCGTGCTGGGTTTTGTGCCGGTGGTCGGCGTCGCCGCGGGTCTCTTCGGCCTTTTTGTGTGGGCGCCGTGCCTGCTCGCGCTCGACCTGCAGGACGGCGCGTTGTCCCGGCGTGGCCTGGGGCTGGGGGCGCGGCTCGCGCTGCTGCGAACGCAGTTCTTCGCGACCTGGTCTCTGGGCCTCGCCGCGCTGCCGCTGGTCTCGGTGCCCCTGCTGAACCTGCTGGGTCTGCCGGTCGCCGTGGTCGCGGGGGTGCTCCAGGTCCGCGCCCTCGAGGCCCGAGGTGCGCTCCGCCCGCCGGCGTAACGCGCAGGGCCGGGCCGCCAGTTGCACCTCCCGGGGGCGGTGCGTATGGTCCGCGCATGTTCGAAATCGGTGCCCCCCCGAAGCCCGCGCTTGGCGCGTCCCGTAAGGCCTTCGTCCAGGAAGGGACTGAGGCGAACTTCGCTCAAATCGTCATGGAGCGCAGCCTCGAGGTCCCGGTCGTGGTGGACTTCTGGGCCGAGTGGTGCGGTCCGTGCAAAACGCTCGGACCCGCCCTCGAGAAGCTCGCCGAGGAGTACGGCGGTCGTTTCGAGCTGGTGAAGGTCGACGTCGACAAGAACCCCCGGCTCTCGCAGGCCTTCCGCATCCAGTCGATCCCGACGGTCTACGCTTTCGCGGGCGGCCAGCCGGTCGATGGGTTCCAGGGCGCGCTCCCCCCGGCCGAGGTGAAGAAGTTCATCGACCGGTTGCCGATGCCCCCGCCGCCGGAGCGCGACCTCGCCGAGATCGCCCGTGAGGCCTCGGCCAACGGCGAGCACGACCTCGCGAAGTCCGCCTGGGAGCAGGTGCTCACCACGAAGCCCGAGCTCAAGGCCGAGGCGCAGCTCGCCCTGGCGCGGGTCGCCCTCGCCCAGAGGGACCGCGCCGCCGCCGAGTCCTGGCTGGGCCAGATCGCCGAGGGCGCGAGCACCTGGGAGCAGGCCCAGCGGCTGAAGGGCGTGCTCGAGTTCTACGCCGATGCGGGGGACGCGCCCGCTCTCCGCGCCGCCGTGCAGGCGAACGACGCGGACGCCGAGTCCTGGTACCGACTGGGATGCACGCTCGCCGTGGCGTTGGACCACGAGGGCGCGCTCGAGGCCTTCTTCCAGGTGGTGCTCAACGACCGGAAGCTCCGTGAAGACGGTGGGCGCCGCGCCCTGGTCTCGCTCTTCGACCTGCTCGGCCCCAGCCACGAGCTCACGGTGCGCTACCGCAAGCGCCTCGCCGCCACGCTCTTCTGACCGGGCGCGCAGAGGCGCCGCGTCGGCTCACTCGCCGCCGGTCTCGCAGTGGCCCTCGCCGTCGATGTGGCCCAGCGTGCCGATCTGGTGCTCGATGAAGGCGTAGAGGTTCGTCACGGGGAAGCTGCCGACCTGGTAGCGGGCTTCGCCGGTGATGTCCCGCGCGGTGAGCTCCTCCACGGTGATCTCGCCGTCGTCGTTGGTGTCCGCCGAGGCGACGACGTCGAAGGCCACGTTCGGCTCTTCGGAGGTGAGGTCGTCGTAGAAGAGGTGGTCGCCGTGAATGGTGAGCTGCACCTCGGCCACGCCGTCGGTGAAGGTCGCGGTCGATTCGCAGGGGAAGTAGCGCTGCGTGCCCTCGAAGCCCCAGGCGAAGCGCTTCGTCACGTCGGCCTTGGTCGCGACCCCTTCGACGTACACGGCCCAGCCGTTCTGGGTCAGACGCTCGGTATCGGCCGCCGTGGCGTTGCCGGCCTCGGCGTCGCCGCCCCCGGCGACGGTGTAGCCCACGATCGGGGTGTTCACGGCGTCGACCTCGGCAGAGGCGACGAGGTGACCGGGTGCGTCGCCCGCGGTGGTCGGTGGCACCGCGAGGTCGTAGACGCGGTAGGTCGTCCCGGTCGTGAGGCTCGGCGTGCCGGTCGCTGCACCGACCCGCACCGACCCGACCCGGAGGAGAAACTTCTCGAACCGCACGCTCCACCCATCGGCGAAGGTCTCGGCGGGGATCGTGTCCTCGATGTACTCCTCGCCCCAGATCCGTACGTTCAACGTGCCGGTCGCGGGGGCGGCGTCGCTGTCGGCGTCCTCGCCACACGCGGCGAACGGCGCGGCGAGCAGGGCGATTGCGTAGACGGGCTTCAGGTTCATGGCGTGCCTCCGGGCGCTTCGACGAGCGCGTGAAAGTCGTGGCGGACGAGCTGGCGCCGCAGGCGATTGGTCTCGGCCGCGCCGATGTTCTGGAAGTCGATGCCGTCGAAGAGGTGCCCGCCGGTCTCGTCGTCGCGCACCTGCAGGACGAGGCTCACGCGGTGGACCTCGCCCGCGCCGAGGTCGGCGTCGTAGGGCAGGCCCACGACCTGCACCCCCTCGTCGAGGTCGAGGGCCGTGTCGAAGGGCACCACGGTCCCTTCGGCGTCGGTCGCGCGCCCGACCAGGCGCACCGACGCACCGCCCAGGGCGTCCGCGAGAGTGAACGTCAGGTTCGCGCCGTTGTAGTCCCCGGCGAGGGCTTCACCGCGGGCGAGGGCCTGCGCACCCGCACCGCCGTAGTTCACGACGAAGGGCCCCACCACCTCGCCGGTGACCTCGCCCCCGGCGTAGTGCCCGGGGTGCGCGCGGGCGGTGCCGCCGAAGAGCGACCAGACAACGGCGGGCCAGCGCTGCGTAGGCTGCGCGAGGTGGGTCTCGCCCAGGATCGTGAGCTCGAGGTTCGTGACGGCGAATTGAGCCGAGTCCAGCTCCACAGTCCACCCCGTGTCCGAGGGCGTGCTCGAGGCCTCGATCGAGCCGCCCCAGAGCTCGACCTGGACCCGCTTGGCCTCGGTCGCGGTCTCCGAGCAGGCGGTCAGGCACACCAACAAGGTCAGCGTTCGCAAGGGGCGTCTCCGTTCTGGCCTCGGTCGGCCCTCTCAATACCAAATCGTCCAGAGCGCGCGCACGGTGCGCCCCGGAGAAGTCACACGATGGAGCGCCGGCACGAGGCTCCGGGGCGACTCCGGGTCGTGGCGGGACGCGAAGTGCAGCTCGGTCTCGGCCCAGCGGGCGTCGAGCACGTTCTCGACCTGCACCTCGAGCGCGAGCGGGCCGGCGCGTCGCCCCAGGTTCGCGTCCACCACGGTCCACCCGGAGGCTGTCGCCCCGAAGGAGAGCGGGCGCGCGCCGACGTGCAGCAACCGCGCGCCGCCGTAGGTTCGGCCCGCGTCCGACTCGACGGTGTTCGGCTCCGTCCACGCGGCCGACGCCTGCACGATCCGCCGGGGCGCGTTGGGCACCACATTGCCCGACCGGGTGAAGCGGGCGTCCACGAGCGTGACCTCACCGCGCAGGTCGAGGCCCGAGACGACACGCCACGTCGCATCGGCCGTGCCCCCCAGGCGCCGCGTAGGGTTGAGCTCCAGGTTCAGCCCGGAGACATGGTCGTAGACCAGCTCTCGGTCGATCCAGGTACCGAAGCCCACCAGGCCCAACTCCAGGACCTGGAGGGGTTTGCCGCGGGCGCCGACCTCGATGGCGTCGGCGTGGGTCACCCGCGCTTCGCCCCCCTCGAAGTACTCGCGCCGTGTATCGCCCGTAGACGGCCGCGCGAGGGCCGCCCGCGCCTCGGGCGGGCGCAGGCCGCGGCCGGCCGCCGCGAAGACCGACAGGCGTGGCAGGGCGTCCCAGACCACCGAAGCGCGCGGGCCGATGCCCATTGTATTCGCCTCGGCGCGGCGCCCCGTGAGCCCGTCGTCCACCTCGTCGAGGAAGGTGTCGACACGCACACCGGCCTCGAGGCGCACCTCGGGGAGCGGGCGATGACCTACGGAGACAAAGCCGCCGGCCTCCGTCTCGGTGACCTCCAGGTCGCGGGTCGTCGCGAAGGGCACGTGCGCCGCGTCCACATCCCGCTCTGATTGGTCGAGCCACACCCGATGCGCCTCCACGCCGGCCTCGAGGCGCAGCGCAAACGGCAGGTGGGTGGCTACGCGGCTCGTCAAGCCCACCCGGCGGCTCGTCTCCTGCTGGCGGCGACGGTCTCCGCGCTCCGCGTCGAAGAGGAAGCCGGTGTAGTCCTCCACCAGGTCCAGGGTGCGCGCCTGGACCTGCAGGGCGGTGTCGAGGCGCGACTCGCCCGCGTGAACGTGGTGCTCCAGGACCGCCAGGCCGCGCGTCGACGCGCCTTCGGTGTCCTGCCGCACGGCGTCCCAGGGGCCCACGCGCCCGGACTCGATGTCCTCGACCCGTACGGCGCCCGGTAGGCCGAAGCGCCCACGATGCACGGCCCCCCAGAGTCGCAGGGTGCCGAAGCCCTCGACCTCGAGCAGGCGCGCGCTGCCCACGGCGCGGGTGTGCGTGGCCGCGCGGTTCTGACCGAAGCCGGCGTCTTCGAGGTGGTCCACGGCGAAGAACGTGTTCTCGGACAGCTCCAGGGGCGCGACCAGCGCGAGCGCGCGTACTCGACTCGGCCCGCCGTGTTCGAGCCCTACGCGTGTGCCCCGGGCCGCGCCCACGACCCCGAGCTGGAGCCGCACGGAGCCCGCCACGGCGAAGGGTCCCTGCTCGGCGCGAAACGGGCCGGGCCGGGCCTCCAGGGTCGCGACGACCTCCGGCGGCAGGAAGGCGAGGTCGACGTAGCCCTGGCCGTGCACGTTCGAGCGCTCGTTCACCCGCACCCCGTCGACCAGGACCTCGACGTCCTGTCCGTGCCCGGCGTCGAAGCCGCGCAGGAAGAACTGCTCGCCCTTGCCCTCGGCGCCGTGGGCGACCACCACGAGGCCGGGTACGTTGCGCAGCAGGTCCTCGACCCGCCGGCGACCCGGCTGGGTCTGCAGCGCGCGGGCCGTGACCTTGCGTTCACTGGCGGTGCGGGCGGCGCGTTTGCCTTGAACGACGGCGCCCGCGGCGGCCTGCGCCTCGGGCTTCTCGTGGGCCAGCGCCGTCGAGGCGAAGAGCACGAGCGCCGTGATCAGCGCCCCAAGGGCGCGACGACGTGCGGACCTCAGCGGGGCGACGTCAGCTCGGCGCGGCATCGCTCGGCCTGCTCGCAGATCGCGAGCTGCGCCTCGTCGGCGCGGGCCAGGCACGCCCAATCCGCAATCACGACCGATTCGCACCCATCGGGACATGCAGCCCGTACGAGCCCGGGCTTGTTGCAGATCGGCAGGCCCGCGTCTTCGTCGCACAAACTTTCGCAGCGATCCCCCAGACGCAGCGGGTCGGGGTTGCCACCGCTCGGCGTCTTGGCCGCGCCCCACTGCACGCAAACCGGCTGCCCCGCTGCGCGTTGCCCCTCGAAGGTCTCGAAGAAGTCGAGCTTCAAGGTCTCGCAAAACGCCTGACACGTCTCAATCGTGAGGCCGGGCTCACAGGTGATCACGCTGTCGTCCCCGGGCGGGGGGTCACACATCGACCGGCAGTAGTCGATGTAGAAGTCGCATTGGTCGCCGAAAGGTTCGGTCGTTCGCTCGGCCAGAGCCTGGCACCCGTCGGCGCGCTCCACATAGGCGAGCTGACTCGCCGTCAGCGTATCGACCCGTGTGCAGCTCTCTTCGCAATCGGCCTGGTTCTGCGCGGCTTTCTCGGGCAGCGCGACGGTGAGCGCGTGGCAGAACTGGCCCGCGCAGCTCAGGTATCGGGTGCAGAAGTCCGCGCAGAGCCCGTTGTCCGGCGACTCTCCGTCGCGCGGGGGCGAGAGCTCGGCGAGGTCCTGGATCGGGTAGACCTCGTCCTGGCCTTTGTAGGTGCGGTCGAAGTCGAGCGCGACGGAGCACGCCGCCGCGACGAGAGCGACGAGGGCCAAGGCGATCCAGGTCCTGAGCTGCGGGGCGCGGTGCATGGGCGAGCTTTTCGGCCTCAGGGCGTCACGATCGGACGGCTACGGAGCCGATATAGCAGCACGAGCCCAACGGTCGCCACGAGCACGCTGATGAACTGCGAGGTCGACAGGAACGTGACGCTGCCGGGGTCGAGCCCCAGGAGCGCGTTGAGGGGCTCCACGACGACCCGCGCGAGGAACTTGCGGTCCTCGTCACCCCGGTAGAGCTCATTGATCGAACGAATGAGCGGGTAGAGCACGAGCCACGCCACCATGACCTGGCCGTTCCACCGCTTGCGGGCGTGAAGCCAGAACAGCACCCCGAAGAGCGCGAGCCCCGAGAAGGCGTCGAAGAGCTGGGTCGCGTAGACGGGCAGGCTCGAGTCCGCGGCGCGCTCGATGAGGTGCTCGTTCACGTGCTGCTCCCACGCCATGGAGCCCCGCGGGAAAACGATGGACAGCGGGCCGTCGTGGGCCTTGCCGAAACAACACCCGGCCCCCAGGCAGCCCAGCCGACCGAAGAACTGCCCGAGCGGCAGATAGATGATGATCAGGTCCGCCACGGGGAGCGCCGGCAGCTTCTCTCGGCGCATGAACACAAAGAGTGTGATCAGGCTGGCGATGGGCGCCCCGTAGAAGACGAGGCCGCCCTTCCAGAACTTCAGGATGAGCAGGCAGTCCGGCTCGGACAGCGCCTGCTCGGGATACAGGCGGTTGAAGTGGTCGACGTCCACGCAGGGGTACCAGTACTGGTCCCAGTTCGTGGCGATGAACGCGAGCCTGGAGCCGACGAGGCCCATGACGAGCAGCCACCAGCACAGGTCGAGGATCATCTCGCGGTCCATGCCGACGCGCTGCCCATGGCGGGCCGACAGCCAGACGCAGACCACGAAGCCGAGCGCGATGCACACCGCGTAGGTGTGGACCGGGTAGTCGCCGAAGGAGAGGAGGACGGGATGCATCGTCAGGTGCCCCGGGGCGCGCGGAGTCCGCGCACGAGCATCACGACGGACATCGCGATGATGGGCAGCGCGATGAGCTGACTCGTGGAGAGTGAGTTCCCGAGCCAGAGCCCGCGGTCGTCGGCCCGCAGGAACTCCACCGCGAAACGACCGAGGCCGTAGAGGAGGCACATCTCCCAGAAGGTCTGCCCCGTGAAGCGCACGCGGGGCCGACGCCAGAAGAACAGGTACAAGAACAGCGCGAGGCAGAAGAGCGCCTCGTACGCCTGGGTCGGGTGGACGGGCAGGCTCTCGCGGGCCGGGGCATGCAAGAGGCCCCGCTCGAGGTGGGTGACGAGCGCCGGGCTGCCGATGGCGCAGACCTGAGTGCCCGTCTCGGTGGTGACGAGGTCGTAGAACTTCGGGCAGGCGCCGTTCACCGGAGCCCGCGCGTCCCCCGGGAACGAGAGCCCCACCGGCAGGTCCGTGGGGTTGCCGAAACAGCACCCGGCGAGCAAGCACCCGATGCGGCCGAAGACGAGGCCGAACGCGATCATCGGGGCGCAGAGGTCGGCCATCTGGAGGAACGGGATGCGGCGCTTTCGCAGGAAAACGACCGCGACGCCGACGGCGAGCACGAAGCCGCCGTAGAAGGCGAGGCCCCCCTGCCAGAACTTCAGCGCGGCGAGGCAGTCCCGCGCAGGTCGACAGGTCAGGGCGTCGGGGTGACACAGCGCGCCGGCGTCGGCGGTGACACAATCCGCGTCCGTCGCGCAGCGTACGTGCACGAAGCTCGGCACCTCGACCTGGAGCGGGTCCGTGCACAGGTGCACGTAGTCCATGAAGTAGCCGTCGGCCAGCACGTGCAGGATGCGCGAGCCGATGAGCCCGGCCACGAGCATGTAGAGGCCGAGGTCGACCAGATCGTCCGAATCGATGCCGTGCCGCGGCGCCATACGTTGGGCGATGTAGATCGCCAACATGAAGCCGCCGATGAGCAGCGTGAAGTAGCTGGGCAGGGGGACGAGGCTGTCGGGGGCGGTCAGCCAGGGGTGCATCGACGGCTCAGCCGCCGGTCGAGGCGGGCGGAGGCGGAGTGGCCTCGGCCGGGGGCGACTTGCGCGTGAGGATCATGTCGAGCACCAACAGCCCGACGCCTACGGAAATGCCGATGTCCGCGACATTGAAGTTCGGCCAGGTGAAGTCGCCGTAGAACCACTCCACGAAGTCGATGACGTAGCCGATGCGCAGCCGATCGATGAGATTCCCGATGGCGCCGCCCAGGATGAGCATCAAGGCCCAGCGCACGCGGGGTTGGGTGCTGGGGGTGTGGTGGTAGGTATAGGTGATGCCCACACAGGCCGCGACCGTGAGCACAAAGAAGAAGGTCACCCGCCACTCTTCCGGCAGGTTCCGGAAGATGCCCCAGGCCGCGCCGGGATTGCCCACGACCCGAAACCGGAACCAGGTCTCACTGACCGTGTAGACCTCGGACGGGATGTAGCCCCACTTCTCGGGCAGGCCCCGGGGCACGAGCCAGTCCACGACCGCGATCTTCGACCACTGGTCGAGCACGACCTGAACGACCGCGCCAATGAGCAGGAGAGCGTAACGATTCATGCGTCGGGGGCGCGGGCGATGCACCGTGCCCGCGAGAGGTCGAAGCCGGTCTCAGAAGTCGAGCGAGAGCCCGAGGAAGCCGTTGCGGCCGTCGTAGCCGACGAGCGGACGAGGCGCGCTCGCGGTGCTCTCGATGCTGTTGCGGAGATCGGTGTTGTGCTCGTCCACCGACATGCCCGCCCAGACCGCGCCGAGGAGCGCGGTGGCCGCGTAGGTCGCGCCGACGATGATCAGGCCCGTCTTGGTGCCGTCGAAGTTCTCGCCCTTCACCGCGCGGTTGTAGTTCTCGGCGGTGTCGATGTACGGGCGGCGGGCCTCGTCGTTCAGGTCGATCTCCTGCTGCCAGTCGCCGGCGGAACCGTCTCCGTCGAGGTCCGCGGTGAACTGCCCGCGGGACTGCACCAACTGACAGGCGGCCAGTGAGACCTCACCCACAGAGTCGTGCAAGCAGACGTTGGACTGCGACTCGTCGAAGAGGCCGAGCATGTAGAGCGCACCGACGGTGTACCCCACGGCCGAGAGGGCGAAGGGCACGGCGGCCGCGGCGGGCTTCTCGGCGTAGATCAGGCCCCAGCCGGCGCCGGGCAAAAAGCTCAGGCCGACGGCCGCGCCCATGGACCAGGAGTCCTTGTCGAAGTCCGCCTGGTTGAGCTGCTCGAGGGTCTCCTCCTGCGCGAGGTCCGAGTCGTCTACGGGCTCACCGCCCGCCTGCGCGAGCAGCAACCGAGGCGATGCGGCGAGCTCGGGCGGCACCTCCGCCCACGCGGCGGCAGGGAAGGTGGCGAGCACGACCAGAGCAACGACACGCTTCATGGGGACCTCGACTTGACGACGGTGCGGGGAGTCTAGCATCGGAACTTCGGCAAGCAACCCTGCGCGCTCGACGGGTGGGTCTCGACGCCTCGCGCACGGTCAGAAGACATAGAAGATGTTGAGGTGCGCGCGCGGCTGCGCGCGGCTGAAGATCGTCTCGCGCAGAGGGGCGGCGACGTCGAGCCGCAACGGGATTTGCCCGGTGATGAGCCAGCGCAAACCGCCGCCCACGCTGGGGAAAAAGCGGTCCGCGTCCATCGCCGACCAGGTCGGTGCGATGCCGGCCACGTCGGAGAAGGCCGCGAACCAAAAGTCCTCGAAGATGAACGTCGGGAAGCGCAGCTCGAGAGAGCCGCCGAGCAAAGCGCGGCCCCCGACGGGTCGTGCCAGGGAGGCGTCGTCGGGGTCGATGGCCGAGGCGCACCCTGAACGGGACGGGTCACCGTTGCAGGCGTCGATCGCCGCGTCCGCGTAGCCTCGAACGGGGACGGAGACCCCGTCGCCGCCGGCCTTGAAGAGGAAGTCGCGCAGCGCGTCGTCCCGGGGGTTCGCCGCCTGAGCCGCGCCGAGTCGCAGGAGCGGTACGACGATGAGCTGTCGTTCGAAGAAGCTCTGCACATACTCAGCCGTCACCGTCTCCTTGAACGCCGGCTCCAAGAGAGACGGCACGAGCGCGTTGCTGCTGAAGCGAATCTCGTTCTCTTGCGCGATGAGCAGGCCGCGTGTCGGGTGCAGCGGATTGTCGCGCCGGTCGAGGCGGGCCGCGGGCTCCAGGGTGATCTGGTTGAAGGCCTCGCCGAAGGGCGGGCGGACCCCGCGCCGCGTGAGGTCGCGCTGCCGCTTGCGCTCGTAGGCCAGCGTGAGCTGTGCGCCGAGGCCGCGGCCCCACTGTGCGGGGTACGACAGGTTCAAGAAGTCGTAGCTCAGCGTGGCCTCGATCTTCGAGCTCTGCTCGTACTGGTCGCGTGCGTCCGTACGCCCGAGGCCGTAGCTCAGACGCAGCTCCAGCGCGAGCCGCGTGGCGAGGAAGCGGCGGTCTCGAACGTACGGGCCCACCAGCCACCGAGCGTCGTCGCCGAGCGTGTCCCCGGGCGAGTCGATCCGGTTGTCGTGCTCGCCCTCGAGGCCGAGCTCGAGCGCGCGCCCAGCGAGGTTGCGGTCGCGCACCGCCGCGCCGAGCACGTAGAGGATCGGCAGGTCGCTCGCCGTCAGCGGCACACTGTCGATGCGCAGACCGAGGTTCCCGTCCAGCAGGCGGTAGGTCGACTCTTCGACGTCCACCGTGACCAGGGTGGGCACGCGGCGCTCGCCCGAGGTCACCGTCTCCTCGGCGCCGACGGTCTCGACCTTCACCGAGTCGAAGGTGCCGAGGGAGCGCAGGTTCGCCTGGCTCAAGAAGAGGTCCTCGGTGCTGAGGGGCGCGCCGCGCTTGAA